>DATIFV010000115.1:0-11341 GCA_035455085.1 Candidatus Methylomirabilota bacterium | reverse complement strand
AAAATGTCGTAATTCAAGACCTGACCCCGAGGTTAGCGGCGGCGGCGACGGGGGGAGGGGGCGGCGGGGGCGGGCTCCTCGGCGCCGGCGGCGGGCTGGTCCGACTGCAGCAGCGGGATGTTGGCCTCGCGCAGGGGCCGGCCGACGTGGTCGCGGATCCACTTGCCGTCCCACCACTCCACCGGCGTCACCGAGACCCCCTGGATCAGCACCTCGAAGTGCAGGTGATCGCCCAGGGCGAGGCCGGTGGCGCCCGAGCGGCCGAGCGACTGGCCCTTCTTCACCTCGTCGCCTTCCTTGACGTCGATGCTGGAGAGGTGACCGTAGAGCGTCTGCAGTCCCCAGCCGTGGTCCACCACCACCGTGTTGCCGTAGATGGTGAGCGGCGCCGCGTAGACCACCACCCCCGAGTTGGCGGCCGGGATCGGGCTGTTCTTGAGCGACGCGAGGTCGTAGCCGAGGTGCACCTGGGTGTCGACGTCCTGCCCCTTGTAGCGGTAGGTGCGGGTCTCCGCGAAGTTGGAGAACACCTTGGTGTTGCGCGGCTGGAGGAACGCGCCCTCGAAGAGCGGGGAGGGCTTGCTCTTCTGGCCGAGCCGACGCTTCATCTCCTCGCCTTCCTTCCGCTTGTCGCGGTTCACCACCAGGAAGGCCTGCAGGAGCTGGTCGGGCGGGATCTGCCCGCGCTCGGGCAGGAGCTCCGGCATCTTGCTCGCGAGGAACTGCTCGCCCACCTCGATGGTGTCCAGCGGGAACCGGCGAGGCCGGATGTCGACCGCGAGCGCGCGCGAGACCGCGTTGCCCGCCTCGTCCTGCGCGGTGGCGGTGACCGGGGAGTTGGGCGGCAGGTTCCAGGGCAGCGCGTAGAGCACCGCGTGCAGCCCGGTGTCCGGCGCCCCGGCCGGGAAGCCGGGGAAGAAGAGATCGCCCACGTTGACCCCGACGCGGGCCGCCCCCTTGGCGCGCACCGCCACCAGGGCGCCGCCGCCCCGCGAGAGGTAGCGCGTGGAGGCGAGGACCTCGAGGGTGGGCGGCGTGAAGTCGATCGTGACCGGCACGTTGGCGATCATGCGGTCGTCCACCCGGATGGGCCGCCAGAAGCCGTCGCGCGCGCGCACCTCCAGGTTGGCCGCGCCCTCGCGGAGGCCGAGCTGGCCGCCCTGCACCACGAGCTGCACGCGCTGCTCGCTGGCGGCCGGAGCCGGGAAGGCCTGCTGCGAGACGTTGACGCGGGTGCCGCCCTGGTTCAGGCGGATGTCCACCGACTGCACGCCGCCGCGGGCGGCGCGGAGCACCAGGGTGATGGGCGTGCGCGCGCCGACGTACCGGGGCACCGGCTCGAACTCCACCCGCACCCCGGCCACGCTCTGACGCCAGGCGAGATAGCCGATGCCCCCGAGCACGATCAGGATGGGCACCGCGAGGATGATGAGCCACACGCGCGCGCCGGAGCGGGCCACGCCACCATGTTAGCAGCCGACCGGCGCACCGCCTAGGTTTGCGTGTGACCGCGCATCCGGTCGACTGCGGCCGAAGCTGTGCGAGGCGCAGCCGAAGGCGAGCCGAGCGAATCAGAGGAGAAGTCCCCGCTTATGCTAGATAGGGGTCCCGTGACCACCCACCGCCGTGACTGGGGGAGGATCTTCCGGCGCGCCGCCACCGCCGGCTTCGCGGCCAGCGGCGTGCTCCACCTCTCCACCTTCACCTCGTTCCCACCCGAGTACGCCGCCGCGGTCGCCCTGGCCCTGTTCGTGGGGGCCTTCCTGCTGCTGGGGGCGATGATCGTGCGCCTCCGGGAGGCCGGCGCGGCCGCCCGCGGGCGGGGAACGGTGCGGGTGGTGGACTGGCGGGCGCTGGTGGCGCTGGTACCCGAGGGGCCGCAGCGCGCCGCGGTGGCGGTGCTCGCCTACGTGCTGCTGAACCTCGGCCTGTCGCTCTTGCTCGCCGACGAGGGCGCGGGCAGCGTCCGGCTCCTCTCCGGCCACCTGCTCCTCTTCTACCTGATTCCGCTGCTGTATTTCCGCTTCGTGGAGCCGCGCCTGCGCGCGGGCGACGGGCCGTCCGAACCTTGACACCCCGGGCCCGTTCCCTTAGAGTGATGCGGGTTTGCACGCGAAATCACACTCATGTCACGACTCGTCTGGCTGATCCCGCTCTTTCCGCTGATCGGCTCGGTCTTCAACGCCCTCTTCGGGCGGGTCGTCGGCCACAAGGCGCACTGGGTCTCGGTGCCGGCGCTGCTCGCCTCGTTCGTGACCGCGTGCCTGGTCTTCGCCCGGGTCTGGAACGGCGAGACGTGGACCGGTGATCTCTTCACCTGGGTGGTCGCGGGCACCTTCAAGACCGCGATCACCGCCCAGGTGGACCAGCTCACCGCGGTGATGCTGCTGGTGGTGACCGGGGTGGGGTTCCTCATCCACCTCTACTCCATCGGCTACATGCACGACGATCACGGCTATGCCCGCTTCTTCACCTACCTGAACCTGTTCGTGTTCTCGATGGTGATGCTGGTGCTGGCCGGCAACTTCCTCCTCCTCTACGTCTTCTGGGAGGCGGTCGGCCTCTGCTCCTACCTCCTGATCGGCTTCTGGTACGAGCGGAAGGCGGCGGCCGACGCGGGCAAGAAGGCCTTCATCGTCAACCGGGTGGGCGATTTCGGCTTCGGCCTCGGCATCATGCTGATCTGGGTGACGTTCGGCACGCTCAACTACGCCGAGGTCTTCGCCAAGGCGGACGCAACCGTGGCCACCGGCACCTACCTGGCCATCGCGCTCTTGCTCTTCATGGGGGCCACCGGCAAGTCGGCGCAGCTGCCGCTCTTCACCTGGCTGCCCGACGCGATGGAGGGCCCGACCCCGGTCTCCGCGCTCATCCACGCGGCGACCATGGTGACCGCCGGGGTGTACATGGTGGCGCGCTGCCACAAGCTCTTCGAGATGGCGCCGCTCTCCCTCGAGATCGTGGCGTGGGTGGGCGGCCTCACCGCGGTGTTCGCGGCCACCATCGGGCTGGTGCAGACCGACATCAAGCGCGTGCTCGCCTACTCCACCATCAGCCAGCTCGGCTACATGTTCGTGGGCGTGGGGGTGGGGGCGTACGCGGCGGGGGTGTTCCACCTGGTGACGCACGCCCTGTTCAAGGCCCTGCTCTTCCTCGGCGCGGGCAGCGTGATCCACGGGCTCGGCGGCGAGCAGGACCTGCGCAAGATGGGCGGGCTCGCCCCGCGCATGATGACCACCACCGTGACCTTCCTGGTGGGGGCCTTCGGCCTGGCCGGGGTGCCGCCGCTGGCCGGCTTCTTCTCCAAGGACGAGATCCTCACCTCCGTGTTCCACGGGCACCGCTACCTGCTGTGGACGCTCCTGATGGCGGGCGCGTTCATGACCGCCTTCTACACCTTCCGCCTGGTGTTCCTCGCCTTCTTCGGCGCGCCCCGCATGTCGAAGGAGGTGGCCCACCACATCCACGAGTCGCCCGCGACCATGACGGTGCCGCTCGTGATCCTGGCCCTCGGCACGGTGGTGGCGGGGCTCGCGGTCGGCATCCCGTCCTCCAACGGCACCGCCTTCGCGCGCTTCCTCGCTCCGGTGCTGCCGTACGGGGAGGACGAGCACGGCGCGGGCATCGCCTTCACGCTCCTGCTGCTCTCCGCGGTGGTGGCCATCGCGGGGGTGGCGCTGGCCTGGTACGCCTACGGGCGCGCGCCGGTGCGGGCCGCCGCGATCGGGGTGGCCCGGAACCCGGTGCACCGGCTGCTGCTCGGCAAGTACTACGTGGACGAGCTGTATGACCTGCTGTTCGTGCGGCCGATCTACCGCCTCTCGCTCTGGCTCGCGCGGGTCTTCGACCCCGAGGTGCTCGACGGCGCGGTCAACGGCACCGCGACCGCGGTGCTGGCCTGGGCGCGGGGCCTGCGCCGCGTGCAGACCGGCTTCGTCATGAACTACGCGCTCGGAGTCCTGCTGGGCGCGGTGGCGGTAGTCGCCTACCTGCTGGCCCGCCGCTAGCCGCATGGGCTACCTGCTCACGCTCGTCACGTTCCTGCCCGCGGCGGGCGCCCTGCTCGTGCTGCTGCTGCCGCGCCGCCAGGAGCCCGCCACCAAGCGGCTGGCGCTCGGGACCACCCTGGTCACCTTCGCGGTCTCGCTGCCGCTGTACTTCCGCTTCGACCCGACCTCCGCGGACTACCAGTTCGTCGAGCAGAAGGCGTGGATCCCGTCGCTGGGCGTCGGCTACCACCTGGGGGTGGACGGGATCAGCGTGCTGCTGGTGCTGCTGACCACCTTCCTGATGCCGCTGGTGATCCTGTCCTCGTGGACCTCGGTGGAGTCGCGCTGGAAGGAGTTCGCGATCACCATGCTGCTGCTGGAAGCGGGGATGATCGGGGTGTTCGTGTCCCTCGACCTCTTCCTCTTCTACGTCTTCTGGGAGGCGATGCTGATCCCGATGTACCTGATCATCGGGATCTGGGGCGGGCACAACCGGGTCTACGCGGCGGTCAAGTTCGTGCTCTACACGCTGGCCGGCTCGCTCCTGATGCTGGTGGCCATCCTGGCCCTGTACTTCCAGCACGGGGCCGCCACCGGGGTGTACACCTTCGACCTGCCGGTGCTCGCGCGCTACGTGCTGCCGGGCGGGCGCGCGCAGGATCTGATGTTCTTCGCGTTCGCCCTCGCCTTCGCGATCAAGGTGCCGATGTTCCCCTTCCACACCTGGCTGCCCGACGCCCACGTGGAGGCCCCGACCGCGGGCAGCGTGATCCTGGCCGGGGTGCTCCTGAAGATGGGCACCTACGGCTTCCTGCGCTTCTGCCTGCCTCTCTTCCCGGACGCGAGCCTGACGTATGCGCCGTGGATGTTCGTGTTGTCCGTCATCGGCATCCTCTACGGGGCCTGGGTGTGCACGGTGCAGCCGGACATCAAGAAGCTGGTGGCCTATTCCAGCGTGAGTCATCTGGGCTTCGTGGTGCTCGGCCTGTTCACCCTCACCCCCCAGGGCCTGGTGGGCGGCCTCATCCAGATGGTGAACCACGGCCTCAGCACCGGGGCCCTCTTCCTCATGGTCGGCATGATCTACGAGCGGCGGCACACCCGCCTCATCGCCGACTTCGGCGGCCTGTGGAAGGTGGTGCCCGCCTTCAGCGCGGTGTTCCTGATCGTGTGCCTGTCCTCGGTGGGGCTGCCCGGGCTCAACGGCTTCGTGGGAGAGTTCCTGATCCTGCTCGGCGCCTTCCAGGTGGACCGGCTCGCGGCGGTGCTCGCCACCTCCGGCATCATCTTCGCCGCGGTCTACCTGCTCTGGATGTACCAGCGGGTGTGCTTCGGCGAGGTGACCCACGAGGCCAACCGGCGCCTGACCGACCTGAGCCCCCGGGAGTGGGCGGTGCTCCTGCCGGTGCTGCTGTTCATCGTGTGGATCGGGGTCTACCCGACCACCTTTACCGCGATGACCGAGCCGAGCGTGCAGTCGCTGATCAGCCAGGTCCAGAGCAAGGCGCGGGCGACTACCGCCGCGCTGATGACGCGATGAACCCGGCGCTGGTCCTGCCCGCGGTGGACCTGCGGCCGCTGCTGCCGCTGCTGGTGCTGGCCGTGACCGCGGGGCTCGTGCTGCTGCTCGACCTGGTGCCGCCGCGGGAGCGGAAGGACCACCTGGGCTTCGTGAGCGCCCTCGGAGTGGTCGGCACGCTGATCGTGACGTACTGGATGACGTTCTCGGTCGGCGGGGGCGAGCTGCGCGGCTTCCGCGGCATGGTGGTGCTGGACCCCTACGCGCTCTTCTTCAACATCGTCATCGGCTACGCCACCGGGATCGTCCTGCTGCTGTCGATGGACTACATCCGCCGGGAGCGCCAGGAGGCGGGCGAGTTCTACGCCCTCGTCCTGTTCTCCGCGCTCGGCATGATGCTGATGGCCTCGGCGGGCGACCTGATCATGGTCTTCCTCGGGCTCGAGACGATGTCGATCGCCCTGTACGTGCTGACCGGTTTCTTCCGCAGCCGGATCGAGGCGGGCGAGGCGTCGATGAAGTACTTCCTGATCGGCGCGTTCGCCTCGGGGTTCTTCCTCTACGGCATCGCGCTGATCTTCGGGGCCACCGGCTCCACCAACCTCGACCGCATCGGCAACGCGGTGGCCGCGGGGGCCGGGCGCGACCCGATGCTGGTGATCGGCTTTGGGCTCCTGCTGGTTGGCTTCGGCTTCAAGATCTCCTCGGTGCCCTTCCACATGTGGGCCCCCGACGCCTACGAGGGCGCCCCCACCTCGGTCGCGGCCCTGATCGCCACCGGCTCCAAGGCGGCGGCGTTCGCCGCGCTCCTGCGGGTGCTGCTCACCGCGGTGCGCGGCGCGCCGCTCGACTGGCCCTTCCTCGTGTGGGGGCTCTCCGTCCTGACCATGACGGTGGGCAACGTGGTGGCGCTGGCCCAGCAGAACCTCAAGCGCATGCTGGCCTACTCCTCGATCGCCCACGTCGGCTACATGCTGGTGGGGGTGGTGGCGGGCGGCTCGCTCGGCTCCGGCAGCGTGCTCTTCTACCTGCTCGCGTACACCTTCACCACCGCGGGCGCCTTCGGGGTCCTCCTGCTGCTCGAGCGCGACGGGCGCGAGGCGGTGCAGCTCGCCGACTACGGCGGCCTGGCCGCGCGGCACCCCCTGGCCGCGCTCGCCCTGTCCATCTTCCTGCTCTCGCTCATCGGCATCCCGCCCACCGCGGGCTTCGTGGGCAAGTTCTACCTCTTCGCCGCCGCGGTGAAGTCGGGCTACGTGTGGCTGGCCGTGATCGGGGTCCTGAACTCCGCGGTCGCCGCCTACTACTACCTGCGCCTGATCGTGTTCATGTACATGCGCGAGCCCGAGGGTGCGCCCACCGTGCTGGCCCCCTCGCTCTCCGGAGCGCTGGCCCTGGTGGTGGCGCTCTGGGGCGTGGTGCAGCTCGGGGTGATGCCCGGCCCCCTCTTCGATCTGGCCCAGGCCGCCGTCGTCCCGCTCCTGAGGTGATCCCTCTCCCCTCGGGGGAGAGGGCAGGGTGAGGGGTGGTTCCCAGGTTCCCCTACCGCGGCTGGCTCTTCGATCTCGACGGCACCGTCTACCTCGGCGAGCACCTGATCCCCGGCGCCGACACCGCCATCGCCGCCCTGCGCGCGGCCGGGCGGCGGGTGGCGTTCCTGTCCAACAAGCCGCTGCAGACGCGGGGGGAGTACGCGGCCAAGCTCTCCCGCCTGGGGGTGCCCGCGGAGCCCGACGAGGTGATCAACTCCTCGCTGGTCCTCGCCCGCTACCTGCGCGACCGCGATCCGGGAGCCCCGGTGTTCGTGATCGGCGAGCCGCCGATGCTCGAGGAGATGCGCGCGCACGGCTTCGAGGTGCGCGGGGACGAGCGCGTGCGCTGGGTGGTGATCGCCTTCGACCGCACCTTCGACTACGCCAAGCTCAACACCGCCCTGCAGGCGGTGAAGCGGGGGGCGCGGCTCATCGCCACCAATCCCGACCGCACCTGCCCGGTGGAGGGCGGCGAGATCCCCGACTGCGCGGGGATGATCGCGGCGGTGGAGGCGGTGACCGACCGGAGGGTCGAGACGATCGTGGGCAAGCCGTCGCCGATCATCCTGGAAGTCGCCCTGGCCGCGCTGGGGATCCCCGCGCGCGAGACCGCGATGGTGGGCGACCGCATCGAGACCGACATCACGATGGGCCGCCGGCTCGGCCTGCCCACCGTGCTCGTGCTGAGCGGCGTCACGCGCGCGGACGACCCGCGAATCGCCGCGGTGGCTCCGGACCACGTGATACGATCGATCCGGGATCTGGTGCAGTGACGAGCGTGCCATCGAGCCGACTGGACGGACTGGACGGCGCCCATCTCGACGCCGTGGTGATCGGCGGCGGCATGGCGGGGGCGGGGGTCGCGCGCGACCTGGCCCTGCGCGGCGCCGCGGTGGCGCTGTTCGAGAAGGGCGACTTCGCCTCCGGGGCCTCCTCGAAGTCCTCCAAGCTGATCCACGGCGGCCTCCGCTACCTCGAGCTCGGCGACTTCAGGCTGGTGCGCGAGTCGCTGCGCGAGAAGAGGACGCTCGAGCGCCTCGCCCCGCACCTGGTGCGCCCGCTGCCCTTCCTGGTGCCGGTGTACCGCGGCGCCTCGCGCGGCCTCATCAAGGTGCGCCTGGGCATGTGGCTCTACGACCTGCTCACCCCCGGCAAGAAGACCGAGCGGTACCGGGTGGTGCGGCCGGCCGCCACGCTCGCGATGGAGCCGGGGGTGCGGGCGGAGGATCTCCGCGGCGCGGGCTACTACTTCGACGACCTGCTGCTCTACCCGGAGCGCCTGTGCCTGGAGAACGCGCTCTCGGCGGCCCGGCACGGGGCGCGGGTCTTCAACTACTGCCAGGTGGAGGAGTTCATCCCGGGCGCCCGGGGGCTCGACGGGGTGAAGGTGCGCGACCTCCTCTCGGGCCGGGTGCACGCGGTCAAGGCGCGCACGATCGTGAACTGCGCCGGCCCCTGGGTCGATCGGCTGCGCGCCCTCGCCGGGGTCGCCGACCGCAGCCCGCGGCTGCTCCGCACCACCAAGGGCATCCACTGCCTGCTGCCCCGCATGACCGACCGCGCGGTGTACCTGTCCGCCCACGACGAGCGGATGATCTTCGTCATCCCGTGGCGCGGCTTCTCGCTGGTCGGCACCACCGACACCGACTTCGATGGCGACCCGGACCAGCTCTGGGCCACGCGGGAAGAGGTGACCTACCTGCTCGACGAGGTTGCCAAGGTGCTGCCCGACAGCCGCGTCAGTGCGGAGCACGTGGCCTACACCTACGCGGGCGTGCGGCCGCTCTCCTACGAGCCGGGTCGCTCCGCCTCCGCGGTCTCGCGCGAGCACCGGGTGGTCCCGGAGGGCCCCGACGGGCGCTTCCTCTCGGTGACCGGCACCAAGCTGACCTGCTTCCGCAGCCTGGCCGAGAACGTGGGCGACCGGGTCATGCGCGCGCTGGGTCGCCGGGCGGCCTCGCGCACTGCGCGCACCATGCTGGACGGCACCGACGAGGAAGCGGGCAAGATCGAGGTGCGCGCCTGGATGGACGTCTCCGAGGAGATGGCGGCCACCGGGCTCTCCCGCGCCACCCTCCGGATGCTGGTGGAGACCTACGGGCGCGCCTTTTCCCGGGTGCTCGACCTGGGCCGCAAGCTGCCCGACGGCTTCGAGCGGCTGTGCCCGAGCAATCCCGAGATCGTGGCCCAGCTCCATCACGCGGTGCGGGAGGAGCTGGCGGTGTCCCTTCAAGACTTCCTGCTGCGCCGTACCGGCATCGGCCAGAGCCGCTGCCAGGGCCTCGACTGCGCGGAGCCCATCGCCGCGCGCATGGGCGAGCTGGCGGGCTGGACGCCGCGCCGCCTCGACGCCGAGCTCGAGGCCTACTCCAAGCACGTCGAGCAGAGCCGACGTTTCCGCCACCGCTGATGACGCACCTGGCCCGTGGGCTCGCGCTGCTGGTCCTGGTGGTGGCCCTCGGCTCCGCGCCGGCGGGCGCGATCGAGGAGATGTGGCTACTGGGCCGGTGGGAGCCGGTGCAATCCCCGGACGGGGACGAGACGGACTGGCTCGAGTTCGGCCCCGACGGGGCGATGACCAGCATCGCGCCGGACGGCCGCCGCACCGGGGGGCGCTACGTGACGAACGGCCAGGAGATCCAGCTCAACTTCAAGGTCGGGGCCAAGTCCGTGATCATCACCCTCACCTACGGGCCCGACCGGCAGCGGCTCTACGCGCGCTCCGCGCGCACCGGCAATACCGCGGTCTACGAGAAGCGGCCCTGAGCCCCGGCCTCAGGCACGGCGCATCCGGAAGTTGAAGCGCCTCAGCTCGAACTGCTGGTCCGGGCTGGGCGTGAACTCGACGTACCGGCGCAGCCCGTAGTCCTCCATCGGCTGGAGCACCACGATCCACGGGTTCTCCTCGAGGAAGATCGCGGTCATCTTCCGGTAGGTCTCGACCCGGGTGCGCTGGTCCCCGCTGGATCGGGCGACGCTGGCCAGGCGGTCGAACTCGTGGTGGCGCCAGTAGTCGTGCGGCTGTCCCGGGCTGAGCAGACGCCCCATCATGCCGTCGGGGTCGCGGATGATCGAGGTCGGATCCGACCACCAGACGCCCTTGAACGCCTGCTGCCGGTTCTTCCGATGCCGGGTCTCGATGTCGATCACGTCGAGGACGACCTTGACCCCGATGTCCTCCCACATCTCGGCGATGGCCTCCGCCATGAGCCGATCGTTGGCGATCATGCCCGCCGTCGTCTCGAAGTGGATCGGCTCGCCCCGGTAGCCGGCCCGCCGGAGCCGCTCCCGCGCGGCGCCGGGATCATAGGGGAGCGGCCGCCGGGTGGGATCGTGGAGGTCCTCGCCCCGCGGGATGGGGCCGTTCGGCACCAGGCCACGGCCGCGCCAGAGCTCCTTCACGATCGTCTCCCGGTCGATGGCGAGAGACAGCGCCTGGCGGATCTGGGGGTCATTCAGCGGCGGTACCCACACGTTGACCGCGAGCACGTAGAGGCCGGCATAGAGCACGCTGGCGACCTGGGTGGAGGGGTCCGCCGCCACGCGGGGACCATGCTCGGGCGGCAGCGGCACGACCAGGTCGGCCGCGCCGCGCCGCAGCAGGTCCACCCGACGCTCGGGGTCCGGCACCGACTGGAAGACGACCCGGTCCACGTCGATCCGGTCGCTCCAGTAGTCGCGATTGGCGTCGAAAAGGCATTGATCGCCCCGGCTCCTGGACGCGAAGCGGAGCGGGCCGCTGCCGACCGGGCGCTCGTTGAAGGCCTTGAAGCCCACGCGGTCGATGTAGGCCCACGGCACGACCGCACCCGCACAGCACGCCAGGCGAGCCGGCATCAGCAGGTCGGGCCACCGGGTGTGGATGACGAGGGTCGCCGGGTCCGGCGCCTCCGTGCGCTCGATCGCCTGGGTCCACCACGAGCCGAGGAGGCGGGCGGCCTTCACGGTGGGGTCGTAGGTCCGGTCGAGGCTGTACTTGGCGTCGACCGAGGTGAACCGGCTGCCGTCGTGCCAGCGCACGTCCGGGCGTAGCGTCAGGTGCCACGTGGTGGGCGCGGTGCGGCGCCAACCGGTGGCGAGGCCCGGGTGCAGCGTCCCGTCGGGGTGGCGCCGGATCAGGGTGTCGAAGACGTTGAAGGCGATCCGCCAGTCGCTCGAAAGGGTGGACGCGTGGGGATCGTGGCTGGTCAGGTCGAACGCCTGCGCGACGACCAGGTCCCGCTTGGAGGTCGTCTGGACGCCGGCCGCCGGGGGCGCAGCCCGGGCCAGCGCCGGCGCGAGAGCGGCGGCCAGTCCAAAGG
>DATIFV010000114.1:0-24951 GCA_035455085.1 Candidatus Methylomirabilota bacterium | reverse complement strand
GCAGGAGCGCTTCTACATCGACATGACCAAGCCGCCCTTCGACGACATCCGCGTGCGCCGGGCCTTCATGCACGCCATCGACCGCAACGCGATCAAGGAGACCATGTATCCGGGGGACCTGGGCAAGGTCGCCCCGAGCTGCGTGCCTCCCGGCTACTTCGGCCACATCCCGATGACCTTCCCCGAGTACAACCCCGAGAAGGCCAAGAAGCTCCTGGCCGAGGCCGGGCATCCCAGCGGCTTCACGATCAAGAACTACTTCATCAGCAAGTCGTTCTTCTACCCCAAGGTGCTCACCCTGGTCCAGGAGCAGCTCAAGAAGGTGGGCATCGTCGTGGAGCTGCAGATCGTGGAGCACGCCACCTTCCACGAGAACATCCGGAAGAACCTCGACCCCTTCGTGCTCTACGGCGGCACCCGGATCACCGACGCCGACCCGTGGCTCTCTCTGTTCTTCGACTCCAAGGAGATCCCGGATCCGGCCACCGGCAACAAGGGCACCAACTTCGCCCACTACCGCGCGATCGACGATCTCCTCGTCGCGGGGCGGCAGGAGCGGGACGTCAAGAAGCGCGCCGCGATCTACGCCGAGGCCCAGAAGCGCATCGAGCGCGACCTGGTGTGCTTCCCGATCCAGGACGTGCCCAACATCTGGGCCCGCAACCCCAAGCGGGTGAGCACGCCGTTCAGTCCGGACTACGGCGAGTTCACGCTGCACTACAGCTACAACTACCCGGAGATGCTGAAGATCATCAACTGACCGGGGACGGCATGTTCAAGTACGCGCTGCGCCGGATCCTGGTCGCGGTCCCGATGCTGCTCGGGGCCATGAGCATCGTCTTCTTCGCGATGCGCATCTTGCCCGGTGATCCCTGCCTCGCCATGATGGGCGACCAGGCCACCACCGAGGCGCTCGCGGACTGCACCAGGAATCTGGGGCTGCAGCGCCCGCTCGCGGTCCAGTACGTGGACTATCTCTGGCGGTCCGTGCGGCTCGACTTCGGGCAATCCTTCCGGCAGGGCTACCCGGTGAGCGAGTACATCGCCCGCATGTTCCCGCATACCCTGGTGCTGGTCCTGTCCAGCGCGGTGGTGGCGGCTCTGATCGGGATCCCGATCGGGATCGTCTCCGCGCTCAAGCGTCGCAGCCCCCTGATCGACTATCCGCTTCGGATCATCGCGCTGCTGGGTCTGTCGATGCCGGTCTTCTGGCTCGGCATCCTGCTGCTGATCGTGTTCTCGCTGCGCCTCGATCTCTTTCCGCTCATCGGCGGCGGTGACCTCGATGGGGTCATCCAGAT
Source organism: Candidatus Methylomirabilota bacterium (assembly GCA_035455085.1). Lineage (GTDB taxonomy): Bacteria > Methylomirabilota > Methylomirabilia > Rokubacteriales > CSP1-6 > CAMLFJ01. The sequence goes on along the minus strand of DATIFV010000114.1, from coordinate 23,650 downwards.
GCTGCGGAGCGGCGAGGCGTTCACGTATCCGCGCGACTTCCTGGCCGCGGTGGGCGACGTGCTGTACCACCTGGCCCTGCCTGCGTTCGCTCTCGGCTTCACCCTGGCCGCCACCGTCAGCCGCCTGGCCCGCTCGGCGATGCTGGAGGTGATCAGCCAGGATTACATCCGGACGGCCCGGGCCAAAGGCCAGGGAGAGCGCGCGGTGGTCTACAAGCACGCCTTCCGCAACATGATGGTGCCGCTGCTCACCATCATCGGCCTCTTCGTGGCGATCGCGCTGACCGGCACCGTGCTCACCGAGACGGTGTTCACCCGTCCCGGCCTCGGCAAGATGCTGGTGGACGCGATCGGCGCGCGTGACTACCCGCTGGCTCAGGGGGCCATCACGGTGTTCACCATGATCATCATCGTGGTCAACCTGATCGTCGACCTCGCCTACGCGATCGTCGACCCCCGGATCACCTACCGGTAGGCCCGGAACGGAGCCGAGATGGCCATCAGCCGGCGGGCAGACTCGCTCGACCTCGGGGTTCCCCTGGAGCAGGAGGAGCCGCGCCGCTCTCTCCGCGGGCAACTGCGACGGTGGGTGCCGATCGGGATCGGCGTCCTGATGGCCCTGGCCATGATCGTGCTGGCCGCCGCCGCGCCCCTCATCGCGCCCCTGAGCCCCTCGGCCCAGTATTCGGACGCGGTGCTCAAGGGTCCGGGCGCGGTGGAGCGCCACCTGCTCGGCACCGACGAGTACGGGCGCGACATCCTGAGCCGCATCATCTGGGGCGCGCGCGTGTCGCTGCAGGTGGGCCTGGCTTCTGTGGTCTGGGGCTTTCTTCTGGGTGTGCCGCTCGGCATACTGGCCGGCACCAGCGGCGGCGCGGTCGAGACCGTCATCATGCGGTGCGCGGACATGCTGATGGCGTTCCCGACCCTCCTGCTCGCGCTCATCATCGTGACCGCGCTGGGCGGCTCGCTGACGAACGAGATCCTGGCGATCGGGGTGGCACTGACGCCCAACTTCGTGCGGCTGGCGCGCAGCCTCGCGCTCACCATCCGGGAGCAGGACTACATCATGGCCGCGCGGGCGCTCGGCAGCGGCCAGCTCCGGGTGATGGCCCGCCACGTCTTTCCCAACGCGCTCTACGCGCTGGTGGTGGTGGCCACGCTCTACATCGCCACCGCGATCCGCACCGAGGCCGGGCTGTCCTTCCTCGGTCTCGGGATCCCGCCGCCGACGCCGAGCTGGGGCAACATCCTCAGCGAGGGGCGCCAGTACATCAAGTGCTGCCCGTGGATCACCACGTTTTCCGGGCTCGCGATCATGCTGGCGGTGCTCGCGTTCAACCTGGTGGGCGACGCCCTGCGCGACCTGCTCGACCCCCGCCTCCGCGGGGAGTAGGCTGCCTCCTCCCCCTCACGGGGAAGAGGGATCGCGGCCGCCGCTCAGCCGCCGAGGCGGTCGACGAGGGCGCGCGCCCACGCCATCTTGGCGGGGTCCATGACCAGCTTCTCCGCGAAGGGCTCGCCGATCGGGCGGGTGGCGTCGATGCCGAGCTTGGCGGTGACCCCGCGCTCGTCGGCGCTCGGGTCGAGCAGGGCGCCGAGGCTGCCGCCGATGGTGACGAGGTCGCGGTCGGCCTGCATCCGGGTGGCCACCGCCCACATCACGTCGGACTCGTCGAACACGTCGATGTCGTCGTCCACCACGATGACCAGCTTCAGGTAATGATCCACCCCGAGCACGATCGGGATCACGTGCTTGGCCTCGCCCGGGCGGCCCTGCTTGATCGCGACGTAGGCGGTGAAGGACGACGTGCCGGACAGGGGAACGTGGACGCCGGTCACGTTGGGGATCACGCGTCCGAGCGCGTTCCAGATCTCCGCCTCGCGCACCAGCGCCAGGGTGGTGATGTGGTCGCCGGCGCGGCCGGAGCCGATCGACTGGAACCAGGGCCTCGTCCGCATCGAGACCGCCTTGGCCTGGAAGACGTGCTCGGTCGAGCGGCGCGAGAAGTAGCCGGTGAACTCGCCGAACGGCCCTTCGGGCTCCCGCACTCCGGGAAGGATCTCGCCCTCGATCACGATCTCGGCGGCGGCCGGGACGGTGAGGTCGATCGAGGTGCAGGGGGCGACCTCGAGCGGCTCGCCGAAGAGGCCGCCGACCACCTCGAACTTGCCGACCTCGGCGGGCGGGTAGGCGAGCGAGCCCATCGACACCAGCGGGTGCAGGCCGAGGGCGACCGCGCACGGGAGGGCCTCGCCGCGCGCCTCGGCGCGACGCTGGTACTCGAACATGCGGCGGCGCGAGTGCAGGCTCACGCCCATGCGGTCGGGGCCCTTCAGCTGGAACCGGTGGTAGCCTTTCGTCTCCACCCCCGTCTCGGGATCGCGCGCGACCAGCATGCCGGCGGTGAGGTAGCGGCCGGCGTCACCGGGGAAGTAGGTCGGGATCGGCAGCAGCCGGCCGAGGTCGAGATCGGCCCCGGTCAGCACGCGCTCGCGGAAGGGCGCGTGGGCGACGACCTTGGGCTTGATCGTGTCCTTGATGCGACGGGCGTATTCCTGCGCGAGGCGCGTCTCGGGCACCCCGAGGGCCCACGCGAGCGCGCGGCGGCTCGCCACCACGTTGGCGATGATCGGCATGTCCGTCCCCGCGACCTTCTCGAACAGGAGGACGGGCCAGCGCCGCCGCCGCTCGTACTCGAGCACGAGCGCCATCACGTCGAGGTCGGTCGTCACCGGCTCGGTCACGCGCACGACCTCGCCCGGGAAGGCGCGCTCGTAACCCGCCACGAAGTCGCGGATGCCCTGTCCCATCATGCCCCCTCCATGACGCCGGCCGGACGCGCGGCGCGCTGTGAGACTACCACCACGACGAAGCACAGCAGGCCCGCCGCGTCGCCCCAGACCCCGGGGAAGATCAGCAGGAGGGCGCCGGCCAGCAGCAGCGCGCGCTGCCACGGGCGCGTCGGCGCCCGGAAGTACCCGATGAGGCCGGCCGCGAGCATCACGATCCCCAGGGTCGCGGCGAGGGTGCGCCAGGCGACGTGCAGGAGCGAGGCGTCGATCAGCAGCAACGCCGGGTCGTAGGCGAACGAGAACGGGATGATGAAGCCGGAGAGGGCCAGCATCATCCCCAGCCACTGCGTGCGCCACACGTCCGCGCCCGCGATGGACGAGGTCGCGTAGGTCGAGATGGCGGTCGGCGGGGTGAGGTCGGCCAGGATCCCGAAGTAGAACACGAACATGTGGGCGACCAGCTTGGGGACCCCCAGCTCGATCAGCGCCGGGGCCGCCATGATCGAGGTGATGATGTAGGTCGCGGAGGTCGGCAGCCCGGTGCCGAGCACGAGCGCGGCGACCATGGTGAGCACCAGGGTGAGGAGCAGGCTCCCCCCGGCCAGGCCGACGATCCCGGTCGCGAGCTTGAGGCCGAGCCCGGTCGTGCTCACGACCCCGACCACGATGCCGACGGTCGCGCAGGCCAGGGCCACCGGCATCGCGGCCAGGGCGCTGTCGACCAGGATGGCCAGGCACCGGGCGGGCCGGATCCGGGTGTCGTGCCGCACCCAGGAGAGCGCGAATGCCGCGACCAGCCCCCAGAAGCCGGCGAACAGCGGCGAGCGGCCGTCGACCAGGAAGTAGACGAGGACGGCCGGCCCCCCCAGCAGGTGCAGGTCACGACGCAGGACGGCGCCCAGGCTCGGCAGGGCGCTGCGCGGCAGCACCGGCAGCTCCCGGCGGGCGGCCTCGAAGTGCACCATCACGCCCACCGCCACGAAGTAGAGGACGCCCGGGATCGCCGCCGCCACCGCGATCGAGGCGTAGGACACCTGCAGTGTCTCGGCCATGATGAAGGCGGCCGCGCCCATCACCGGCGGGATGAGCTGGCCGCCCATCGAGGCGCATGCCTCGACCCCGGCGGCGAACTCCGGCCGGTAGCCGGCGCGCTTCATCAGCGGGATCGTGAAGGCGCCGGTGGTGACCGCGTTGGCGATCGCGCTGCCGTTGACCGTCCCGAAGAGCCCGCTCGAGATCACCGCGACCTTTCCCGCCCCGCCCCGGCTGCCTCCGGCCACCGCGAGCGCACCGTCGGTGAAGAAGCGCAGCAGGCCCCCGTGGGACATGACGCTGCCGAAGACCACGAACAGGAAGATGAACGTGGCCGACACCAGGGTGGGGATCCCGAAGATCCCCTGCGTCGTCATCGTCTGCTGGTCCACCAGCGTGAGGAAGCTCTCGCCCCCGTGGCCGATGAAGCCGGGCAGCCAGGGGCCGGCGAACGCGTAGCCCACGAAGGCGAGGGCGAGGACGACCAGGGCCGGACCGATGTGGCGCCGCGCGGCCTCGAGGAGCAGCGCGGTGAAGAGCACGCCGACCACGACGTCCACCCGCAGGGGGTCGTCCACCATGGCCATCCGGGTCGTCAGCCGCTCGTGGTGCCAGACGAAGTGCGCACCGCAGAGGAGGGCCAGGAGCGCGAGGCTCCCGTCGAGCCAGCGCCGGGGACGACGCGCGGCGAGCTGGGCCGCGGCCTCCGGCGAGTCGGGGGTCGGCTCGGTCAGGAACCCGAGCGCGATCGCGAAGGCCACGTGCACCGGCAGCTGGATCAGCAGATCGTAGAGCCCGGCGTAGGCGGTGTAGAGCTGGAAGACGGACCAGCTCGTGGCCAGCCACACCCGGGGCGAGCGCAGGTCAGGCATGGTGGACGATCTCCCCGCCGACCAGGGTGAGCCGCGCGGTCTGGTCGACCAGATCCTCGAGGGGCGCGGTGAGCGGGTCGTGCTCGAGCACCGCGAGGTCGGCCGCCCAGCCCGGGGCCAGCCGGCCGCGCTCGCGCTCGGCGAGCGTCACCCAGGCGCCGCCCCGCGTGAGAGCGGCGAGCGCCTGGAGGCGCGTGAGCCGCTCTCGCGCGCCCACCACCGCGCCCGTCCGCATGTCGCGCCGGGCCACCGCGGCCGCGAAGGCGGCCCACGGGTCGGCGGGCTTGTTGTCGGTGGCGAGCCCGAACGGGATGCGGTGGCGCGCCAGGCTCCGGTGGGGCAGGAGCCGGTCGGCCGCGCCGCCGAGCCTGGCCACCTCCTCGGCGGCCGAGCGGTAGAGGTAGGAGATGGGGTTGGTGGTGACCACGGCCCCGAGCCGCCGGATGCGCGCCAGCTGCTCGGGCGTGGCCGCGTTGAGATGGACCAGGACCCAGCGCAGGTCCCGGACTGGGTGGCGCCGCGCCACCGCTTCCCAGACGTCGAGGACCTCCGGCAGGCAGCGCGTCACCAGGGTGTTGACGCGCAGGCGGTGGCGCGCCGCCAGCTCGGCCTGCTCGCGGTAGGCGGCGGGGTCGTTGGCACTCTCGACGAACCCCGCCCACCCCGTGTAGGGCTGCGACGCGTGCAGGATACGGGCGACCTCCGCGCCGCCGCCGTAATGCAGGCAGATGCCGCCCACGCGCAGGCGATCGTCGCCGAGCCCGCGCCCCCCGGCCCACGCCGCGAGTCCCGGGATGGCGCGGGCGGCCTCGGCGGCGTCCCACGTCGGGCTGATCGCCAGCGTGCAGCGCAGCCGCACCTCGCCCCGCGCGTGGCACTCCCGGTAGGCGGCCAGCACCTCCGGCGCGACCCCGTGGCCCTCGTATACCGCGGTGACCCCGCGCGCCGCGTAGCGGCGCTGCGAGACCCGGAGCGCGCGCCGCCGGTCCTCGGCGGTGAAGCGCGGCGCCGCGCGCATCAGGGTGAACTCGAGCACCTGGATGAGGTTGTGCTCGATGAACACCCCGGTGGGCTGGCCGGCCGCGTCCTTCACGATCTCCACGCCCGGGGGCGCGTCGGTCTCGCGGGTGACCCCGGCCAGCGCGAGCGCCCGGCTGTTCGCGACCGAGTACACCGGCGGGCGGTTCCAGTAGCCCCAGATGCCGCGGATGTAGACGGGATGGGCGGGCGCGGCCGCGTCGAGGTCCGCGCGCGTCGGCCAGCGCCCCTCGGCCAGGCACTCCGGCACGCCCTGGTAGAAGGGCGGCGCGCCGATCGGCATCGTGACGATCCATTCCCCGGGCTTGCGGCGCGCCGCCTGCCCGCGGATCAGCCGCTGGATGTCCGCGATCGAGCGGCACCGCGCGAGCGAGGGGTAGATGAGCTTGAGCCCCTCGCGGTCGAGATGGGCGTGGGCGTCGACGAGCCCGGGGATCACCGCCGCCCCCCGCAGGTCGATCACCCGCGTGCCCCGCTCGGGCCCGCGCACGACCTCCCGCGGCCCGCCGATCGCGGTGACGCGGCCGCCCGCGACGGCGAGCGCGGTGACGACCGGGCGCCGAGGGTCGAGGGTCAGGATGCGCCCGTTGACGAGAACGAGCGGGCCGGCTATCTCATCCACCCCTTCTCGCGGTACGCCCGCTCGGCGCCCGGATGCAGGGGGATGCCGACCTTGTCCGCCTGCCACGCCGTCCGCGGCTCGAAGTCGGCCAGCCCGCCGTGACCGCGCACGAGCGCGTCCTTGTTCTCCACCACGGTCTTGGTCACGGTGTAGGCGATCGGCTCCGGCAGGTCCTTGTTGGTGATCAGCACGGTGGGGAAGCCGACCGTGCTCACCGGCTTGGACTGGCCCTTGAAGGTGTCGGGGGGCATGGTGGCCGCGGTGTAGCCCAGCGGCAGCAGCGCCTTGGCGATGTCGGCGTCGAGGCCGAGGAACTCCACGTCCACCGACGACACGATCTCGCTCACCGACGGGTGCTTGGGGGTCACCACCGCGAACAGGATATCGGCGCGGCCGTCCTTGAACGCGTCGATGATCACGTTGTAGCCGACGTGCTGCGTGGAGCCCCCGAAGCCCTTGATCTCGTTGTAGCCCAGACCCACCGCCCGCAGCAGCTGGCGGCCCGCGAACTCGCCGAGCGAGCCGACCGGCTGGGTGTAGGCGCGCACCGGCAGCTTCCGGTCGCGGATCTCGCGGACCGAGCTGATCCCGAGCTTCTTGGTGGCCATGGCCACGAGGTAGTAGGTGTCGAAGCCGCCGACGAGGGCGCGGATGTTCTCGAGCTTCTCGGTGTAGGCCTCCTTGCCCTCGAAGGCCCAGCGGTTGGTCACCGTGAAGGCCAGCCCGAGCGGCGTCTCGTTCTTGGCCACCAGCCGGGGGTTGCCCACGCCGCCCGCGCGCGGCTTGACGTCGATGTTCGAGCCCGGCGGCAGGGTCTTGCGCAGCAGCTCGGCGATGGTGGCTCCGTAGACGTACCAGGCGCTGCCGGTGTCCAGCGTGGCGAAGGCGAGGTTGACCGGCGCCGGCGCCTGGGCCGCCGCGCTCGACACCCCGACCGCCACCACGAGCATGACCGCGAGCAGGACTCTCATTGCGTCTCTCCTTTGGCCGACGAGGGCTTCGTCACGCGGCGATCCTGCCAGATCGCCCCCGGCGGGTCAAACCGAAGGCCGGGATTCAGGGGCAGGAGGCTAGAGGAAGCGGGCCGGCCGGTACGGGGCCAGGCGCGGGTCGAGCGCGCCGTCGAGGAGCTCGGCGGCGGCGATGCGCCCCCACAGGGGGCCGAGGGTGACCCCGCTGTGCGAGACGAGGGCGTAGAAGCCCTCGAGCCCCGGGATCCCGCCGACCATCGGCCGCTCGTCGGGCGGCATCGGACGGACCCCGACCCGCGCGGCCTCCACCCGTGCCCCCGCGAGCGCCGGCAGGTGGGCGGCCACCGCGGCCAGCGAGCGCTCGGGTGGCCACGGCTCGCCCCCCTCGGTCCAGACCTGGTCGTGCGCGCCCTCGGCCAGGACGAGGCGCCCCCCGCCGTCGGGGCGGAAGTGGCAGCCCGGGGCGTGGACCGGCCTGCGCAGGGTCGTCGCGACCGGCCGCGTGTAGATCAGCCGGCCCGCCACACGGTGCAGCGGCAGGCGCACCCCGGCGAGCCGGGCGATCTCGTCCGCCGCAGCGCCCGCGCAGTCCACCACCCAGTCGGCCTCGAGCCGGTCGCCAGCCTCCGTGCTCACGCCGCGCACGCGGGCGCCCTCGCGCCGGACCGCGGTGACCCGACGGCCGGCCAGGACCCGGGCGCCGCGGCGTCCGGCCTCCGCGAGCAGGGCGGCGATGAAGGGGGCCGCGTCCACGTAGCCCTCGCCGGGCGTCCACACGACGTCCTCCACCTCGGGCCCGATGTGCAGATCGGGCTCGAGCTCGCGGGCCTGCCGGGTCGAGATCCGCTCGATCGGGTACCCCCAGCCCGCGAGCCGCTCCACCGCCTGCGCGAGCCGGCCGACCCCGGCCGCGCCCGCCTCCCAGGCGAGCGCGCCGTCCTGGTGGAGCCAGCCGCCGCCCAGCTCCTTCGCGAGCGCGAGGTGCTCCTCCATGCTCGCGACGTTCAGGTCGTGGTAGTCGCGCGGCGTCTTGCCGAAGGAGTTGGTCCAGGCGAAGCTCGCCCCGGACGTGCCGGCGCCGGGCGCCCCCGCGTCGAGCACCACCACGCGGGCGCCGCGCTCGGCGAGGCGGTAGGCCACGCAGGCCCCGACGCAGCCCGCTCCGACGACGACGACGTCGGCGCCCGTCACCGCGCCGTTTCCGCTCAGGGGGCGACGGGGGTGTCGCCCCGCCCGCCCCATTCGGTCCACGAGCCGTCGTACACCGCGGCGTCGCGCCGGCCCAGCCGGTGCAGCGCGAGCGCGAGCACCGCCGCGCTCACCCCGGAGCCGCACGTCGCCACCACCGGCCGGCCGAGGTCGAGGCCGGCGATCTGGAAGGCCGAGCGCACCTCGGCCTCCGGGCGCAGCACGCCCTCGGGGGAGAACAGCTCCGTGTACGGCAGGCTCACGCTGCCGGGGATGTGCCCGCCCCGGAGGCCGGGCCGGATCTCAGGCTCGGTGGCCGCGAAGCGCCCGCGTGAGCGCGCGTCGACGATCTGGGCGTCCCGGCGCTCCAGGATCGCGCGCATCCGGCCGAGATCGGCCACCAGCTCCCCGTGTCGCGTCGCCACGAAGCGTCGCGGGGCGGGAGCGGGCACCCCGGACTCGAGCGGCCGGCCCTCCTTCTTCCACTTGGTCGAGCCGCCGTCGAGCACCGCGACCCGCTCGTGGCCGAACACGCGGAACGTCCACCAGACCCGTGCGGAGGCGATGAGGCCGGGGGCCCCGTAGGCCACCACCCGATCGCCGGTGCCGATGCCGAGCGCGCCCGCCGCCGCCGCGAAGGCCGCGGCGTCCGGGAGCATGTGGGGCAGCGCGGTGGCATGGTCCGCGATCGCGTCGATGTCGAAGAAGACCGCGCCGGGCAGGTGCGCCTGCTCGAACTCGGCGCGCGCGTCGCGCCCGAGATGCGGCAGGTAGAAGGTGGCGTCCACCACCCGGAGATCGGGCTCGCCCAGGTGGGCGGCCAGCCACTCGGTGCTCACCAGGACGTCGGGCAGGGCGCTCATCGAAGCACGTGAACGCGACTCAGGTCACGCCGCAGGCCGGGCCTCTTCGCGCAAGCGCTCATCGGAGCCCGTGCACGCGACTCACGTCACGCTGCAGGCCGGGCCTCTTCGCGCAAGCGCTCATCGGTTCGCGGCGGGCGGGTCGGGAAGGAGCCGGTGCGGGCTCATCCCGTGCTGGTCGAGCGCTTCCTCCCAGCGCAGGTACGCCTCCATCGCGGCGCGCCCGCGCTCGTACGGCTTCTGCACCACGTCGTCCGGCTCGTCGAGCATGGTGCCGGGCCCCGTCTCGACCGGAAGGCCGGCGGCCCGCCAGGCCGCGAGCCCGCCGTCCAGCACCCGGGCCGCCGCGTAGCCGATGCGTCGGAGCGTCGCCGCGGCCAGGGTGGACTGCACCCCGTCGGCGCAGGTGACGAGCAGGCTCCGGCTCTTGTCGGCGGCGGCCAGTCCGATGCGGAGCTCGAGACGGCCGCGCCCGATCCAGCGCGCCCCGGGCACGTGCCCGCGCTGGTAGACGTCGCTCGGGTCCACGCTCAGCACCACCGCGTCGCCGGGCGGACCGGGCGGCACCCGCTCGACCACGCGCCGGGCCGCCTCGTAGCCGGCCGGCGTCGTCGCGGGCTCCCCGGTCTCGAGCGCGCGGCCCGCCCGCACCCAGGCGGGCAGGCCGCCCTCCAGCACCGCCACATGGGGGAAGCCCATGCGCTTGAGCCAGCCCGCGGTCATGATGGAGCGGCCGAAGCCGTCGCAGATCAACACGAGCCAGGCCGAGCGCACCGCCATGAAATCGTCGGTGGCCTGCACCGCCTGCCCGCCGGGGACCCAGAGCGAGCCGGGCACGTGGCCGGCCTCGTACTCCTCGCGGGTCCGCACGTCGAAGAGCATGACGTTCTCGACGTGCCGCCGGCTCCAGCGCTCCGCCACCGCTTCCGGGGAGACGAGCGGGGTGCCGTCCTCGGCGGCGACCCGCGCCGTCACCTCGAGCGCGCGCGCCCGGCTCTGCGGCGACGGCGCGGGCGGCCAGCGGCGCGCCCCACGCTCCAGCTCGAGGCCGTCGAGCTGCCAGCCCATCGTCCCGTTCCGGACCGCCACGATCGGGTTGGGCAGGCCCATGCGGCGGAGCGACTCGGCGCCCAGGTACGAGCGGGTCCGGCCGCCGCAGTGCACCACGATGGTCTGATCGGGCCTCTGCACCAGCTCCCCGATGCGCAGCACCAGCTCGCCCCCCGGCATGCTGACCGCGCCGGGCAGGCAGCCGCGGGCATACTCCTCCGGAGTGCGCGTGTCCACGATCACCAGGTCCTGGCCGTCGGCCATGCGCCGGTGCAGCTCAAGGCAGGTGATCTCGGGGGTCTTGAACTCGTGGAGCACCCGCTCGCCGAAGACCTTGCTCGGGACGTTGAGGCCCTGGACGACCGGCCGGCCCGCCCGCCGCCAGGCCTCGAGCCCCCCGGTCAGCTCGAACACCTCGGTGTAGCCCATCTCCGTTAGGGTCGGGGCGGTCAGCGCGGACAGGCTGCCGTCGTCGTCGTAGAGGACGATGAGGGTCGCGGGCGCGGTCACCAGCGTGGGCAGGCGCACCTCCAGGAGCCGGCGGGGCAGGGGTGTCGCACGGTAGATGTGGCCCCGCTCGAAGGCGGCCCGCTCGCGCACGTCCAGGACCGCGTGCGGGGTGGGCTGCTCCAGCAGGGCCGCGAGCTGCTCGGGGGAGATCGCGCCGGGAGCCATCCCCCGGACGCTAGCCGGGGCTCCCGCGTCTGTCAAGCGAGGACGGCCGCCAGCGCCTCCACCGCCGCGTCCACCTGCTTGCGCGAGACGTCCAGGTGGGTCACCGCGCGCAGCCGCGTCTCCCCCATCACGCTGAGCCGCACGTGGGGCGGCGCGGCGAGCAGCCGCTCGGCGAGGGCCAGGGCGGTGAGGCCGGGCCGGGTCACGTCGAAGATCACGATGTTGGTCTCGACGTGGGCCGGATCGAGGGCGATCCCGCGCAGGCCCGCGATGCCGCGCGCAAGGGCCGCCGCGTTGTCGTGATCCTCGGCGAGCCGGTCCACGTGATGGCGAAGGGCGAAGACCCCGCCCGCCGCGATGATGCCGGCCTGGCGCATCGCCCCGCCGACGGCCTGCTTGTAGCGCCAGGCCTCCTCGACGAAGGCCCGGGTGCCGGCCAGGCAGGCTCCGACCGGCGCCCCCAGCCCCTTGCTGAAGTCGATCCAAATCGAGTCCACCGCGGCGGCATAGGCGCGGGCCGGCGTGCCCGAGGCCACCACCGCGTTGAGCAGCCGGGCCCCGTCCATGTGGACCGCGAGGCCGAGGTCGCGGGCGGCCCGGCTCACCTCCTGCACCGAGGCGAGCGGCCACACCCGACCGCCGCCGAGGTTGCTGGTGTTCTCCATCGAGACCAGGCGCGTCGGGGGAGCGTAGCGCGAGCGCGGATGGATCGCCGCCCGCACCTGGGCGCCGGTGAAGACGCCGCGCTCGCCGTCGAGCCCGCTCACGAGCACGCCCGCGAGCAGCCCCGGCCCCCCGCCCTCGAAGTGGATCACGTGCGAGGTGCGGTCGGCCAGCACCTCGTCGCCGGGCCGCGTGTGCACCTTGAGGGCGATCTCGTTGCACATGGTACCGGAGGGCAGGAAGACCGCCGCCTCCTTGCCGAGGAGCTCGGCGACCATCTCCTGGAGCAGGTTCACGGTGGGGTCCTCGCCCTTCTGCTCGTCGCCCACCTCCGCCTCGCACATGAAGCGGCGCATCTCGGGGGTGGGCCTGGTGATGGTGTCGCTGTAGAGATCGATCACGGTCGGCCTCCGGGGGATCGGCTCAGTGGGCCACCAGCTCGGGCCGGCCCGACCACTCCCAGGCCAGCGTGGAGCGCGAGATGCCGAGCAGCAGGCCGCCGAGCGCGCTCGGGTGGATCCAGAGCCCGTCCCGCTCGGCGAGGGGGTCGCCGCCGCGGGGGGTGAAACGGGCCTGGTGCCGGTCGAGCCGCCGCACGATCGCGCCCACGTCGTCGGTCTCCGCGTAGCACATGTAGAGGGAGTCGCCGCGCTTGGCCACCCAGCGGCCCATCGCGCTCGCGGGGTCGGTGACCTGGGAGATCTCGATGCGGTCCAGGCGCGCGGGCGGGTCGAACAGGGTCAGGGTGCCCGCGTAGCCGAAGCGGTCGCTGTGGATCGGCGAGAACCGCGCCGGATCCAGGCGGAAGAGGCGGGCGTAGCGGTCCGCGGCGGCGGTCCAGTCCGACTCGATGGTGTTCGTCACTTCGTAGAGATGGCTCACGAGCCCGGGGCCCCGCCGCGCGCGGGCCGGGCTCAGCACCACCCGCATCCCCACGGTCTGGCCGGGCTCGATGTAGGTCTGGTCTCCCTCGTTGGTGAACTCGACGTCCTCCGCGATGAGGTGCGCGCGCATCGCGGCCATGCTCGCCACCGAGAAGCCGGCGGCGAGCAGCCCCGGCCCCCAGCGGTCGAGATGGGCGCGAACCGGCCCCGCGCCCCGCGCCGCACACAGCTCGACCTCGCTCCCGCCGAGCGCAAGGACGGTGCGTCGGGCGTTGAGGAAGTCGCTGTCGTCTTCCCGGGCCGGCTCCGCGCCCAGGATGTCCCGGAACGCACGGGCCACCGGAGCGGCGTCGGCCACCGCCAGCTGGACGCGATCGACGCACTCGAGCATGCCGGAGCTCCCCCTCACCGGGTGAACGCCTACCCGGGGGATTCTACATCGGCCGGGCTGGCGTGGCGGGCGAGAAGAAGGGACAATCTCGAGGTGTCCTCCTGGTCGATCGATCACATCAGCGCGGTGACCGTCCCGGTGGCCGACATGCGTGAATCGGTCGCCTTCTATCGGCGCCTCGGCTTCGAGGTCTCCTACGGTGGACCCGCTGCTTCCTTCACCACGGTGCGCGCCGGTGAGAGCGTCATCAACCTTCGGCACGTCCCCGGCGGCGCGGGCAATCCCTGGGCGCGGGTGATCGTGCGGGTCCGCGGGGTCGACGCCCTTCATCGCCATCTCGTCGAGCAGGGGCTCGCGCCGACCGCCCCGAGGGACGCGGAGTGGGGCGAGCGGTACTTCGAGATCACGGACCCGGCCGGGTCCGTGCTCAGCTTCGCGCAGCTGCCCTGAGCTCCAGCTCCCATGCCGACGAGGCGGATCGAGGACTATGCGCTGATCGGCAACTGCGAGACCGCGGCGCTCGTCGATCGGACCGGATCGATCGACTGGCTCTGCGTGCCCCGCTTCGACTCCCCGGCCTGCTTCGCGGCCCTGCTCGGCACCGGCGACCACGGCCGGTGGCGCCTGGCCCCCGCCGAGACCCCGCGGGCGGTGCGCCGCCGGTACCGGGACGACACCCTGGTCCTCGAGACCGAGTTCGACACCACGGCGGGGACGGTGGCGGTGGTGGACTGCATGCCCATACAGGAGGGAACCGTCGACGTCTGCCGGATGGTGGAGGGCCGGAGCGGCCGGGTGCCGATGCGCATGGAGATGACCGTCCGGTTCGACTACGGCTCGCTCGTCCCGTGGGTCCGGCGCGGCGAGGACGGACTGACCGCGGTGGGCGGGCCGAACCTGCTCCGCCTGGCGACACCGGTGCCCCTGCGCGGAGAGAACTTCCACACGGTGGCCGAGTTCACCGTGGCCGCGGGTCAGCAGGTCCCCTTCACGCTGAGCTGGCAGCCGTCGCACCGTCCTCCGCCGAGACCGCGGGAGACCGGCGGCGCGGTGACCGAGACCGAGCGGTGGTGGCGGGAATGGTCGGGGCGGTGCGCGTATCAGGGGCCCTACCGCGAGGCGGTGGTGCGCTCCCTGATCACCCTCAAGGCACTCACGTACCGGCGGACCGGAGGAGTGCTGGCGGCCGCCACCACGTCACTGCCCGAGTGGCCGGGCGGCGTCCGGAACTGGGACTACCGCTTCTGCTGGCTCCGGGACGCGACCTTCGCCCTCTACGCCCTCATGCTCGGCGGCTACACCGAGGAGGCCCGGGACTGGCGCGAGTGGCTGCTCCGCGCGGTGGCCGGCGCGCCGGCCCATGCCCAGATGATCTACGGCGTGGCCGGGGAGCGCCTGTTGCCGGAGTGGGAGCTGAGCTGGCTGCCGGGCTTCGCGGACTCGAGGCCGGTGCGGGTCGGCAACGCCGCCCACGCCCAGTTCCAGCTCGACGTCTACGGCGAGGTGCTGGACTCCATGCATTGCGCCCGCCGCCACGGCCTGCCGCCGGACGATGCTGCCTGGCACCTGGAGCGCCAGCTCGTGACCTACGTCGAGTCCGTGTGGAAGGAGCCCGACGAGGGGATCTGGGAAGTCCGGGGACCCCGCCGGCACTTCACCCACTCGAAGGTCATGGCCTGGGTGTCCCTCGACCGAGCGGTGAAGGCGGTGGAGCGCTTCGGGCTCGAGGGCCCGATCGATCGATGGCGTCGAGTCCGCGGGGCGATCCACGAGGACGTCTGCCGCCGGGGCTTCGACCCCGAGCTGGGGGCCTTCGTGCAGGCCTACGACGGCCGGCGGCTCGACGCGAGCCTGCTGCTGATGCCCCTGGTCGGCTTCCTTCCCGCGGACGATCCGCGCGTGCGCGGGACCGTCCGGGCCATCGAGCAGCACCTGATGACCGACGGCTTCCTGGCCCGGTATACGACGGTTCCCGAGGTGGACGGCCTGCCGCCGGGCGAGGGCGCGTTCCTGCCCTGCAGCTTCTGGCTGGCGGACAACCTGGCGCTCCAGGGACGGCACGACGAAGCGCGCGCGGTCTTCGAGCGGCTGCTCGCGGTGCGCAACGACGTCGGACTCCTCGCCGAGGAGTACGATCCCCGGACACGCGAGCTGCTCGGGAACTTCCCCCAGGCCATGTCCCACATGGCCCTGATCAACACCGCCGCGAACCTGACCGCGACGGGGGAGGGCCCCGCGCACGACCGCACGAGGGCATGAGGCACTTCTCATCCGACCCTCATCCCGCTCTCATCCGACCGGGGTAGCGTGGGAGAGCCGGGGGGAGGTCGGGCGATGCTGCGGAGCGTGGCGGAGCTGTACGGCTCGTCGGTCGAGACGGTGGACGGCGCGGTGGGGCACCTCGCGGACGTGTACGTCGACGATCGGCGCTGGAAGGTCCGCCATCTCGTGGTGGAGACCGGCCATGGGCTGGGCGGGAGGCAGGTGCTGGTCGCCCCCCGCTCGGTGAGCTCGGCCGATCCGGCGCGGCGGCGGCTGCGGACCGGCCTGACGACCCGGCAGATCGCGGGCGGTCCGGACGCCGCCACCGCCAGGCCGGTGTCGCGGCAGCACCAGCTCGAGCTGAGCGACTGCTACCACTTTCCCTCCTACGCGGTGACCGCGGGGGCCTCGGTGCTGCTGGCGGCCCCGGTGGAGGCGGGGGCGACGGACGATCCTCACCTGAGGAGCGTGCGGGCGATCACCGGCTACTTCGTGCACGCGCGGGACGGCGACGCCGGGCACGTCGCCGATTTCCTGGTCGAGGCCGAGTCGTGGAGCCTCCGTCATTTGGTCGTCGGTGTCGGGATCTGGCGGGCCCTTCGCCGCACGCTGGTCCCGGTCGGCTGGATCACCGGCGTGAGCTGGACCGCGAGGGCGCTCGACGTGAGCCTGCCCGCGGAGGCGATCCGGCTGGCCCCCGCGTACGACCGGGGCTCGGGGCTCAGCCCGGAGCACGAGGCTCGTGTGCTCGGGTACTACGGCCCTCCGCCGCCCGCCCCCTGACGTGCCTCGGCGGACGCGCGGAGCCGTCCGGAGGGTTGCGACCCCACCTCCCGGGTGGGATCCTACGAGTCGACATGCGAATCCTGGTGGTGGAGGACGAGCGGAAGGTGGCGGCCTTCATCCGGCAGGGGCTGCTCGAGGAAGGCCACGCGGTCGAAATGGCGGCCGACGGGGCGGAGGCGCTCCGGGCCCTCGACGACGAGCCGCCCTACGACCTGGTAGTGCTCGACGTCATGCTGCCCAAGCGCGACGGCTTCGACGTCCTCCGGACGCTACGCGCCCGCGGCGTGGCGACGCCGGTCCTGCTCCTGACCGCGCGCGACGCGGTGGCGGACAAGGTGACCGGTCTCGATCTCGGGGCCGACGACTACCTGGCCAAGCCCTTCGCCTTCGAGGAGTTCCTGGCCCGGGTGCGGGCCCTGCTGCGCCGCGGACGCGGGCGCGCCGAACCGGTGCTGCGGGTGGCGGACCTCTGCCTCGATCCGGCCACGCGCGCGGTCACGCGGGGCCGGCGCCGCATCACCCTGACCGCGCGCGAGTACGCCCTTCTCGAGTACTTCATGCGCAGCGCGGGTCGGGTGCTGACCCGGCCCATGCTGACCCAGCATGTCTGGGGCCTGGATTTCGACCCGGAGAGCAACATCGTCGACGTGTACGTGGGCTATCTGCGGCGAAAGATCGACGCCGACGGCGAGCCGCGCCTGCTGCACACGGTGCGCGGAGCCGGCTACACGCTGAGCGCCGAGCCGTGAGGCGCCCGCGCCTCGCGCTCTCCGTCCGCACCCGGCTGACCCTCTGGTACAGCGGGGTGCTCCTGGCCATCGTGGTCACGGTCGGTGCGCTCTCGTACTCCTGGCTGCGCTTTGGCCTGCTCCAGGACCTCGACGCCTCGCTCCTCACCGTCGCGCAGGTCGTGAAGGACACCGACGCGCCGGCGCGGGCGGCCGGCGATCACGAGGCGCTGCTCCGGGAGCTGCTGGCGCCCGAGCTCTACGACAAGTTCCTCCAGCTCCTGGATCCCGAGGGCCGGCCCCGCCTCGGCCCTCCGGCCCCGAGGCCGTACGCGCTGCCCCTGTCCCCCGCGGCGCGCGCGCGGGCCGCCCGGGGTCAGAACACCTTCGAGACGGTCTCCCTCGCGGAGGCGGGCCCCGTCCGGGTGCTCACGATGCCGATCCTCCGAGAGGGCCGGGTCGAGGAGATCGTGCAGGTCGGCATGCTGCTGCGTCGCGCCCACGCCGCCCTCGACCGGTACCTCGACACGCTCGTGGTGCTGATCCCGCTCGGGGTCGGGCTGGCCGCGCTGGGCGGCGCGATCATCGCGCAGCTCGCGCTCCGCCCGCTCGATCGCATGACGCAGACCGCGCGGCGCATCGGCGCCGAGGACCTGACCCGCCGCGTGGAGCGCTCCGGGAGCGGCGACGAGCTGGACCGCCTCGCCGAGACCATGAACGACATGCTCGCGCGTCTGGACCAGGCGTTCGCCCAGACGCGCCGCTTCGCGGCCGACGCCGCCCACGAGCTGCGCACGCCGCTGGCGGCCCTGCGGGGGAGCATGGAGGTCGCCCTGCGGGGGGACCGGGCCGCCGACGAGTACCGGCGGGTGCTGGCCTCGGGTCTCGAGGAGGTCGAGCGCCTGATCCGGCTCTCGGAGGACCTGCTCCTGCTCTCGCGCTCCCTGGCGGGGCCGGAGCCGACGCGCGCGCGCGTGGACCTGGAGCCGCTGCTGCTGGAGGCCTTCGACGTGGGGGCGCGGCTCGGTCAGCCGGCGGGCGTCAGCGTGCGCATCGAGGCCGCGGCCGGCGCGACGGTCCGGGGCGACGCCGCCGCCCTGCGGCGCGCGCTCGGCAACCTCGTCGAGAACGCGGTGAAGTACACGCCGCGCGGCGGCAAGGTCGAGCTGGACCTGGCCGCGGACGACGGGGTGGCGGTGATCACGGTGTCCGACACCGGCATCGGCATCGAGCCCGCCGACGCCGAGCGCATCTTCGAGCCCTTCGTGCGCTTGGACGCCGCCCGCAGCCGCGACACCGGCGGCGCGGGACTCGGCCTGGCCATCGCCCGGTCCATCGTGGCGGCCCATCGCGGCACGCTCACCGTGGAGAGCCGGCCGGGGGCGGGCAGCCGCTTCACCATCCGCCTGCCCCTCGCTCCGGCGTGACACCTTCTCATTCGATTCTCATCCCGCTCTCATCCGGGGCTGATACGGTGCGCTCGGGAGGACCGACGATGCCACCAGCCGCACGCGCGCCCTACGCCGAGCAGCGGTTCGATCATCTGGAGGGACTGGACGGGATCTCCAACGACCAGATCGGCGAGCACCTCGCGCTGTACGCTGGCTACGTCCGCCAGGTCAACGCGTTAAACGCGGAGCTGTCGGCCCTGCGCGAGCGGGGCCGGGCCTCTGGGCGCGACGCGGAGTTCGCGGAGCTGACCCGCCGGCTCGGCTTCGAGTACAACGGCATGATCCTGCACGAGTACTACTTCTCCAACCTGGTGAGCGGGGTGCGGCCGAAGCCCGAGGCGACCTCGGGGATCGCCCGCGCGCTCGCCGAGTCGTTCGGGTCGGTCGAGGCCTGGCGCACCGACTTCCAGGCGATCGGGGGCATGCGGGGGGTCGGCTGGGTGCTCCTCTGCGAGGATCCCCTGACCCGCCGGCTCACCAACCACTGGATCAGCCTGCACCAGGACGGCGTGCCGGCCGGGTTCAAGCCCCTCCTGGCCATGGACGTGTGGGAGCACGCCTTCATGCGCGACTATCGCGCCACCGAGCGCGGGCGCTATCTGGACGCCTTCTTCCGCAACGTCGACTGGCCGGTCGTCGAGCGCCGGCTCGTCGAGGCCAAGGCGATCCGGCCCGCCGCGGCGGCCTGAGGCGTCGCGGCGGATGGCTCCCGAGGCCGAGGTCCCGGCCCGGCTCGCCGCGTTCGGCCACGAGCCGAGCGCGGCGACCGCCCTCGTCCTCGAGCAGCCGGCGGGCGCCCGGCTCGGACGCGTCCTCGCGGGGCTCGGGATGTTCTGGGGCCTCGCCCTGGCCAGCGTCTTCATTCCGGTCGCGCACTTCATCCTGGTGCCCGCCTTCCTGTTCACGGGGCTCGTGGTCGCGCTCCGGCGGGCCCGCGAGGATCGCCGGCTGATCCGGCTGCGCGGAACCTGTCCGCGCTGCGGGGCGGCCCAGGAGTTCCGCCCCGGCGGTCGCTTCGCGGACGGCCGCAGCTTCGACTGCCCGAAGTGCCACGGCCACGTGACGCTGATGGTCCCGCCCGCGCCCGCTTCCTGAGCGAATTCTCATCCCGGCCTCACCGGTTCCTCATGTCCACGGACTAACCTCCGGGTGGTGAGGACGACATCGTCATGCACGGGACACGCTGGCTCGGTCGCATCCTGGCGGTCGGCGCGCTGGCCGCGGCGCTGATAGCGCTCGCGCTCGGGATCGGGCGGTGGCGGGCGCACGGCCTGGTCGAGGACGGGGCCGGCCTGGTGTCGGACGAGGCGTACCTGCCGGCGGCCCGGACCCTTGCCCGGGCGGTGGCGGCGGCGCCGGGCGATGCGCGCGCGCACTACTTCCTCGGTCTCGCGTACGCGGGGCTCGGCCAGGACCAGGCCGCGCTGAGCCACGCCCGGGATGCGGTGCGCCTCGCGCCGGGCGAGCCCGCGTACGAGGCGGGCCTGGCGACGCTGCTCCTGGACGCGGGCCGCGTCCCGGAGGCGATCGTCCATCTGCGCCGGGCCGCAGAGCTCGGCCCACGCGCGGCGGACATCCGGCTCCTGCTCGCCGACTCGCTGCGGCAGGCCGGCGACCGGGAAGGCATGGAGCGGCAGTACCGGATCGCGATGCGCCTGGCCCGGGGCAGCGCCCTGGGGGCGGTCGCCCGCGAGCAGCTCAGGGCCGCCCGCGAGCAGCTCAAGGCCGCCGGCGAGCGGCCGATACCGTAGACAACCGGACCCTCGAGAAGGAGATCGGACATGCATCGACTGACACTTCGATATCGAGCCGCGTGGCTGGGGGTGGCGGGGGCCGCCCTCGTCGCGCTCGTCATGGTCGCCCCCCATCTCGGCCACACCGCCACCACCGCGCCGCTCTGGAGCGAGCGGGCGACCGCGGTGACGCCGGCCACGGTGGCGCCCGCCCCCAACTGGGTGGAGCTGGCCCGCGCGCTCAAGCCCGCGGTGGTCAACATCAGCACCAAGCGCATGGAAGAGCACGTGCAGCTGCAGAACCCGTTCGGTAGCCAGAGCCCATTCGGTAATGACGATCCGTTCCAGCGGTTCTTCAAGCAGTTTGAGCAGCCGTCCCGGCGAACCGTCCGGAGCATGGGCTCGGGCTTCATCATCAACCCCGCCGGCTACATCGTGACCAACAACCACGTGGTGGAGGGCGCCAGCGAGATCCGCGTGAAGATCGACGACGGGCGCGAGCTGGCCGGCAAGGTGGTCGGGCGCGATCCCAAGACCGACCTCGCCCTGCTCAAGGTGGAGGCTGCCGGCCTGCCGGTGATCCCGCTCGGCAACTCGTCCGAGCTCCAGGTCGGCGAGCAGGTGATGGCCATCGGCAATCCCTTCGGTCTCGAGCGGACCGTGACCACCGGCATCGTCAGCGCCACCGGCCGCGTCATCGGCCAGGGCCCCTACGACGACTTCATCCAGACCGACGCCTCGATCAACCCCGGCAACAGCGGGGGCCCTCTCATCAACGCCCGCGGGCAGGCCGTCGGCATCAACGCGGCCATCTTCAGTCAGAACGGCGGCTCGGTCGGCATCGGCTTCGCGATCCCGATCGACCAGGCCAAGGCGGTGGTGACCCAGCTCGCCGCGAGCGGCAAGGTGACCCGGGGCTGGCTGGGGGTGACCATCCAGCCGCTCACCCCGGAGCTCGCCCAGGCCTTCAAGGTGACCGGCGGCTCGGGCGCGCTGGTCGCCTCGGTGCAGGAGTCCTCGCCCGCGGGCCGGGCCGGCATCAAGGCCGGCGATGTCATCACGCAGTACGACGGCCGGAAGGTCGCTCAGTCCGCGGACCTGCCCAAGCTGGTCGCGGCCACGCCGGTGGGACGGCAGGTGCCGGTGACCGTGGTCCGCGAGGGCAAGCCCCTGTCCCTCGACATCAAGGTGGCCGAGCTCCACGAGCACGGCCCGGGGACCGCGATGGCGGACCAGGACGAGGCGAAGGGCCCGCTCGGCCTGACCGTGGAGTCCGTGACCCCGGAGACGGCCCGGGAGCTGAAGCTCGGCGGCACGCGCGGCGTCCTCGTGCGGGGGGTGCGCAGCGGGAGCCCGGCCGAGAGCGCGGGCATCCGTCCCGGCGACGTCATCACCGAGCTGGATCACCAGGCGGTGGCCGACCCGGCCCAGATGAAGCGGGTGCTGGACCAGCATCAGAAGGGTGCGCCGGTGGTCGCGCGGCTGCATCGCGACGGCGCCAACCTCTACGTCGCGATGGCCATGTAGCGTCCCGCCCACACCGGCCCGGCCGTCGCCCGACGGCCGGGCCGGCCGGGAGTCACGCGCTCCGTCATGCCAGCCGCGGATCTCGCTCGTCGGCAGCCGATCGCCCGGTACTTCCGGGACATCGGCCCGCTGGTCCGGCTCTCCCCGCTCGACGAAGCGGAGCTGGGGCGCCGGATCGAGGTCTGCGGGGCGCTGCGCCGGCGGGCGCTCGCCGCGGTGCCCGGTGGACTGGAGGCCCTCCTGGACGTGGCCGAGGAGGCGCAGGTCTTCCGCGGGCGGCTTCGCGCGATCCTAATCCCGCCGGGCGGCGAGGCCTTCACCGAGCCCGAGCGCCGGCGCCTCCTCGGGGTCCTCGCGCGGCTGCGCCGGCTGCGGCCGCGCCTCGACCGCTCCCTTCGGACGCGCCGCGCGGCGGCGGGCCTCGTGGAAGCGCTGCCCTTGAAGCCGGCGGTGATGGACGCTCTGGTCGCCCTCGTGCGGCGGCGCGCCCCGGAGCTGCGCGGGACCGGGGCGCGCCGGGCCCTCGCGGAGCTCGAGGAGAGCGACGCGGCGCTGCGCGAGGCCCATCAGCGGCTCATGGAAGCCAACCTGCGGCTCGTCATCTCGATCGCAAAGCGGTACGCCGGCGGCACGCTCCCCCTCCTGGATCTGGTCCAGGAGGGAAACATCGGGCTCATGAAGGCGGTCGAGCGCTTCGATCGCCACCGCGGATTCAAGTTCTCGACCTACGCGACGTGGTGGATTCGCCAGGCGATCAGCCGCGCCCTCGCCGATCAGGCCCGCATGATCCGTCTGCCCGTGCACGTGGTCGAGCGGGTCGGCCGCCTGGCCCGGGCGCGGCGGACGCTCCGGACCGATCGGCAGCGCGAGCCGACGACCGGGGAGGTGGCCGGCCGCATGGGCCTGCGGGAGGAGACGATCCGGCTCCTCGACCTGACCACGCTCGTGCCGCTGTCCCTCGACGCTCCGGTGGGGGACGACACCACGCTCGGCCAGCTGGTGGCCGACCGCGCGATCCCGTCCCCCGAGGACACGCTCGTGCGCAACGATCTGGCCCGCCACCTGCGGGAAGCGCTGCGCGAGCTGCCCGCCCGCGAGCGTGAGGTCTTGCGCCTGCGCTTCGGGCTCGACGGCGAGGACGAGCAGACCCTCGAGGAGATCGGAGCGCGCTTCCAGGTGACCCGCGAGCGCGTGCGCCAGATGGAGGCTCAGGCCCTGCGCCGGCTGAGCCGCGCGCTGGCCCCGACGAGTCCCTGAGCCGCCGCGGCGCCGCGCCGTGGCACACTCGAGCGCGATGCCGGGCCGCACGCTGCACACGATCGGACACTCGACACGTTCCACCGACCGGCTGCTCGAGCTGCTCCGGGAAGCCGGAATCACCATGCTCGTGGACGTGCGGACGATTCCCCGCTCCCGCCACAACCCTCAGTTCGACCAGGCGGCGCTGGCGCCCGAGCTGGCCCGGGCCGGACTCGAGTACCACCACCTCCGGACGCTGGGCGGGCTCCGCCGTCCCCGCGAGGACTCGGTGAACCTCGGCTGGCGCAACGCCTCCTTCCGGGGCTACGCCGACTACATGCAGACCGAGGGGTTCGCGCGGGCCCTGGCCGAGCTGGAGACGCTCGCGGCGGCGCGCCCGACCGCCATCATGTGCGCGGAGGCGCTGCCATGGCGCTGCCACCGCAGCCTCATCGCGGACGCGCTGACCATCCGGGGCTGGCGAGTGCTCCACCTCGGCATCTCCCCGCCCGGCAAGGCGCCGACCCTCCACGGGCCGACGTCGTTCCTGAGGACCGTGGAGGGCTGGCCGGTCTACCCGCTACCGGACTGAGCTACGGCCCTCGCGCGCGGGCCCCCGCTGGCGCTGGCCGCCGTCCCGCTGCGGTGCGGAGTGCCCGCGGCCCGCGGGCCGGGCCTCGAGGCCGCGGGGTGCCCCGCGCTCGACCCGGCCGGGCCCGGGGTAGAGGCGGTTGGCGGGCTCGCCGGGGAGGGCCCGCGGCTGCTGGCGTGGAGCCTCGGCCCGCAGTGGCCGGGCCGGCGCGGCGGGACGCTCCGTCATGCGCGGCTCGAGGGCGGGCTCGCGCCTCGACTGGCGGGGGGCCTCGGCGGGGGCTCGGC
>DATIFV010000113.1:0-6504 GCA_035455085.1 Candidatus Methylomirabilota bacterium | reverse complement strand
TACGATCGATCCGTCGCCATCGGCGCCTCCTCGTGAGGGAGCATCTTACCGCGCAACCCCGCTCGAGGCGGCTCGTGAAACGCCCGACCCGTTGCCGCCCGTGCCGACGTGTGCTACACACGCGGGAGCGATGGACGTTCTCGCCGCGCACGCCGCCCGGCACCCCGACAAGCCCGCCCTCCTGGAGGGGGAGCGCGTCTGGAGCTGGCACGAGTTCATCGCGCGCCGCAACCGGCTCGGCCACGGCCTGATCGGGCTCGGGCTGCCTGCGGGCGGCCACGTCATCGTCTACGCGGAGAACTCGCTGGAGCACTACCTGGCCGGGTCGGCGGCGCGGGCAGCGGGGCTCATCCCGGCCCCGATGAATCACCGGCTGGTGGCCGAAGAGGTCGCCTACATCCTCGACCACTCGGACGCGGCCGCGGTGCTGGTCAGCGATCGCTTCCTGCCCGTCGTCGAGGCGGTGCGAGCCCAGGCCCGGAAGGTGCGGCAATGGATCCTGCTCGGGGCCGAGCGGCGGCCCTGGGCCGTCCCCGCCGACGACCTCCTGGCCGCGGGGCGACCGGATCCGGTCGAGCCCCGTGCCGGAGAGAGCTTCGGCGCCTCGATCATCTACACCGGCGGCACCACCGGCAGGCCGAAAGGGGCGCTCCGCCGCGGGATGAATCCCCAGGACCTGATGGACACGCTCCGGGCCATGGACCTGCTCGATCCAGCGCACGTGCACCTGGTGGCCGGGCCCATGTACCACTCCGCGCCGGGCGGCCTCGCGCTCTACACGCACCTGGTCGGCGGCACCGTGGTGATCATGCCGAGGTTCGACCCCGAGGAGGCGCTGGCCCACATCGCGCGCCACCGCTGCACCAGCACCTTCATGGCCCCGACCCTGCTCAAGCGCATCGTGGACCTGCCCGGGGCGGTCCGGGCCCGCTACGACGTGTCCTCGATGCGCGCCATCATCATGGCGGCGGCCCCGTGCCCGATGAGCGTGAAGGAGCGCGTGGTCGCCTGCTTCGGCCCCGCGCTCTACGAGTTCTACGGCTCGAGCGAGCTCGGGGTGAACACGGTGCTCCGCCCCGAGGACGTCCTGCGCAAGCCCGGCTCCTGCGGCCGGGCCGCCCCCGGCAAGGAGATCGCGCTGCTGGACGACGACGGCCGCCCGGTGCCGCTGGGGGTGCCGGGCGAGCTGTACGTCCGCCGCGGTCCGGGCATCCTCGACGAGTACTACCGGGATCCGGAGGCCACCGAGAAGATGCGCCGGGGCGAGTGGTACACCGTCGGCGACGTGGCCTACGTGGACGCGGACGGCTTCTACTACATCTGCGACCGCAAGCGCGACATGATCATCTCGGCGGGGGTCAACATCTATCCGGCCGAGATCGAGGACGTGCTGCACCGTCACCCCCGGGTGCTGGACGCCGCGGTGTTCGGCGTGCCCGACGACGAGTGGGGCGAGCGCGTGCACGCCGCGGTGCACGTGCGGCCCGGGGAGACCCTCGACCCCGAGGAGCTGACCGCCTTCTGCCGGCAGCACCTCGCCGGCTACAAGGTGCCCCGCGAGATCTCCTTCCACGACGTGTTCCCGCGCGACGCGGCGGGCAAGCTGCTGAAGCGTCAGCTCCGCGAGCCGTACTGGGCCGGCCGCGCCTCGCGCGTGTAGCGCGCCCGCGCATGCGCGTCCGCCTGACCGCCAAGATCACGGTCCTGATCATCCTGGTGCTGATCATCGGCTTCGGGATCTCCACCATCCTGACCATCAAGCGGGAGAGCGAGCTGCTGGTGGAGCAGAACAAGATGGCGGCGCGCCAGCTCATCGGCACCCTGGTTGCGAGCATCGAGACCGCCATGCTCTCCGAGCGCCCCGACATCACCCGCGGCCTCATCGACGACCTGCGGAGCTCGAAGGTGGTCCAGGGCCTCGTCGTCTACCGCAGGAACGGGGTGGAGGCCTTCACCGACCTGGCCACCCTCCGGGAGGTCTCGAAAGAAGCGGAGCTGCCGAAGGACGTGACGGCCTCCATCGAGAAGATGCGCCGGGAGCCGGGCCGGACCATGGCGGGGCCGCTCTTCTCCCGGGCGCTCGACACCCTCGAGACCCAGGAGGCGCTCGAGTCGCGCGACGGGACCACCGTGTTCACGGTCTACCAGCCCATTGCCAACCGGGAGCGGTGCCAGGGCTGTCACGGCTCCGACCACAAGGTCCGCGCGGTCATCCAGGCCGCGACCTCGATGGAGCCGGTGATGGCCGAGGTCCGCCTGCAACGCAACCGCCAGATCGTGATCGGGCTCCTGACCATCCTGGCCGCCGCGGCAGTGCTGGCGGTGGCCATGCGCTACGTGGTGGTGCGGCCGATCCACGAGCTGGCCGCGGTGGCCCGGCGCATCGGCGAGGGCGACTTCGCGGTGCGCGCCCCCGCCGAGTCCGGCGACGAGGTGGCCGAGCTGGGCGGCGCCCTCAACGAGATGACCGCGCACCTCGCGAAGGCGCAGCAGGAGCTGGCCGCGCGCAACACCGAGCTGGCCACCGCGCTCGAGAGCCTGCAGGCGTCGCGGCAGCGCCTCGAGGTGCTCGAGCAGCTCAAGGGCGAGCTGTCCAAGTTCGTGCCCGACGCGGTGAAGGAGCTGCTCGAGCGGGACCCGAGCGCGACGAGCCTCGAGAAGCGCACCGAGGAGGTCTCGGTGCTCTTCCTGGACATCGCGGGCTACACGCGGCTCTCCGAGCAGCTCGAGGCCAAGCGCCTGAACCAGCTCGTGCAGACCTACTTCTCGAGCTTCCTCGAGATCATCCGTCGCCATCACGGCGACGTGAACGAGACCGCGGGCGACGGGCTGATGGTGATCTTCCAGCGGCGGGGGGAGGTCGGCCCGGAGGCCGGCGGGGGGGAAGACCACGCCCTGAACGCCACCCGGGCCGCCTTCGCCATCCGCCAGAGGACGGCGGCACTGAACGAGGAGTACGCCGGGGTCTTCCCGGCCGTCTCGCTCCACATGGGCATCAACACCGGCCAAGCGCTGGTGGGGGCCACCAAGCTCGGCGGGGCTGCCTCGCAGCGCTGGACGTTCACCGCGACCGGGCCCACCACCAACATCGCGGCGCGCTTCGCGGGCGCCGCGGAGGGCGGGGACATCGTGGTGGGCCAGGTGACCGCCGACCGCATCGCCGGGCTCTTCGTGCTGGAGGCCCTCGGCGAGCGCACGTTCAAGAACGTGTCGCAGCCCCTCGCGGTCTACCGGGTGATCCCGCCCGGCGTGTACAGCAACGTCACCTGAGCGAAGCTCAGGTGATCCGCGCCCGCCTGTCCCGCAACGTCACATGACTCCCTACATCGCCCCGCCCCCCGCGCGCCAGTCGAGCGAGGTCACGGTGACCCGGTAGGAGGCTCCCGGCGTCCGGATCGGCACCTCGAAGTAGGCCCGGTCGTTGAACTGGACCACGCCGGGCACGAAGCCGATGGCCCGGCCGACCACGGCGCCGGCGCCGTCCAGGCTCTCGACCAGCAGCCGCACATCCGCGGCGGGACGCCCGTGGTCGTTGATGACGTAGCCCCGTACCACCGGCTTGCCCCGGCGGGTGACGCCGGCCTCCCAGTCCAGACGGATGCGCGCGTCGATCCCCGACGGCGCGGTGAGCGCGGCGGCCGGGGCCCCGGCGCCCGACGCCCCCAGCATCAGGCCGGCCGCGATCGCGAGCACGAGAGCTCTCAGGACCGTCATCGCCCGGCACCTCCTGTTGTCTTGGATGCGCGGGGGGCCGCCCGGGATGCGGGTGCCTCAGCGGCGGCCGCCCGCCATCCGCCCGGCCTCGGGCAGCTTCCGCAGCCGGGCCATGGCGAGCACGCCCAGGGCAGGCCCGATCGCCAGGACCGCGAAGCCCCAACGCCAGCCCACCCGCGTCACCACCGGCGGGATCAGCCAGATCGAGACCATGGTCAGCGCGAAGCCCAGGCAGGTCTGGGTGGTGAGCGCCGTCCCCACGTAGGCCGGCGGGGCCAGCTCGGTCACCGCGGTCGAGAACTGGGCGGAGTCCGCGACCACCGTGATGCCCCAGACGACCGCCACCGCCAGGGTCAGCAACGGCGGGCCGCCGAAGGTGAGCCCGACCAGGATCGCGCAGAGGCCGGACAGCGCCATGGCGGCCATGGTCAGGGTGGTGCGTCCCCAGCGGTCGGCGAGCGCTCCGCCCGCGTAGGCCCCGAGGCCGCCGGCGAGGCCCACGCAGACGAACGTGGCCGCGCTGGCGTTGAGCCCCGCGTAGGCGCCGCCGCCGCGAGCGTCGAGGCTCGCGGCCAGGAACGCGGCGAGCCAGGCCCACATCGCGTAGAGCTCCCACATGTGCCCGAAGTAGCCGAAGCACGCCAGGCGCGGACCGCGCTCGCGCAGCACCGCGGCGGCCATGCGCAGGTCGAAGCGGGCCGGCGGGAAGCGATGGGGGCCCTCGCTGACCAGGGTGACCGCGAGCGCGCCGAGGACCGCGAGCAGCGACGCGGCGAGCAGGGTGTGCCGCCACGGCAGCTCGGTGAGCCCCCGGACCAGGTGCGGGGCCGCCGAGCCCACCGTGAGCGCGGCCACCAGCAGCCCGATCGCGAGGCCCCGGCCCTCGCGGAACCAGGTGGCCGCGATCTTCATCGCGGGCGGATAGGTGCCGGCCAGGCAGACGCCGGTGAGAAAGCGCAGCGTGAGCGCGGGGCCCAGCTGATCCACCCAGAGCGCCAGCACCGCGTTCGCCAGCGCCCCGGCCAGCGCGCCCCACATGACGAGGTGGCGCGGGGACACCACGTCCGGCAGGTTGGTGAGGGCCGCCGCCAGCGTGCCCACGATGAAGCCGGCCTGCACCGCGATGGTCAGGCCCGCGCGGCCCCCGTCGCCGAGCCCCCACTCCCGGGAGAGCGCAGGCAGGACCGCCGAGGCGCTGAACCAGAGCGAGAGCGCCAGCAGCTCGGCCAGCGACAGCAGGCCGAGCGCCCTCCAGCGAGTCGAGCCATCCATGATTTGTGCATCTAAGCACAAGTCGGGGCGCAAGAGATGCGCGGCGTGGCCCAGCGTGTTGACGGAATGCCGGCGGATCGTCTAGCATCAGCGAGAGGCGCCAGTCCATCGCGCCATCCGAATCAACGACGAGAGGATTCCATGGCCGACTCGCCGATGACGCTATCGGAACATCTCTCGAGCCAGCAGGCCCTCCTCTCGACCGAGCACGCCCGCAACGTGGCCGCCGTCGTCGGCCGGATCGGCCGCGTCGCCGCCGTCATCGCCCAGGAGCTGGCGCACGCCGCCCTCCGCGATCGGCTCGGCTACGTGGGGGGCTCCAACGCCACCGGGGATCAGGTCAAGAAGCTCGACGTCTGGGGTCACGAGACCATGGCGGCCGCGCTCCGGGAGACCGGGGCGTGCGCGGCGCTGATCTCCGAGGAGGCCGCCGAGCCGATCGAGATGGAGGCGGGGGGCACCCACGCCCTCGTGGTCTGCACGGATCCGGTGGACGGCTCGTCGAACCTGGACGTCAACGGCTCGGTCGGCACGATCTTCGGCCTGCGGCCCTCCCGGGGGAAGACGCCCGCGGGACCGGTCGCGCTCGGGCCCGGCACCGACCAGATCGCGGCCGGCTACGTGATGTACGGACCCGCCACCGCGCTCGTCTACACCGCCGGGCGCGGCACCCACGGCTTCACCCTCGACCCGGGGACCGGCGAGTTCCTGCTCACGCATCCGGACATGCGCATCCCCCGGCGCGGCAAGACCTACGGGATCAACGAGGGCAACATCCACTCGTGGCACCCGGGCCAGCGGGCCTTCGTCGAGCACCTGAAGGCCCCCGACAAGGCGAGCGGGCGGCCGTATTCGCTGCGCTACTCCGGGGCGATGGTGGCCGACGTCCACCGCACCCTGCTGGACGGGGGGCTCTTCATGTACCCGGCCGACTGGAGGGATCCCAAGAAGCCGAAGGCCAAGCTGCGCCTCCTGTACGAGGTCGCCCCGATGGGCTTCATCGTCGAGCAGGCGGCGGGCCGCGCCAGCACCGGATTCGAGCGCGTGCTCGACGTGGTCGCCACCGAGTATCACCAGCGAGCGGCCGTCATCCTCGGCAGCCCCGAGGACGTCGCGATGGCCGAGGACTTCTACCGCCGGTAACCTCCGCACGAGGAAAGGGACAGGCACGCCTATGGAATCGCGGGTTCGGGAGATCCTGAGCTGGTACGGCAGCGACAGTCCGGGGACGCGGACCAACCTCGCCCGGATGCTGAACCACGGCCGGCTGGCCGGCACCGGCAAGCTGGTGATCCTGCCGGTGGACCAGGGCTTCGAGCACGGGCCGGCCCGGAGCTTCGCGGTCAATCCGCCCGGCTACGACCCCTCGTACCACTTCCGCCTCGCGATCGACGCGGGCTGCAACGCCTACGCGGCGCCGCTCGGCTTCCTGGAGGCGGGGGCGGCCGAGTTCGCGGGCGAGGTACCGCTCATCCTCAAGATGAACAACCACGACGTGCTCCACGACGAGAAGGACCC
>DATIFV010000112.1:0-5408 GCA_035455085.1 Candidatus Methylomirabilota bacterium | reverse complement strand
GGGAATCGGGATCGACGATGACCGCGCGGTTGTCGGACACGTGGGCCTCCTGCGGTTAGATGACGCCATCCCGGCGCAGGGATTCGATCTCGGCGGATTTGTAGCCGAGCAGCTTGCCGTAGACCTCGGCGTTGTGCTCGCCGAGCAGCGGCGAGCGCTCGATCCGGGTGGGCGAGTCGGAGAGGCGCACCGGGTTGCCGGGCATCGGGTAGGGGCCGCGGCGGGGGTGCTCCAGGTCCACGATGAAGCGGCGCTGGCGCAGGTGCGGGTCGGCCAGGATCTCGGTGGAGTCGAGCACCGCCCCGCAGGGCACCCCGGCCCCGGCCAGGATCTCCATCACCTCGTGCTTGCCGCGCTTGCCGGTCCACGCCTCGATCATCGCGTCGATCTCGTCGATGAACTGCACGCGATCGCGCCGGTCGTGGTAGCGGGCGTCGTCGCCCAGCTCGGGGCGGCCGACGATCCGGGTCAGCGTCCTCCACATCTCCACGGTGGCGCAGTGGATGAAGACGTAGTCGTTCGGCCCGCCCGGCCGGCACCGGTAGAGGTTCGACGGCGCGGCGGCGGCCGAGCGGTTGCCCTGGCGCGGGGCCGGCTTGCCGGTGGCGTAGCTCTCGCGCAGGTGGATGCGCAGCAGGTTCACCACCGCTTCCTGCTGGGCCACCTCCACCTGCTGGCCCACCCCGGTCGCCTGGCGCTGGATGATGGCGGCGAGGATCCCGATCGTGGTGTGCAGGCCCGCGCCGGTGTCGGCGAGGCCGCCGATCGCCTTGGTGGGCGGGCCGTCGGGGTGGCCGGTCATGCTCATGGCCCCCGCCATCGCCTGGGCGATCCACTCGAAGCTCTTGTACTCGGCGTAGGGCCCGCCCCCGCCGAAGCCCTTCACCGAGGCGGCGATCAGCCGCGGGTTGAGCGCGTGCAGGGCCTCCCAGCCGAGACCGAGCCGGTCCATCGCGCCCGGGCCCATGTTCTCGACCAGGACGTCGGCGGTCTTGACCAGGTCCACGAACATCGCGCGGCCCCGCTCGGACTTGAGATTGAGGGTGACCCCCTTCTTGCCGGAGTTGAGCAGCAGGAAGAACCACGCGTCCTCGCCGCGCTTGTCCGAGAGCGCGGTCCGCCCGGGCTCGCCCGCGGGCGGCTCGATCTTGATGACCTCCGCGCCGAGCCAGGCGAGCATCTGGGTGCAGGAGGGGCCGGCTTCGTACTGGGTCAGGTCGAGGACGCGGATCCCGTCGAGGGCCTGGGCCATGGTCGCGCCCCTACGTCGTGTAGGCCGAGAACCGCACGGTCTGCGCCCGCGCCTTCGAGTCGGTGATGACGTTGACCACCGCCGGCTTGCCGGAGGCGAACGCGCGCTCGAGCGCCGGGCGGACGTCGTGCGGCTTCTCCACGTACTCGCCGTGCGCGCCGAGCTCCTGGGCCACCCGGTCGTAGCGGGTGTGGCCGAGGTTGCGTCCCGGCTTGGGCAAGGGGCGCGTCCACGGGGCGTCCGCGGTCCACCCGCCGTTGTTGCTGATCACCACCACCACCGGGATCTTGTGCCGCACCGCGGTGTCGATCTCCATGGCATTGATGCCGTAGGAGCCGTCGCCGTGCAGCACCAGCACCTGCGCGTCGGGCTTGGCCACCTTGGCCCCCACCCCGAAGGGCAGGCCCACGCCCATGGTGCCGAACGCGCCCGAGTTCAGGCGGTGCCCGGCCACGTAGGTCGGGATGGCCTGGCGGCCGAAGTTCAGGATCTCCTGGCCGTCCACCACCAGGATGGCGTCGCGCCGCAGGAAGTCGCGCACCTCCTTGCACAGGCGCAGTGGGTGGATCGGGGTCTGCTCGGCCGACATCGTCTTGTCCTGCTCGGCGCCCTTCTCGGCGTCGAGCGTGCGCAGCTTGCCGGTCCAGGCCGCGTAGCGCTTGGGGCCGATCTTGCCCTCCGCCTCGGCGCGGAGCTGGTCGAGCACGGCCCGGGCGTCACCGGCGATGGGAACGTCCACCGGGCGGTTGTGGCCGAGCTGGGTCGGGTTGACGTCCACGTGGATCACCTTGAGATCGGCGGCGAAGCGCGGCGGCCGGCCGAACTGGATCACCCAGTTGAAGCGGGTGCCCACCGCCAGCACCACGTCGGCCTCGGTGAAGGCCTTGCTGCGGGCGTTCAGGAACGCCAGCTCGTGATCCTCCGCGATGAGCCCGCGCGAGATCGGGGTGGTGTAGAAGGGGATGCCGGTGGCCTCCACGAAGGCCTGGAGCGCGGCGGCTCCGTCCGACCACCACACGCCGCTGCCCGCGATGATCACCGGCCGCTCGGCCTTCGCGAGCAGCGCGATGGCCTCGCGCACCGCGCCCGGATCGCCCAGGCTGCGCGGCGCCGGCCGCCAGGGCCCCCGGTACTGCAGGCTCTCCTCCTCGATCTTCTCGCCCAGGATGTCGCCCGGCATGTCGATGTAGACCGGACCGGGCCGGCCGGACGTGGCCTGGCGGAACGCGGTCTCGACCACGTCGGGAATGCGGCGGGCGTCGTAGATGCGCTCGGCCCACTTGGTGATCGGCTTCATGATCGCCAGCTGGTCGACCTCCTGGAAGGCCTCCATGCCGAGGTAAACGCGCGGGCTCGAGCCGCCGATCGCCACCAGCGGGGCGCAGTCGGTGAAGGCGTTGGCCACCCCGGTGGCCAGGTTGATGGCGCCGGGGCCCGAGCAGCCCATGGCCACTCCGGGCCGCCGCATGACGCGCGTCCAGGCGTGGGCGGCCAGGGCCGCCGCCTGCTCGTGGCGCGTGTCGATGGCGCGGATGCCCAGCTTGATGCAGGCGGCCTCGGTCTCGAGCATGGGGCCGCCCATGAGATAGAACATGGTGTCCACACCCTGCGACCTGAGCGCCTGCGCCAGCACTTCCGATCCGGTGATCGTGGCCATGGCCTGTCCTTTCCTTTCCTCCTCGCTCCGTGAGGGGGTGCCGAGAAGATAGCAGATGTAGAATGGCGCGGAGGGGAGAAGGCACATGGCCGACATCCAGTTCAATCCGATGGATCCCGACTTCGTGGCGGACCCGTACCCGACGTACCACCGCCTGCGGGCCGAGGACCCGGTGCACCACAGCCCGCTGGGGTTCTGGGTGCTGACGCGCTACGCGGACGTCATGGCCATGCTGCGCGACGGGCGCCTGATCAAGGAGCCCATCGCCGCCTTCGTGGCCGCGCGCTTCGGCATGGCGGTGCCGCCGGGCCTCGGGCTGTCGATGCTGGACCGCGACCCGCCGGACCACACCCGCCTGCGCGGCCTGGTCAGCAAGGCCTTCACCCCGCGCGCCCTCGAGCGCCTGCGGCCGGGGATCCAGCAGATCGTGAACGGGCTCCTGGACGAGGTCCCGGGTCGGCGCTCGATGGACCTGATCGAGGAGTTCGCGTATCCGATCCCGGTCCGGGTCATCTGCGAGATGCTGGGTGTGCCGGTCAAGGACCACGAGCGCTTCAAGCAGTGGGGCCTGGACATCGCCCGCGGTCTCGACGCCATCATGCTGCCCCCGGATTCCGAGGTGGGCAAGCGCAGCATCACCGGCCGGCGGGCGCTCGCCGAGTACTTCCACGGTCTGATCGCGGAGCGGCGGTCCGCCCCGCGCGACGACATGCTCTCGGCGCTCATCGCGGCCGAGGAGGCGGGCGACAAGCTGAACGAGGACGAGCTGCTCGCCACCTGCATCCTGCTGCTGGTGGCCGGCCACGAGACCACCGTGAACCTCATCGGCAACGGCACCCTGGCCCTGCTCCGCCACCCGGCCGAGCTCCGGAAGCTGCGCGAGAACCCCGGCCTCATCGCCGGCGCGGTGGAGGAGCTGCTCCGGTTCGACGGGCCGGTGCAGCGCACCGCCCGCATCCCGAGCGAGGACATCACGATCGACGGCCGGACCATCGGCAAGGGCGAGATGGTGATGCCGTTCCTGGGCGCGGCCGACCGCGACCCCGCCCAGTTCCCCGACCCGGACCGCCTCGACATCACCCGCGCCGACAACCGCCACATCGCCTTCGGCATGGGCATCCACTTCTGCCTGGGCGCCCCGCTCGCGCGCATGGAGGGCCAGATCGCCATCAACACGCTGCTTGCCCGGCTGCCCCGGCTGGCCCTGGCCACCGACCGGCCCCGGTTCCGCCAGAGCCTGACCCTGCGCGGGCTCGAGGCGCTGCCGGTGAGCTTCTGAGCCGGTCGTGCTGATCCGGACGGGCGCGATCGCGGGCGGGCTCGCGCTCCTGGCGCTCCCTGCGCTCGCCCAGGAGGCGCCGCGCTCGCCCACCCCGAAGCCGGTCAAGCTCGCCGCGAAGGTCACCGAGGTCGCGACCGGGCTCGAGCACCCGTGGGGCGTCGAGCTGCTGCCCGACGGGACCTTCCTCGTCACCGAGCGGCCGGGACGCTTGCGCCGGGTCGGCCGCGACGGGCGGCTCTCGGAGCCCCTCGCGGGGGTGCCCGAGGTGTACGCCCGCGGGCAGGGCGGCCTGCTCGATGTGGCGCTCGGCCCCGGCTTCGCCCAGGACCGCCTCGTGTACCTGTCGTTCGCCGAGCGCGGCCCGGACGGCGCGGGCACCGCGGTCGCGCGCGGGCGTCTGGGCGAGCGGGGCCTCGAGGGCACCCAGGTGATCTGGCGCCAGCAGCCGAAGGTGGAGGGCTCGAGTAGCCACTGGGGCTCGCGCCTGGTGTTCCGCCGCGACGGCACCCTCTTCGTGACGATGGGCGACCGATGGAGCCACCGCGAGCGCGCCCAGGATCTCTCGACCACGATCGGCAAGATCGTGCGCATCAATCCGGATGGTACGGTGCCTCAGGACAACCCCTTCGTCGGCCGCGCCGGGGCGCTGCCCGAGATCTGGTCGTACGGCCACCGCAACGTCCAGGCCGCGGTGCTCGACGCCCGCGGGGAGCTGTGGACGGTGGAGCACGGCGCGCGCGGCGGGGACGAGCTGAACCATCCGGAGCCGGGCAAGAACTACGGCTGGCCGGTGATCACCTACGGGGTGGACTACTCGGGCGCGCGCATCGGCATCGGCACCGCGCACCCCGGCATGGAGCAGCCGGCCTACTACTGGGACCCGGTGATCGCCCCGTCGGGCGCGACCTTCTACTCCGGGCGCGGCTTCACCGACTGGCGCGGTGACCTGCTGGTGGGATCG
This sequence comes from Candidatus Methylomirabilota bacterium, assembly GCA_035455085.1. Lineage (GTDB taxonomy): Bacteria > Methylomirabilota > Methylomirabilia > Rokubacteriales > CSP1-6 > CAMLFJ01. The sequence continues at coordinate 256 of DATIFV010000112.1, read as the reverse complement.
CTCCGGCCCGGTGCGCTGGTCCGGCTGCGCCTCACCGACGGCCGTGTCAGCCAGGAGGAGCGCTACCTGGCCGAGCTCGGCGAGCGCATCCGGGACGTGCGCGAGGGCCCCGACGGCGCCGTCTACCTGCTGACCGACAGCGCCCGCGGCCGCCTCCTCCGCGTCGAGCCCGCTCCGCGCTAGCATCGTCGCGCGCGGTCCGTGATTCGCGCCGCGCGCGATCGCCGCTCGCGGCGGGTGGCGTCGGGGGCGCCCT
>DATIFV010000111.1:0-2101 GCA_035455085.1 Candidatus Methylomirabilota bacterium | reverse complement strand
AGGCGCAGGATCTCGGCGAGGCTCAGCCCCGCCTCGCAGTGGAGCCGTCCGGTCGCGGGCTCGAAGGAGCGGATGCGATCGGCCCGCGTGCTCTCGAGGACGAGGCCGCCCGGGGCGGCCGGCAGTGCGGCGTCGCCGTAGGCGCGCCCGAGCCCGCGCGGCACCAGGGGCTCGCCGTCCTCGGGCAGGGCCAGGTCCTCCGGCCGCTCGACCCGGCCGCGCGTCACCGGGTGGCGTCCCCAGCCCGCGACGTCCTCCATCGCCGGCGCACGGCCCTGCACCGGCGTCACGCTCAGCCGCTCCACCGGGCGAGCCACGCGGGCCCCCACTCCGGCCCGTAGATGATCACGAGCAGCGTGGCCATCCAGAGCACGGTGTTCACCAGCAGCGCGCGGTCGTTGAGCAGGAGGTCGGACGGGTTGCCGCCCATCTCACGCCGGTAGAGGAGGTAGAGGTAGCGGAAGATACCGTAGAGCACGAAGGGCAGCGTGACCGGGAGCAGCCGGGTGTGGAACTTGGCCACCGTCTCGGGCGACATGGTGTAGAGCGCGTACGCGGTCACGGTGGAGGCGGTCACCACCGCCACCATCTGGTCGAGGAAGCCCTCGCTGTACTCGGCCAGGATCGGCCGGTGCGCCGCCGCGTCCCCTTTCAAGGTCCGGTACTCGTGGCGGCGCTTGCCGAGCGCGAGGAAGAGCGCGATCAGGATCGTGCAGATCACCAGCCAGCCCGAGATGTCGACCGAGATGGCCGCGGCCCCCGCCACCGCGCGCAGCACGAAGCCGGCGGCCACCGTGAGGACGTCGAGGATCACCACGTGCTTGAGCCAGACCGAGTAGGCGGTGAGCAGCCCCGCGTAGGCGGCGGCCACCAGGCCGAAGGGCACCGAGAGGCGGAAGGCGGCCAGCACGCTGCCCACCAGCAGCAGGACCCCCAGGACGACGGCGCCCGGGATCGAGATCGAGCCCCGCGCGATCGGGCGATGGCGCTTGGTCGGGTGCAGCCGGTCCTTCTCGACGTCGGCCACGTCGTTGAAGACGTAGATCGCGCCGGAGAGGACGCAGAAGATCACGAAGGCGCCGAGGGCGGGCCAGACCAGCGGGGTGAACAGGCTCTGCGAGAAGATCAGGCCGGCGAAGACGAAGAAGTTCTTGACCCACTGCCGGGGCCGCAGGGCGGCGAGGACCGCGATCAGGGTGCTCAGAGACGGACCACGTGCCGGAACTCGCCGAGGCCGCCGGTGGCGTTGCGGGTGTCCACCACGAGCCGCGCCTCGGAGACCAGACGCTCCGGCTCGAACTCGGGGTGAGCGGTCAGCAGCAGCACCAGGTCGTACGCGCCGAGGTCCGCGTCCGCCCAGGCCACCGCCTTGAGCCGGTGCGCCCCCACCGTGACCTGCGGCACCCGCGGGTCCGCATAGTCGACGTGCGCGCCGAGATTTTCGAGCGCCTCGATGATCTCGAGCGCGGGCGAGTCCCGGACGTCGCCGACCCCTGCCTTGTAGGCCACTCCCAGGGCCAGGATGCGCGAGCCCTTCACTGCCCGGGTCTGCTCGTTGAAGGCGTCGCGCACCAGCTCGACCACGTAGCGTGGCATGCCGCCGTTGATCTCGTCGGCGAAGGCGATGAACTTGGCTTCGTAACCGGCGAGCCGGCTGCGCCAGGAGAGGTGGGGGTCGCGGCGCAGGACCTGGTACTGCCGCTTGAGATCGATCTGCGGGATCATCAGAACCCGGTCCCCGCCGAGGTGCCCATCTGTCCCACGACCAGGAGATTCACCATGATCCAGAGCTCGCTCTCATCCCTGTGCCGGGTGACGTACTCGGCCGTCACCGGCCAACAGCCGAAGGACCGGTCGATGCCGATCCGGTTCTCGATCGCCCGCCCTTTCAGGGCGTCCCAGGAGGTGGCTCTGTGGACGCGGAGATTGGTCAGGGTCTCCGTGCGCAGGTGCCGCGTACTGGCCTCCTCGTTTGAGGCGCGGGCCGACCGCGACGGTCACGCGCGGGTAGATGAGGCGGATATCCGCATTGGCGTCGCACCGCCCAAATTGTACACATTGTACCGGGCGGCGGCGTGGAAGCCGATCCTTCTGGTTGCCC
>DATIFV010000110.1:0-20575 GCA_035455085.1 Candidatus Methylomirabilota bacterium | reverse complement strand
GGCCCCGTCGGCCAGGACGAGGGCGCCGACCCGATGGGCGCGCTCCGCGATCTGGGCCACCGGGTTGATGGTGCCGAGCACGTTGGACACGTGCGCGATCGCCACCACGCGCGTGCGCGGGGAGAGCAGGCGGTCGAAGGCCTCGAGGTCGAGATAGCCGTCCCCGACCACCGGGACCGCCCGCAGCACCGCGCCCCGGTCACGGCAGGCCATCTGCCAGGGGATCAGGTTCGAGTGGTGCTCGAGCTCGGTGACGACGATCTCGTCCCCGGGCCCGAGCGTGCGTCCCACCGCCTGGGCCACCAGGTTGATCGCCTCGGTGGTGCCGCGCGTGAAGACGATCTCCTCGCGGCTGCGGGCGCCCACGAAGGCCCGCACCGCGTCCCGGGCCCCCTCGTACCGCTCGGTGGCCTCCTCGCCCAGCGTGTGGATGGAGCGGTGCACGTTGGCGTGGCTCGTCTCGTAGTAGCGCGACATCGCCTCGAGCACCGCGAGCGGCTTCTGGCTGGAGGCGGCTGCGTCGAGGTACACGAGCTGGTGGCCGTTGATGACCCGGGACAGGATCGGGAAGTCGGGCCGGGTCTTCTCGCCCAGGTTCATCGCCTCACCTCCTGGCCGCTCAGCGCCTCCTGCAGCACGGTCAGCGGCAGCGTCACGCACTTCATGCGGGAGGGCCGGATGTCGGCATCGAGCCGCTCGAGCAGGCTCGACGGGGTCAGGGCGCGCGCGAAGCCCACCGGCTGGTCGAGCGCGGCCTCGAGCAGCAGGTCCGCGGAGGCCGCGCAGATCGCGCAGCAGTCGCCGGTCCAGCGGGCCTCGGCCAGCCGCCCGGCGTCGAGCCGGCCCTGGATGCGCACGCGGTCGCCGCAGAGCGGGTTCACGTCCTCGTGGGCCACGTCGGGGCGCTCGAGCACTCCGCGGAAGCGGGGCCTGCGGAAGCGCTCCCGGATCACGTCGCTGTAGAGCGCCATGTCACTCCGCGATCTCGCCCCGCGCCGCGCTCTTGCGGTACGGCGGGAACCGGTAGGCGCTGTCGCGGGAGAGGAGGCCGCCGTGGCCGAGTGCGGCGATCTCCGCCGCTCCCGCCGGCAGCCCGGCCAGCACGCGCGGCAGCACCAGGTCGAAGGTGGTGGCCTGCGAGAACATGCCGCAGGCGGGCATGCCCAGCACCGGCCGCCCGCGCAGATCCGCGACCCAGAGCAGGCTGCCCGGGTGAGCGGGTGCCCCGTGGCGGAGCATGCGGCCCCCCAGGCGCTCGAGCCCCGCGAACATGGGATCCAGCGGGTCCAGGGAGCCCGCCCCCGCCGCGATCAGGATCTCGGCGCCCGCGGCCAGCAGGCTCTCCATCTCGACGGCCATCGCGGCGGCGTCGCCCGCCGCGTAGCGCACCGGCAGGAGTTTCGAGCCGAACCAGTCCACCTTCTCGGCCAGGGAGGCCTCGAAGCGCTGCCGCTGGGGCGGGGCGAGGCTCTCCCGGCTGAGGGCGGCGAGGACCTGGGGCCGGAAGGGCCTCACCGAGACGAGGCCGCCCGCGCTCCGCGCGCGCGACTCCGCCTCGCTCACCAGCCGCTCGGGGATGGCCAGCGGGGTGACCTTGGCGCGGGCCACCACCTCCCCCGCCTCCACCGGCTGGAGATCGTAGAGCGTGAAGACGGACATGCCCTCGAGGCCGTTCACCGCGGCCAGGGCGGAGGCGTCGGTGCCGACCAGGCCGCGGCGCTGCCCGATCAGGGTCCACTGCCCACCGGTGTAGCCCTTCACCTCCACGTTCGCCCCGCAGGCCGCCGCGGCGAGACGGGAGCCGGCCGGCTCCTCGTGGACGTCGCCCCGCTCCAGCTCGAGCAGGTGCACCTCCGGCCACGGCAGGGTCAGCAGGCGCGCCGCGGCGGCCGCGTCCAGCGTCTGGCCCTTGGCGATGGCGACCTTGCCGGCCTGATCGCGCACGTCGTGGCAGGCGATCCGGCCCTCGAGGGCCGGGATCGTGGCCGTGCCGTGCTGGATGGCGATGGCTTTCATCGGGCTCGCTTACTTCAGGCCCCGCCGGACTTTCTCGGAGATGGGGAGACCGGTGGCGTTGCGGTGCGTGGCCAGGGCCTCGGCCAGGATGCTCAGCGCGATCTCGGGGGCGGACTGGGCGCCCAGGTCGAGGCCGATGGGTACCCGCACCCGCAGCAGCGCTTCCTCGGCCACCCCGTCCTCGCGCAGCAGGTTCAGGATCGCGGCGCCGCGCCGGGTGCTGCCGAGCAGCCCGATGTAGCCGACCGGGGTGCCGAGGGCGTGCTTGAGCACCGGCAGGTCGTACTTGTAGTCGTGGGCCACCAGCACCAGCGCGGTGGTCGGGATGAGCGGCACCTGCTGGACCAGCTCCGAGGGCACCCCGATCCGCAGGTCGTCCACGTCCGGGAAGCGCTCCTTGGTGGCGAAGCGCGGGCGGCCGTCGATCACGACGGTGCGGAAGCCGAGCGTCTTGGCCAGCGTGGTCAGGGGCATCGCCACGTGGCTGGCGCCCACGATCACCAGGGTCGCGGGCGGCGTGAGGACCTCCGCGAAGGCACGCACGCTCTCGAGAAAGAGCGTCCGCGACTTGCCGGCGGCCATGGCCTGGCGCGCCTCCTCCGCGAAGCGCTGGTCCAGGAAGCCGTCGCCCAGGGTGCCCTCCTGACCGCCGTGGTCGAAGAGCAGCAGCTTGGCGCCGTTGTGCGGGGGGTCGAGGCGCGTCACGATGACCGCCCGGCCACCCTGCTCGGCGTGGGTGCGCGCGCGCTCGAAGTAGGCGAGGGTGGGATCGTCGGTCCGGTCGAGGGTCACCGGCTCCACGAACACCTCGATGGTGCCGCCGCAGGTGAGGCCGATCTCCCACGCCTCCTCGTCGCCCAGGTTCAGCTCGAGCAGCCGCGGGGTGTTCTGGCCGAGGACCTCGGCTGACTCCTCGATGACCTGGGCGTCCACGCAGCCGCCGATCGTCACCGAGCCGAGGACGCGCCCGTCCTCGCCCACCAGCATCTTCGCCCCTTCCTTGCGCGGCGTGGTGCCGCGGGTATTGACCAGGGTGGCCACCGCCACCTTGGATTCGTTTCGCTTGAGCTGGTTCAGATGGTCGAAGAGCTCGCTCATGTCCGCTACCTCGGAGCTACCTCAGGTTGAGATGGCCGGCCAGGTCCCGGAGGCTGGCCAGGTTGTGCGCGGCCGCGAAGTGGTCGACGAGCGGCAGCGCGGCCGCCATGCCCCGGGTCAGCGGCTCGTAGGATGGGTTGCCCAGGAGCGGGTTGGGCCAGATGAGCCGGCCCGCCTTGCGCTTGATCGCGAGCATCTCGGTGGCCAGCACCTCGGGCTCGCCGGTGTCCCACCCGTCCGAGAGCACGATCACGATGGTGTGTCGGTCCACCAGGCGTCCCCACCGGGCGTTGAACTCCTGCAGCGACTCGCCGATGCGCGTCCCGCCCGAGAAGTCCCGCACCTCGGTCAGCTTGGCCAGGGCCTGACGGTAGGACGCACCCTTGAGATGCTCGGTCACCCGGGTCAGGCGCGTCGAGAACGTGAAGGTCTCGACCCGCCCGAAGACGTTCTGGAGCGCGTACAGGAACTGGAGCAGGAACCGGCTGTAGAGGTCCATGGAGCCCGAGACGTCGCAGAGGAGCACCAGCCGGATCTTGCGCCTCCGGCGCTCGCGTCTGCGCAGCTCGATGATCTCCCCCTTCATGAGGTTGGCGCGGATGCTCCGCCGCAGGTCGATCACCCCGCCCCGCCGGGTCGGCCGCTTGCGCCGGCTGATCCGGCGGGCCAGCCGCCTGGCGATCAGGATCGTGAGCCGAGCCACCTCGTCCAGATCCTCAACCGGGAAGGTCGAGAAGTCCTGATCCATGAGGATTTCTTTATCGCTGACTCCGGGCACCTCGAGCGGCTCTCCGTCGTCGTCCCCCTGCTCCTCCCAGCCCTCGAGGGCCACCGAGACCTTCTTCTGGGCCGCCTCCGCCCCGGTGTTGCCGGCGTGCTCCTCCGGGATGGCGGGCTCGGTCGGGGTCAGCAGGCCGTCGAGGCCCTGCCCCTCCTCGGCCTGGAAGCGCCAGAAGGCCTCGAAGCACCGGTCGAAGGCCGGGAACTCCTCCTGCCGCGCCACCAGGGTGGTCCGCAGGGCGAGGTAGACGTCCCGCCGGTCCAGCAGGTCCACGACCGCGAGCGCCCGCACCCCATCCATCAGCTCACCGGTGGTGAGCGGTAGTCCGGCGGCCCGCAGCATCCGGCCGAAGCGGAGGACCGCGGTGGTGAGGTCGCGGGGTCCGGCCATGCTACCCCTCGGCGGCCGCGAAGCGCTTGAGCCCGCTGGCGGTCAGTTCGCGCTTGAAGCGCTTGACGTCGTCGGCGTCCTTGAGCACGCAGCCGAGCGTCTCCAGCACCACCTCCTCGTCGAGGTGGTCGGCGTGGAGCGAGGCCAGGGCCTGCGCCCAATCGAGGGTCTCGGCGACCCCCGGCACCTTGGCCAGGCGGATCGTGCGCAGGCTCTCCATGAACCGCGCGATCTCGCGGGCCAGCGCCTCGTTCACCCCCGGCACCTTCCGCATCACGATGCGCACTTCCTTGTCGAAGCCGGGGAAGTCGATCCAGAGATAGAGGCAGCGCCGCCGGAGCGCGTCGGAGAGCTCTCGCACGCGGTTCGACGTCAGGATGACGTACGGGGGATGCGCGGTCTTGACGGTGCCGATCTCGGGGATCGTCACCTGGAACTCCGACAGGACCTCGAGCAGGAACGCCTCGAACTCCTCGTCGGCCCGGTCGACCTCGTCGATCAGCAGCACCGGCGCCTTGCCGACCTGGCTGATCGCCTGCAGCAGCGGGCGGCGGATCAGGAAGGGCTCGGAGAAGATGGCCGCCTCTTTTTCTCTGAGAGTATGGGTGGTGCTCTCCTCCAGCTTGATGTGGAGCAGCTGCTTGGGGTAGTTCCACTCGTAGAGCGCCTGGGCCGCGTCGAGCCCCTCGTAGCACTGCAGGCGGATGAGGTTGGTCTCGAGCATCCGCGCCATCACCTTGGCGATCTCGGTCTTGCCCACGCCCGCGTGCCCCTCGATCAGGAGCGGCTTCTTGAGCGTCATGGCCAGGTGCACCGAGGTGGCGATGGCCGGATCCGTGACGTAGTCCGCCGCCTCCATCATCTGCTGGATCTTCTGGATTTCGGCTCTCATGGTCCTCTCAGTCTACACCGCGGGATTGCCTGCCCGGAGCTTGGCCCGGATCTTCTCATAGTCGGCGGGCGTGTCCACATCCGGCGGCATGGGCAGGTCGAGCTCGACCCACTCCACCCGGGCCGGTTCCTGCTGGATGATGGGCCGCGCGCCCTGGTCGCCGGTCAGGCGCAGCAGCTCGGGGAAGATCTCGCGCTTGAACAGCACCGGGTTGCCCTGCCCGTCCCGGTAACGCGGGGCCACGATGAGCTTGGGGCTGGTGCGCCGGGCCGCCAGGAGGGCCGGGATGATGGACGGGTCAAGCGAGGGCTGGTCGCCGAGCGCGATGACCACCGCGTCCACCGACGCGGGCAGCGCCGCGATACCCGCGCGCAGCGAGCCGGCCTGGCCCTCCTCGGGCGCCGGGTTCACCACGAGCTGCACGTCGAGGCCGACCAGCGCCGCCGCGATGGCCTCGACGTCGGGCCCGGTCACCACCCAGACCGAGTCCACCCCGCCGGCCAGAACCGTCTCGACCGTGTGCCGGATCAGGGCCTTGCCGCCGACTGGCATCAGCAGCTTGTCCTGCCCCATCCGGCGCGAGAGGCCGGCGGCGAGCACCACCGCCGCGATCACCCGGGCCCCGAAAAACGACGCCCCGCGGAAGGCTCTCCGCGGGGCTCGTCGGCGCGGCGTTTCACCCGGCCGGCTTACTTCACGGCCGCGGCGGCCGCCTCCATCGCGCGCTTGGCGAAGACCCGCAGCAGGTGGCTCTTGTACTCGACCGAGCCCTGCAGATCGGCCTGCACGTCCACCCCCTCGGCCGCCTTCTCGGCGGCCGCCTGGATGGCCGCCGCGTCGGCCGCCTTGCCCGCGATCGCGGCCTCCACGCCCTTGGCCCGCACCGCCTTCGTGCCGGCGCCGGTGACCCCGATGCTGGCCTTGCCGACCTTGCCGCCGTCCACGCTCAGCACCGCGGCGACGCCCACCACCGCGAAGCGCGAGGCGGGATGGGGGAACTTCATGTAGGCGGCGCCGGTCCGGGGCGCCAGCGCGGGCACCCGCACCTCGACGAGGATCTCGTCGGGGGCGAGCGCGGTGGTCAGCAGGCCCTTGAAGAAGTCGTCGGCCTTGATGGTGCGCCGGCCCTTGGGGCCTTCCGCCAGCATCTCGGCGCCGAGCGCGATGATCGCGGCCGGGTAGTCCGCGGCCGGGTCCGCGTGCGCGAGGCTGCCGCCGATCGTGCCCATGTTGCGCACCATCGGGTCGCCGATCTGGCCAGCCACCGCCGCGAGCATCGGGCACCTCGACTTGACGGCCGGCGAGGACTCGACCTGGTAGTGGGTGGTCATCGCCCCGATGACGAGCGTGCCGCCCTCCTCCTTGATGCCGGCGAGCCCCGAGATCTTCCGGAGATCCACGAGATGCTTGGGCTGGGCCAGACGCAGCTTCATCGCCGGCAGCAGGCTGTGGCCGCCCGCGAGCAGCTTGGCGTCGTCCTTGTGGCGCCCGAGCAGGTCCAGCGCCTCCTTGACCGTCCCCGGCGTGTGGTACTCGAACTGGGCTGGGTACATGTCGGCCTCTCCCTTACCGCTTTGATTTGGCGGCCTGCGCGGTCTGCCAGACCCGCTCGGGCGTCAGGGGCATGGTGTCGATGTGGTCCACGCCGAGCCCCGACAGGGCGTCCACCACCGCGTTGACCACCGCTGGCGTGGAGGCGATGGTGCCGGTCTCGCCGGCGCCCTTCACGCCCAGCGGGTTCACCGGCGTGGGGGTCTCGGTGCGAGCCGTCTCGTAGAAGGGCAGCATGTCGGCCTTCGGCAGCGCGTAGTCCATCAGGCTGCCGGTGACGAGCTGGCCGGACTGGTCGTCGTACACCGCCCCCTCCCACAGGGCCTGGGCCACCCCCTGGGCGATGCCGCCGTGGACCATGCCGTCCACGATCATCGGGTTGATCACGTTGCCGACGTCGTCCACCGCCAGGTACCGGAGGATCTTCACCTCGCCAGTGTCGGGCTCGACCTCGACCACGCAGGCGTGCGCCCCGAACGGGAAGCAGAAGTTGGAGGGGTCGTAGAAGCTGGTCTCCTCCAGGCCTGGCTCCAGCCCCTCGGGGTAGTTGTGGGGCACGTAGGCGGTGAGCGCGACCTGCCCGAACGGGATCGCCTTCTGCGGCGCGCCCTTGACCACGAACTGCCCGTTGACGAAGTCCATGTCCTTGGGGTTCGCCTCGAGCAGGTGAGCCGCGATCTTCTTGCCCTTCTCCTTGATCTTGTTGATCGACATCAGGATCGCGGTGCCGCCCACCGAGGCGGAGCGGCTCCCGTAGGTGCCCATGCCGAAGGGCACCGACCCGGTGTCGCCGTGGACGATGTCGACGTCGTCCATTCCGATGCCGAACTGATCGGCCACCAGCTGGGCGAACGTCGTCTCGTGCCCCTGCCCGTGCGAGTGCGAGCCGGTGAACACGCTGACCTTGCCGGTCGGGTGCACCCGCACCTTGCCGGACTCCCAGAGCCCGGCCTGGGCCCCGAGCGAGCCCACGACCTTCGAGGGCGCGATGCTGCACGCCTCGATGTAGGTGGAGAAGCCCACCCCCAGGAACTTGCCCTTGGCGCGGGCGGCCGCCTGGTCGGCGCGGAACTTCTTGTAGTCGAGCATGGACAGCAGCCGGTCGAAGGCGGCCCCGTAGTTGCCGCTGTCGTACATCAGGGCCACCTTGGTCTGGTAGCCGTTGTCGAACTTGGGAATGAAGTTCTTCTTGCGGATGTCGGCCGGGTCCATCTTGAGCGCGGCGGCCGCCGCGTCGACCATGCGCTCCAGCAGGTAGCACGCCTCCGGGCGCCCCGCCCCGCGGTAGGCGTCGACCGGGGTGGTGTTGGTGAACACCCCGGTCACCTTGGCGTGAATGGCTCCCCACTCGTACACCCCGTTGAGCAGGGTGGCGTAGAGATACGTCGGGACCGCCGGGGCGAAGGTGGAGAGGTAGGCGCCCAGGTTGGCGGTGGTGTTGACCCGGAGCCCGAGGAACTTGCCGTCCCGGGAGAGGGCCACCTCGGCCTCGGTCACGTGGTCGCGGCCGTGGGCGTCGGTCTGGAAGGACTCGCGGCGCTCCGCGGTCCACCGGATCGGCCGCTTCACCTGCTTGGCCGCCCACGTGCAGACCGTCTCCTCGTTGTAGAGGAAGATCTTCGAGCCGAAGCCGCCCCCCACGTCGGGTGCGATCACCCGCACCTTGTGCTCGGGGATGCCCAGCACGAAGGCGGTCATCAGCAGCCGGTGCACGTGCGGATTCTGCGAGGTCACCCAGAGCGTCCAGTCGCCGGTGGCCTCGTCGTAGCGGGCCACGCAGGCGCGCGGCTCCATGGCGTTGGCCACGAGGCGCTGGTTGATGATCTTCTTCTTCACGGTGACCGCGGCCGACTTGAAGGCCGCCTCGGTGGCCGCCGCGTCGCCGATCTGGAAGTTGAACGCCACGTTGCCGGGCGCCTCCTCGTGGATCTGGGGCGAGCCCTTGCCCGCCGCCTTCTCGGTGCTGGTCACCGAGGGCAGCACCTCCCAGTCGACCGCCACCTGCTCCGCCGCGTCCCTGGCCGCGCCGAGGCTGTCCGCGATGACCACCGCCACCGGGTCGCCCACGTAGCGGGCGGCGGTGGTGGCGAGCGGCATGTGGGGCGGGATCTTCAGCTCGGGCAGGAGCCAGCCACAGGGCAGCGAGTTCACCCCGGTCATGTCCTTGCCGGTGAAGATCGCGACCACGCCCGGCGCCCGGGACGCCTTCGCGGTGTCGATCTTCCGGATCTTCGCGTTGGCGTGCGGGCTGCGCACGAACACCGCGTGGGTCAGGCCGGGCAGCTTCAGGTCGTCCGTGTAGTTGCCCTTGCCGGTGATGAACCGGGGATCCTCACGCCGCTTGATGCTCGCGCCGAGCAGCCGGGCGGTGGCCATGGTTGCGCCTCACTTCCCCGCCATCTTCTCGGCGGCGTACTGGATGGCCTTGACGATGTTGTGGTAGCCGGTGCAGCGGCATAGGTTGCCCTCGAGGTCGTGCCGGATCTGGGCCTCGGTCGGGCGCGGGTTGCGCTGCAGCATCTGGTACGCGGACATGATCATGCCCGGCGTGCAGAACCCGCACTGCAGCCCGTGCTTCTCCCAGAAGCCTTCCTGGATCGGATGCAGCTTGCCGTCCTTGGCGAGCCCCTCGATGGTCTGCAGCTGCGCGCCCTCGCACTGCACCGCGAGCAGCGTGCACGACTTCACGGCCATGCCGTTGACGTGCACCGTGCAGGCGCCGCACTGGCTGGTGTCGCAGCCGACGTGGGTGCCGGTCAGGCCGGCGTACTCCCGGATGTAGTGCACGAGCAGCAGCCGGGGCTCGACCTCGTGGGACTGGGGGGCGCCGTTGATCGTCATCGACACGGTCTTTTTCACCGCGCTACCTCCTGAGTGAAAGGTCCGAGGCCGGGAAAGCGCCCCCAACCGTATGCCGGGCCGCGGGCGGTGTCAAGGGGTGGTCAGCAGGCGGCGGCCCTCGCCGCGCGCCTGCTCGAGCACCTCCCGGACCGGCACGCCCCGCTCCCGCGCGATGCGACGCACCTCCTCGAACTCCGGGGTGACCGTGACCACCCGCCCCTCGAGCCGGGAGACCTTGAAGGTGACGGGGCCGTACGCGGTGTCCAGGCGCACCAGCTCGCGGTCCAGGCGGCGGCGCTGGTAGGCCGTCCAGCGCACGCCGATGGTCGGGGACTCCTCGAAGAGCAGGCGCGAGAGGTCGGCCACAAGCGACGGCTCGCAGAGCGCGGTCAGCACCACGCCGGGGCGGCTGCGCTTCATGATGACCGGGGTGAGGAACACGTCGAGGGCCCCCGCCTCCAGGAGCCGCTCCAGCAGCGGCTCGTAGAGCTGGGGAGACATGTCGTCCACCGTGGTCTCCATCTGCAGGATGGTCTCGGTCGGGACGGTGTCCGTCGCCTCCCCGACGAACACCCGCAGCACGTTGGGGGTGTCGAGGTCCATGGTCCCGGCGCCGTAGCCGACCGCGGCCACCCGCATCGCGGGCATCGCCCCGGCCCCGGCGGCCAGGGTGGTGAGGATGGCCGCGCCGGTCGGGGTGAGCAGCTCCCGGCGGATGCCGGGGTCGAGGGTCGGGAAGCCCTTGAGCAGCTCGGCGGTGGCCGGTCCGGGGATCGGGATGCGGCCGTGCGGGCCCTCCACGAAGCCGCCGCCGACCGGCAGGGCCCCCACGTGCACTGCGTGGACCCCGAGCAGGTGCAGGCCGAGGCACGCCCCGGTGACGTCGACGATGGCGTCCACCGCCCCCACGTCGTGGAAGTGCACGCGCTCGGGGGTGGTGCCGTGCACCCGCGCCTCCACCTCGGCCAGCCGTCGGAAGATGCGCGCGGCCATCTCCCGTACCGGCGGCCCCAGCCGGCTGCGCTCGAGGATGTCGAGGATCTCCCGCAGGCCGCGATGTCCGCCCTCGTGCCGGGCGAGCGCCACGTCCACCTTCGTGGCGCGGAAGCCCGCCTTGATGACCTCGCGGCGCTCGAGGCGGTAGCCGTCGACGCCGAGCCCGGCCAACTCGCGGGCGAGCACGTCGAACGGCGCCCCCGCATCGACCAGCGCGCCCAGGATCATGTCCCCCGAGGCCCCGCTCGGGCAGTCGAAGTACGCGAGGCGCATGGATTACAACCTATCCGCTCGGCTTGCCTTCGGCTGCACCTCGCCAAGCGGCTTCGAGGCGAGCTTGTTGATCTGGTTGGCCTGGGCGGCCGCGCCGTAGCCGTTGTCGATGTTGACCACCGAGACGCCGGGAGCGCAGGAATTCAGCATGGCCAGGAGCGCGGCCACCCCGCCGAACGAGGCGCCGTAGCCCACGCTGGTCGGCACCGCGATGACCGGCCGGTCCACCAGCCCGCCCAGCACGCTCGGCAGGGCGCCCTCCATGCCGGCCACCGCGATGATGGCGTTGGCCTCGCCGAGCCGGTCCAGGTGCGGCACGAGCCGGTGCAGGCCGGCCACCCCGCAGTCGAAGAGACGCTCCACGTGGTTGCCCATGACCTCCGCGGTGACCGCGGCCTCCTCGGCCACCGGCAGATCCGCGGTCCCCGCGCTGACCACCACGATGAGCCCGACGCCCTCGCTCGGCACCGGCTTGACCACGACCAGCCGCGCCGCCTCGTGCACGCGGCACGGCAGCCCGGTGCCGAGCAGGGCGGCCGTGACCGCGGGCTCGGCGCGGGTGGCGAGCACGTTGTCGTGCGCCTCGGCGAGCCGCCCCACGATCGCCACCACCTGCTCCGGAGTCTTGCCCTGGCAGAAGACCGCCTCGGGCACCCCGTGGCGCAGCGAGCGGTGCAGATCCACGCGCGCGAAGCGGAGGTCGTCGAAGGGCAGCGCACGGAGCCGGGCCAGCGCCTGCTCGGGGGCGAGCGCGCCGTCCGCGACGGCCTGCAGCAGCTCCTTTACCTTTTCCCGATCCACCTGAGCACCTCGTTAGCGCTGCCGCTGCGGAAGCCCTGGAGATCGAGCGTCACGTAGAGGTAGCCCAGCTCGCGCAAGCGGCGCACGATCGCCCCGTGCCGGTCCTCCTCCCACAGCCGCGCCATCTCGGCCGGAGCCAGCTCGAGGCGGGCCAGCCGGTCGTGGTGGCGGACCCGGAACTGGCGGAAGCCCAGGCTCCGCACGAAGGCCTCCGCGTCGTCGATCCGCCGGAGCTTCTCGGCGGTGATCGGGTCGCCGTACTGGAAGCGAGAGGAGAGGCAGGCGAAGGAGGGCTTGTCCCAGGTGGGCAGCCCGAGCTCCCGGGAGAGCGCGCGGATCTCCTCCTTCCACAGCTCCGCCTCGATGAGCGGGGCGCGCACGCCGCGCGCCTCCGCCGCCTTCATGCCGGGGCGGTGGTCGCCGAGGTCGTCCATGTTGGCCCCGTAGACGACCTGGGCGCTGCCCGCAGCCGCCGCGATCGGTCCGAGTCGGGTGAACAGCTCCTCCTTGCAGTGAAAGCAGCGGTCGGGGGCGTTGCGCGCGTACTCCGCCCGGTCCAGCTCGCGCGTGCGGATGATCTCCTGGCGCATGCCGAGCAGGGCGGCCAGCCGGCGCGTCTCCTCGAGCTCGGAGGCCGGATAGGTCTCCGAGTCCGCGGTCACGAGCGTCGCGGCGTCGCCGAGGGCGTCCTTCGCGGCCCGCGCGAGGAAGGTCGAGTCCACCCCGCCGGAGAAGGCCACGATCACGCGGCCCATGCCGCGGACGAGGCCCACCAGGCGGTCGTACTTGGCCGCCGCCGCCGTCCGCTCGCCGGTCATGTTCCCTCCCCGAGGACCGCGCGCGCCAGCTCCCGCAGCGGCACCATCGGCCGGGCGCCGACGTGCGAGATGACCTCCGCGGCGGCCAGCGCGCCGAGCCGCCCGCAGGTCGGCAGATCGAGGCCCCGGCTCAGCCCGAAGAGGACCCCGGCCGCGTAGAGATCGCCGGCACCGGTCGTGTCCACCACCTCCGCCACCGGCTGGGCGGCCACCACATGGACCCGGGAGTCGCTCACGATGACGGAGCCCCGGGCGCTGCGGGTGAGGGCGGCGATCTCGCAGTGCCCGCGCACGCGGGCCAGCGCCGCGTCGAAGTCCGAGACCTCGTAGAGGGCGCAGATCTCAGCCTCGTTGGCGAAGAGGATGTCCACGTGGTGCTCGACCAGGTCGAGGAAGGCCTTGCGGTGCCGGCCCACGCAGAACGGGTCCGAGAGGGTCAGCGACACCTTGCGGCCCGCCGCGTGGGCCACCGACGCGGCCGCCCGGAAGGCGTCCTGGGCCTCGGGCGGATCGAAGAGATAGCCCTCGAGGTAGAGGATGCGGCCGCGGGCGACGAGCACCCGGTCGACGTCGCCGGGGCCGAGCCGCGAGGAGGCGCCCAGGAAGGTGCTCATGGTGCGCTGGGCATCCGGCGTGACCAGGATGAGGCAGCGGCCGGTGGGCGGGCCGTCGGTGGCCCGGGGCGTGTCGTAGCCCACCCCGGTGGCGCGCAGGTCGTGGCCGAACACCTCGCCGAGCTGATCGTCGCGGACCTTCCCCACGTAGTGGGCGCGCCCGCCGAAGGAGGCGACGCCGACCACCGTGTTGGCGGCCGAGCCGCCCGAGATCTCGACGCCGGGCCCCATCGCCTCGTAGAGGGTGTGGGCGCGCGCCTCGTCGACCAGGTGCATGGTCCCCTTGACCAGGCCCTGGCGCGCGAGGAATTCCTCCTCGGCGTGGGTCAGCACGTCGACCAGGGCGTTGCCGATCCCCACGACGTCCAGCTCGCCCGGCTCAGCCACCGCGGCGGCCTCGGGCCTTCGGGGGGAAGTACCGGTCGAGCAGCAGGCCGAGCTTCTTCCGGGTGCGCGGAGGAAACGCCCGGGGATTGGTGATCACCGCGCTCGCCAGCGCGTCGGTGCAGCCGGCCCCGCAGGGCTCGCCCACCCGCGGGATCACCCAGCCGAGCACGACCTTCGCGGTGGCCACGTTCTTCATCAGGTTCGCCACCACCGCCTCCACCGTCACCGCGGCGTGGCCGTCGTGCCAGACGTCGTAGTCGGTGGCCAGCGCCAGGGTCGCGTAGCAGAGCTCCGCCTCGCGCGCCAGCTTGGCCTCCGGCATGTTCGTCATGCCGATGACCGAGACGCCCCACCGGCGGTAGATCTGGGACTCGCCCCGGGTGGAGAACTGCGGCCCCTCGATGCAGATGTAGGTGCCCCCACGGTGCACCCGGGCGCCGGTCTCCCGGCTCCCCGCCTCGAGCAGGTCGCCGAGGGTCGGGCAGACCGGCTCGGCCATGCCGACGTGGCCCACGATGCCGTCGCCGAAGAAGGTCCCGGTCCGGCGCCGGGTGTGATCGTAGAACTGGTCGGGGATGACCAGGTCCAGCGGATGGATGTCCTCCTTCATGCTGCCCACCGCGCTCACCGAGATGACCCAGCAGGCGCCCAGCGCCTTGAGCCCGTAGATGTTGGCGCGGTAGTTGATTTCCGACGGGCTCAGCCGGTGGCCGCGGCCGTGGCGCGGGAGGAAGATCACCCGCTTCTCGCCGAGCCGGCCGGTGCAGTAGGCGTCCGACGGATCGCCGAAGGGGGTGCGCACCCGCACCCAGCGCACGTCCTCGACGCCGTCCATCTCGTAGAGGCCGCTGCCCCCGATCACCCCGACCGCGGGGCCGCCGCTTGCGTTGCCCCGGGCCGGGCTCACGCCCCGGCCTCCGCCAGCCGCGCATGGGTCCGGCCCGGGCGGGCCTCGGTGATGGTGAGGGCGACGACCCGCCGGCCGAGCGCGTCGGGGCCGTCGAGGAGCACCTCGACGTAGTTGTCGGTGAGGGCGCTCGGCAGGCCGGTCCGCCGGTCGCGCGCCTCGAGCACCACCGCCTCGCGCCGCCGGCCCACCAGCCCGCGGCGGAAGGCCAGGCTCTTCTCGGCGGCGAGCCGCCGGAGCCGCCGGCTCCGCTCCCGGATCGCGGCCGGCGCGACGCGATCGGGCCGGCCCGCCGCTTCCGTCCCCCGGCGGTCGGAGTAGGCGAAGACGTGCAGCGACGAGAACGGCAGCGCCTCGACCAGACGCAGGGTCGCCGCGAAGTCCTCCTCGGTCTCGCCCGGGTGCCCGACGATGACGTCGGCCCCCAGCCCGAGGTCCGGGACCGCCGCGACCAGCCGCTCCACGAGCGCCCGGTACATGCCGGTGTGGTACGGCCGCCGCATCAGGCGCAGCACGCGGTCGCTCCCGCTCTGCAGCGGCAGGTGCAGGTGGGGCGCCATCACCGGCAGCGTGGTGACCGCCGCGACCAGCTCCGGGGTGAAGTAGGACGGCAGCACCGAGGACAGGCGCAGCCAGCGGAGCCCGTCGACCTCGCCGAGGCGGTGGAGCAGCGCGGCCAGCGTGATGCGGGGGTAGAGATCCCAGCCGTAGTGCCCGACGTCCACCCCGGTGAGCGTGACGTCCCGGTAGCCGGCGGCGGCCAGCGCGCGTACCTGGTCGAGGATCACCTTGGGCTCCTGGCTCCGGCTCCGCCCGCGCGCCGCCGGCACGATGCAGAAGGCGCAGCGGTGCTGGCAGCCGTCCTGGATCTTCACGAAGGCGCGCGAGCGCCCGATCACGCGCGTGAACGGCGCCACCGGCACCTCCCGGGCCTCGCGGATGTCCGCCACCGCCACCGCGGGGCGCGGACGCTCGGCGAGCGTGGCCAGCAGCTCGGGCAGGCGATACTTCTCCTGGTTGCCCACCACCAGGTCGACCCCCGCGATCCCGGCGGCCGCCCGCGGATCGGTCTGGGCCCAGCAGCCGGTCACGACCACGAAGGCCCCCGGGTTCTCGCGGATGATCCGGCGGATGAGTTGACGGTCGGAGAAGTCCGCGCGGCCGGTCACGGTGCAGGTGTTGATGACGTGGATCTGGGCGCACGTACCGGGCTCCACCACCCGGTAGCCGTGGCCGGCCAGCAGCGCGCCGATCTCCTGGGACTCGACCTGGTTCAGCCGGCAGCCGAGGGTGGAGAGCGCCACCGTCGCGGGGGCGCTCCTCACGCGGGGACCTCCTCGCGCAGCTGCCCGCAGGCCGCGCCGATGTCCTCGCCCTTGCTCCAGCGGATCGTCGCGGTGATGCCGTGCTCCAGCAGGACGGCCTGGAAGGCGAGGATGCGGGGCAGCGGCGGCCGGGCGAAGCCCGAGCCCTCCCAGTCGTTGAAGGGGATCAGGTTGATCTTGGCTCGGACGCCCTTGAGAAGCCGCACCAGCCGGCGGGCGTCCTCGACCGCGTCGTTGACCCCGTCGAGCAGCACGTACTCGAAGGTCATTCGCTGGCGGAACGGCAGGGGGAAGCGGCGGCAGGCCGCGAGCAGCTCCTCGATCGCGAAGCCGCGGTTGACCGGCATGATGCGGTCCCGGATCTCGTTGCTGGTCGCGTGCAGCGAGATGGCCAGGTTGACCCGCAGATTCTCGCGGGCGAGCCGCTCGATGCCGCTCACCAGCCCCACCGTGGAGACCGTGATGCGGCGGGGGGAGACGCCGAAGGCGTGCGGGTCGGTGAGCAGGCGCAGCGACTTCACGGTGGCCGCGTAGTTGGCCAGGGGCTCACCCATGCCCATGTACACGATGTGGGTGATCCGCTCGCCCGCGGCCAGGCCGGCGCGGGCCACCATCACCTGGGCCACGATCTCCCCCGCGCTCAGGTTGCGCTCGAGGCCCATGGTCCCGGTGAAGCAGAAGGCGCAGCCGAAGCCGCAGCCCACCTGGGTCGACACGCACAGGGTGAGGCGGTCGCCGTCCGGCATCAGCACCGCCTGCACGCGCGCGCCGTCGGGGTAGCGGAGAACCAGCTTCTGGCTGCCGTCCTGCGAGGGCGTGCGGCGCTCGACCTCGGGTAGCTCCACCGCCGCCCGCCCCGCGAGGGCCACCCGGAAGGCCCGGGGCAGGTCCGACATCGCCTCCAGCTCGGTCACGCCCTTGAGGTAGATCCACTGCGCGAGCTGGCGGCCCCGGTAGCGGGGCGCCCCGAGGGTCTCGGCGAGGGCCTCCATCTCGGCGGGCGACAGATCGAGCAGATTCGTCGAAGACATACGTACCGGATAGTAGCACAGGGGTTGTGCCCTGCTCCGACGGGTCCGGGGTCGCCCTACCTGCCTCGATCGAAGCCCAGCGCGGCGCCCGCGATGCGAACGAGCGGTCGAAGGTTTGGCATGAGGGCTGCTCTCTGTTGCCCGGGCCGGTAAAAACTTCCCCCTGAGTTCTCCCCAGGATCCGTGGGCCGGTCGTGGATAACCCGGTGGGTCAGCCGCGCGCCCGCACGGAATTTCGCGCACTAGGAGCGAAGTGACTTCGCACTGAGCACGGCGGACCCTACTTGAGCGAGGCCCCGTGCAGGAGCATCCACTGATCGCCGCGCGGCGTCCACATCACGCGCTCGCGCGTGGCGTAGATGTCCACCTGCTGCATCAGGAACACCCAGGTCGCATCCTCGACCATCGCCCGCGCGAGGTCCGCGTAGATCTTCTTGCGCTTGGCCGGGTCCGTGGTGGAGCGGCCCGCGTCGAAGAGCGCGTCCACCTTCTCGTTCTTGTAGTAGAGCCCGCGGCCCTTGGAAGAGACCAGGTTGTAGAGCTCGTCGCCGTCCTGCATCGGCCCGCCGAGGCCCAGGAGGTAGGCGTCCGGGAACTGCTTGCCGAGGTAGCGCTTGAAGTAGGCGCCCCACTCCGCGACCTGCACCCGCGGCTTGAAGCCCGCCTTCTGCCACTGGCCGCCGAGAGCCTCCGCGATCTCCTTGTCGCCCTGGTAGCGCCCCGCCGGCGAGTCGAGCGTGATCTCGAGACCGTCCGGGTAGCCGGCCTCCGCGAGCAGCCGCCGGGCCCGCGCGGGATCGTGGGCGTAGCCCTTCACCGACGGGTCGAAGCCGAACATGTGCGGGGTGAACGGCCCGTCCATGCGCCGGCCGTTGCCGTCCAGCACGCTCCGGATGATCGCGTCCACGTCGGTGGCGTAGTTGAGGGCCTGCCGCACCCTCACGTCGGCCAGCGGCTTCTTGAACGCGTTGAGCCCGAGATAGATGATCCACGTGCTCGGCACGCGGTGCACGCGAATGCCACCCGCGCGCTCCAGCTCGACGGCGAGGCTGGGCGGCACCGTGTCGATCAGGTCGACCTCGTTGTTGCGAAGCGCGGCCGCGCGGGTGAACGGCTCCGGGATCGGCTTGTAGACGATGCGCCGGATGCGGGACGCCCCCCGCCAGTGGCGATCGAAGGCCTCCACGATCAGGTGATCGTCCTTGACCAGCTCCACGAACCGGAAGGGACCGGTACCCACCGGGCGCAGGGCCAGGCCCTGGTTGCCCTTCTCGGCGGTGTATCGCGGCGGCACGATCGGGAAGTCGATGAGCCGGTTCAGCAGGGGGGCGTAGGGCTGCCGCAGCACCAGGTTCACGGTGTAGTCGTCCACCACGTCCACCCGGGCCACCTCGCCCACGTTGGCGCGGTTGGGCGACTTCTGCCCCGGATCGAGCACCCGCGCGAACGTGAAGCGCACCGCCTCGGCGTTGAACGGCTCGCCGTCGTGGAAGACGACACCCCGGCGCAGCCTGAGCTGTAGCGTGAGGTCGTCCAAGGCTTTCCACGACTCGGCCAGCTGCGGCACGATGCGGTTGTCGGCGTCGCGCCCCACCAGCGAGTCGAACATGCTCACGCCCACCTTGGCCCGGATGGACGAGAGATTCATCGTCGGGTCGAGGTTCTCCGGCGTCCACGGCAGGGCCACCCGCAGCTCCCCCGGCGCCTGGGCCGCCGCCGGACCGGCCGCGGCCGCCCCGACGAGCAGCAGGAGGATCGCGCCGAGCCGGAGCGGCGCGCGCAGGGCCATCGGCGACCGGCTCACGCCGCGGCCGTGACCGCGGCCACCACCGCGGCCAGGTGGGCCTCGGGAGTCGCCAGCGGCAGCACGCAGCCCGGCCCGATCATGATGCCCCGCCCGCCGGTCTGGGCGATGGCGTCCCGGACCTCCGCGGCCACCGCCTCGGGCGGCCCCTGCAGGAGCGTGCGGCCCTCGCTGAGCCCGCCCACGAGCGCGCCCGCGAACCGGCGGTGGGCGTCGCCGAGCCGCGGCGCGGTGAGCCGGTCGTGCCAGTTCACCGCGTGCACCGGGAGGGCGGCCGCCTGGTCGAAGTAGATGTCGCGCCCGTGGACGTGGAGCAGGGTGAAGGCGGAGCGGCCGGCCACCGCGTCCAGCACGCGGCGCATGCGCGGCAGCTCGAAGCGGGCGCTCTCCTCCGGGGTGACCACCTCCGGCGCGGCGGTCTGGGTGGCGAGGAAGAGCCCGTCCGCGCCGGCCTCCAGCGCGGCCCGGGCATGGCGCGCCGTGGTGTCGGTGATGGCGTCGAGCGCCGGCTCGACCGCCGCGGGCTCCTGCCGCAGGTCCTCGACGAGGCGATCCCCCGCGAGCTTCCGGGCCACCGTGAGCGGCGAGAAGAGCGTGTGCAGGATCGGGGCGTCGTCCGACCGCCCGCGGGCGATCAGGCGCACCGCCTCCAGCTCGCGCCCGAAGGCCCCCGCCCCCGGGTCCAGCGGGCGGATCCGCGCCCAGTCGCTCCGGTTCTGCACCGCGTGCTGCAGGCACTGCTTGGCCCCGTTGGGCGAGCCCTGGTACGCGACCGCGCACCCCCAGTCCTCCACGCAGTACACGCCGCTGGACATCACCTTGACGAAGTCGAGATCCCAGCGCCGCTGGAAGGCCAGCATCGCCTCCGCGAGCCCCGGGGCGGTGTGGTCCACGTCCGGGACGTGGCGCCAGAAGGACACCGGCGGCCGGTCCACCGGCCGCCGGCCGAGGGCGGCCAGCACGCGCGCGCGCTTGTCCATGACGCGGCGGAGTCTACCACGCGGGCCGGGGCCGCCGCCCGCCGCCGGGTTTTGTTGCTCGGGAACTGGGGCGCCGCGGTATGGTCTTACCGTGCGAGAGGCGGAGGCCGGCGACGCGTCGCGCTTCCTGGACCGGCTGCGTGCCGGCGAGGCCGCCGCCTTCGAGGAGCTGGTGATGACCTACCAGCATCGCGTCTTCGGGGTGGCCCTGCGCATGCTGGGCAATGCCGCCGAGGCCGAGGAGGTGGCGCAGGAGGCGTTCGTCCGTGCCCACCGCGGGCTCGGCGACTTCCGCGGCGACGCCAAGCTCTCGACCTGGCTCTACGCGATCACCTCGCGGCTGTGCCTGAGCCGGCTCGCCTCCGGCGAGCGGAAGCTCGTCCGCCAGGGGCAGGATGCCTTGCTCCGGCTGGCGGATGCGAACCCCCGGCCGGATACTGCCCTGGAGCGCGGCGAGCTCGAGGGAGCGCTCGGGCGGGCCATCGCCGAGCTGCCCGAGGAGCGGCGCATCGTGGTGGTGCTGCGCGACCTGGAGGGGCTCTCCTACGAGGAGATCGCCCAGGCGCTGGATCTGGAGCTGGGGACCGTCCGGTCTCGCCTGCACCGTGCCCGCGCGGACCTCCGGGACAAGCTGGAGCGCTTCCTGCCGTGACCTGCGACGAGATCCGCGAATCGCTCTCCGCCTACCTCGACGAGGCGCTCGGCCCCGAGGAGCGCGCCCGCGTGGACGGACATCTCGAGACCTGCGCGGAATGTCGGCGGGAGCTGGCGGGCCTGGGGGGGACCGTCGCCCTGCTCCGGCGCGTGCAGCCGGCCCGGGCCCCGGTCGGCTTCGCGGACCGCGTGATCGCGGCGGCGCGCCCGCGGCCGTGGCCCCGGCGGATGCTGGAGGCCCTCTTCCTGCCGCTGTCGATGAAGCTGCCGCTCGAGGTCACCGCCGCGGTGATGGTCGGGCTGCTCGCGGTGTACCTCTTCGAGCGCACCCCGGAGCTGCGGCAGGCGACGCGTCAGGAGGCGGTGCGCCCCGAGCCGGCGCCGGTCCCCGCGCCGGCGCCGTCCGCGGGCGAGCG
>DATIFV010000109.1:0-10615 GCA_035455085.1 Candidatus Methylomirabilota bacterium | reverse complement strand
CGCGGCCGGCGCGCCGCCGAGGCGCGGCGGGTCGCGTGGGACGGGCCGGCCCGCGAGCGTCGGCCGCACCCCCGCGGCCCCGGCGGCTTCCGGGACAGCGCGCGCGACACCGTGAAGCCGGCGGAGCTCGATCTGTCGGGTGGGCCCGCGCTGTCCCACTACATCCATCGCTTCTCGGCCGCCAACGGTCACGCCATCGCCGCCTTCGGCATGACCCCGGCCTACATGCGCGCGGAGCAGCGCGGCTTCTCGACCTTCGAGTTCCAGCTCGAGCTCGGCGAGGCGCCGCGGGCGGGGGACGTGGTGCGGGTGCGGTCCGCGGTGTGTCACGTGGGCAGCTCCTCCCTCCGACTCTTCCACGTGATGACGCGGGAGCCGGGCGACACCGTGGTGGCCACCCTCGAGCAGTCCGGCGTCCACTTCGATCAGGCGGCGCGCCGGCCCTCCCCGCTGCCGGACGCGCTCCGCGACCGCGCGCGGGCGCTGCTGCTCGCCTAGGCCGATGGCGCTGGCCCTCGGCCTCTTCTCGATGACCACCGGGCCCTGCAGCTACCCGGAGGGCGCGGCCCGGGTGGCGCGGGCCGCGGAAGCGGCCGGCTTCGACTCGCTCTGGGGCGGCGAGCACGTGGTGCTGCCCGACCCGCGGGTACCGCCCTCGCCGCTGGAGCCCGAGGACCGCATCATGGACCCGCTGGTGACCCTCGCCTTCCTGGCCGCGCACACCACACGCATCCGGCTGGGCACCGGCATCATCATCCTCCCCCAGCGCAATCCCCTGGTGCTGGCCAAGCAGGTCGCCTCGCTCGACGTGCTCTCCGGCGGCCGGCTCATCCTCGGGATCGGGGTGGGCTACCTCGAGCCCGAGTTCCGCGCACTCGGGGCCCCGTTCGAGCAGCGGGGCGCGGTCACCGACGAGTACCTGGCGGCGCTGCGCGTGATCTGGAGCGAGGCCCGGCCCGCCTATCGCGGCCGCTTCGTCAGCTTCGAGGGCGTGCAGGCCCATCCCCGGCCCGTCCAGCGGCCCGGGCCGCCGATCGTGGTGGGCGGCCACACCGAGGCTGCGTTCCGGCGCGCGGTGGAGCAGGGCCACGGCTGGTACGGCTTCGCCCTCGACGAGGGCGGCGCCGCGCGGTGCCTCGAAGGCCTCCGGCGGGCGGCCGCGCGGCACGCGCGCCCGGCCGGGCTGGGCCCGCTCGAGATCAGCGTCACGCCGCGCCCGACCCGGGGCGGGGAGGCGATGGATCGCGCGAGTGCGGAGCGCTTCGCCGCCCTCGGGGTCCACCGCCTCATCCTCATGCCGCCCCGCTCGCTCGACGCGGCCGGGCTCGAGCGCTTCGTGGAGAAGACCGCGCGCGAGCTGCGCTAGATCATCGGAGGGGGCCGCGACCTACGCCAGCGTCAGCTCCCGGTAACCGCGGGCGGCGACCCGGTCGCACCACTCGCGGTATTCCGGCGCGGTCCCGCTGTAGCGGGCGATGGTGCGGACTTGCTTGCCCTCGACGTTCAGGTTGACGCCGGTCATCCAGGAGTCGACCTCGTTGGAGAGCAGGCCCTCGCCCTTCTTCTTGACGAAGGCGGTCCACTCCTCCACCGCCTCGGGCCGCGCCTCGGCGAGGCCCAGGCCGCGCTCCTCCATGTAGCCGAGCAGATCGCGGATCCACTCGACGTTGTACTCGATGCTGCGCGGAATGTTGCCGAGCGCGGTGTGCGGGCCCATCACCATGAACATGTTCGGAAAGCCGTCGACCATCACCCCGACGAAGGTGGAGGGCCCGCCCTTCCACCGGTCCTTCAGCTTCTGCCCGCCCCGTCCTCGAATGTCGATGCGGTCGAAGCTGCCGGTGATGGCGTCGAAGCCGGTCGCGTACACGATGATGTCGAACTCGAACTCCCGATCTCCGGTTCGGAGCCCCTTCCGCGTGATCCGCTCGATCGGGGTGTCGAGGATGCTGACCAGCTCGACGTTCGGCTGATTGTAGACCTCGTAGTAATGGGTCTCCTGCGGAACCCGCCGGGTGCCGAAGCCGTGGTCCTTCGGAATCAGCATCTCCGCGACCCTCGGGTCCTTCACCCGCTGGCGAATCTTGTCCGCGACGAAGTCGGAGATCAGCCGGTTCGCCTTCCGGTCGATCAGCATGTCGCGAAAGTTGCCCTGCCAGATGCCGAACCCGGGCGACGCGTAGAGCTTCTCCCAGAACGCCCGCCGCTCCTCCTCGCTGACCTCGAACGTGCCGCGGGGGTCGATGGTGTGCACGAAGCAGGCGGCGGTCTCCCTGCAGCGCTGGAACAGCGCCGGATAGCCCTTCCGGATCTCGTCCATCTCCTCCTTGGTGATCGGCCGGTTGTGCAGCGGCGTGCACCAGTTCGGACGGCGCTGGAAGACGGTCAGGTGCCCCGCGGTCTTGGCGATCTCCTGGATCGCCTGCACGCCGGTCGCACCGGTGCCGATCACCGCCACCCGCTTTCCTTCGAACCGGACGGGATGCTTGGGCCAGAGAGCGGTGTGATACGCCTCGCCCTCGAAGTCACCGAGGCCCTCGATCCGCGGCATGGTCGGGGCGGAGAGGGGGCCGACCGCGGTGACCAGGTAGCGCGAGCGGGAGCGGCGACCGTCCTCCAGGGTGATCTCCCAGGCGGCGTCGGCCTCGTCGAAGGCCGCCGCCCTCACCCGGCTCCTGAGCTGAATGTCCCGGCGCAGGTCGAATCTGTCGGCGAAGCGGTTGAGATAAAGCTCGGTCTCCGGCTGGGACGCGAAGTGTTCGGTCCAGTCCCACTCGTCCAGCAGCTCCTGGCTGAAGGAGTACCCGTAGGAGTAGCTCTCGGAATCGAATCGGCAGCCCGGATAGCGGTTCCAGTACCAGGTGCCGCCGACGCCGGTTCCGGCTTCGAACACCCGCACCCGCTGGCCGAGCTCCCGCAGCCGGTAGAGCTGGTACAGGCCGGAGATGCCCGCCCCGATCACGATCGTGTCGTAGTCCAGGGCCCGGGTCGATTCGGGCCGGGTCGAAGTGGCCGGCGAGATGGCCATGGTCGGGTTTCTTCCTCCGCTGATGTCCGCGGTCCAGTTCACGTCCGTGTCGAGCGAGAGTATACCGCGGCCGACGGGGCCGTCGCGGGGCCGGGGCGCGCGGGGGCAGGCCGGGATCGCGCGCGGGCTCGGAGGTCCGGCCGGCTAGTTCGCCTGCAAGGGGCGGCCCCACTCGACCGCGAAGCCGACGCCCGGCCACCCGGGATTGTCGTGATCGCCGCCGACGCGCGAGCCCACCGGCGAATTCGGGGCGCTCCGACCCGCCACGCCCGCCTGGCCCGACCTCGTCGGCCGGGACAGCGGGGCGAAGAAGTGGGGACGATCCGGCAGCGCCGGGCGCTGCGGATGGAGATCTCGATCGGGGACCGCGGGCGCCACCCGCTCGCGCGGGGGCGGCGTGGTCTTCAGGCCCAGCGGCTGAGCGCCGGCGCTCAGGGGAAGCAGCGCCAGCAGCGGCGCGGCGACGAGCACCACCGCGATCGATCGCTTGAGCATGGTCGTGGTCCTCCTCCTGCTGTCCTGGACGCATGCACCATGCCGGAAACTTCCCCGGACAACTGTGCAATTGATACAGGCAGTTAGCGTGGACCGCACCCGGCCGGTACCGGGTCACGGGAAGATCGACTGGGGCATTCTTACCCCTTCCCGAGGCCCGGGCGGGCGCTTATCATGGCGGCACCTCACCGCTCACCTGCGAAGGAGAGGCCCATGACAGCCATCACCCAGTCCGTCGATCTCGATCGCCGCGGCCGCGTGGCCGTGCTCACCGTCAACAACCCGCCGGTCAACGCCCTGAGCCAGCACGTGCGCCAGGGCCTGCGCGACGGGGTAAAGCAGGCCGCCGCCGACGGCAACGTGGCGGCAATCGTGATTACGTGCGCGGGGCGCACGTTCGTTGCGGGGGCCGACATCACCGAGTTCGGCAAGCCGCCGAAGGAGCCAGGGCTGCACGAGGTGCTCGACCTGATCGAGGGCTCGCCCAAGCCGGTGGTGGCGGTGATCCACGGCACCGCCCTCGGCGGCGGGCTGGAGGTGACCCTGGCCTGTCACTACCGGGTCGGGGTCAAGACCGCGCGGTTCGGCCTGCCCGAGGTCAAGCTCGGGCTCCTGCCCGGGGCGGGCGGCACCCAGCGGCTGCCCCGGGTGGTCGGGGTGCCGAAGGCCCTCTCGATGATCGTGAGCGGCGACCCGATCGGGGCCGACGAGGCCCTGAAGGCGGGCCTGATCGACGAGATCGTGGACGGCGACCTCGCGGCGGCCGGCGTGGCCTTCGCGGAGAAGATCGTGGCCGAGAAGCGCCCCCTGCGGAAGATCCGCGATCTCGACGACAAGATCGCAGCGGCGCGCGGCAAGCCCGAGGTCTTCGCCGACTTCCGCAAGTCGGTGGCCCGCCAGACCCGCGGCTTCCGGGCCCCGGAGAACTGCATCAAGGCGGTGGAGGCCGCGGTCAACCTTCCGTTCGACCAGGGGCTCAAGCGCGAGCGCGAGCTGTTCGCCGAGCTGATGACCTCGCCCGAGTCCAAGGCCCAGCGCTACTTCTTCTTCGCGGAGCGCGAGGCGGCCAAGATCCCCGACGTCCCGGCCGACACTCCCGCGCGGGAGATCAGGAAGGCGGCGGTGCTCGGGGCCGGCACCATGGGCGGCGGCATCGCGATGAACTTCGCCAACGCGGGCATCCCGGTCACGGTGGTGGAGGTGGCCCAGGACGCGCTCGATCGCGGGCTCGGCATCGTGCGGAAGAACTACGAGGCCACCGCGTCCCGCGGGCGGCTCACCACCGCGGACGTCGAGAAGCGCATGGGCCTCATCCAGGGCACCACCGACTGGTCCAGGATCGCCGACGCCGACATCGTGGTCGAGGCGGTCTTCGAGGAGATGCCGATCAAGAAGGAGGTCTTCGCGAAGATCGACGGCATTTGCAAGCCGGGCGCGGTGCTGGCCACCAACACCTCCACCCTCGACGTGGACGAGATCGCCTCCGCGACCAGGCGGGCGGAGAGCGTGATCGGCATGCACTTCTTCAGCCCCGCCAACGTCATGCGTCTCCTGGAGGTCGTGCGGGGAAAGAAGTCGGCCAAGGACGTGGTGGCGACCGCGATGGCGGTGGGCCGCCGCATCGCCAAGGTCCCGGTCTGCGTGGGCGTCTGCTACGGCTTCGTCGGCAACCGCATGCTGCACCAGCGCGGGCGGGAGGCCGAGAAGCTGATCCTGGAGGGCGCGCTGCCCCACGAGGTGGACAAGGTCCTCACCGACTTCGGCTTCCCGATGGGCCCGTTCGCGATGGGGGACCTGGCCGGTCTCGACGTCGGCTGGCGCATCCGCAAGGGCAAGGGGATCAAGTCGGCGGTGGCGGACCGCATCTGCGAGCTCGGGCGCTTCGGCCAGAAGACGGGCGCGGGCTACTTCCGCTACGAGAAGGGCGACCGCACCCCCATCCCGGACCCCGACGTGGAGAAGATCATCGTCGAGGTGGCGAGCGAGATGGGCATCACCCGGCGGAAGATCTCCGAGGAGGAGATCCTCGCTCGCCTGCTGTACCCGATGGTCAACGAGGGGGCCAAGATCCTCGAGGAGAAGATCGCGATCCGGGCCAGCGACATCGACGTGATCTGGGTCTACGGCTACGGCTGGCCGGTGTACCGGGGCGGCCCCATGTTCTGGGCCGACCAGATCGGGCTCAGGACCATCCGCGACCGCATGCAAGAGTGGCAGAAGGCCCAGGGTGACGTCTGGAGGCCGGCGGATCTCCTGAGCCGGCTCGCCACCGAGGGCAAGACCTTCACGGGAGCCTGAGCCGGTGCGCGCGCTGGTCACGGGCGCGGCGAGCGGGATCGGGCGGGCGGTCTGCCTGCGCCTGGCCCGCGACGCCCAGGCGGGCGGAGGGAAGACGCAGATCGCGGCGGTGGATCTCGCGCCCTCCGCGGCGCTCGATTCGCTCGTGAAGGAGCTCGGCGGGCTGGGGGCGGCCGCGCTGCCGATCCACGGCGACATGGCGACCGCGGACGCGCCGGCCCGGGTGGTCGGGGAGGCCGTCACGCGCTTCGGCGGGCTCGACGCCGTCGTGAGCAACGCGGGCGTCAACCGGCCGGGCCCTCTGGTGAGCTACGCGGTCGAGGACTGGGACCGGATGTTCGCGGTGAACACCCGGGCCACCTGGCTGCTCGCCAAGGCGGCCCACGCCGCGCTCGCCGCCTCGCGCGGGGCGATGGTGGCGGTCGCCTCCATGTCGGGCAGCAACGCGCACGCCAATCTCGGCCCCTACGGGCCGAGCAAGGCGGCGCTCATCATGCTGGTCCAGGTGCTCGCCCAGGAGTTCGGACGCGACGGCATCCGGGTCAACAGCCTTTCGCCCGGCATGGTCCGCACCGGCATGACCGAGAAGGTGTACCAGGACACGCGGATCGCGGCGGAGCGCGACGCGCTCGTGCCGCTCGGACGTGTGGCCACGCCGGAGGACATGGCCGACGTGATCGCGTTCCTGCTCGGCCCCGACGCCCGCTATGTCAACGGCCACGATCTCGTGGTGGACGGCGGAGTGACCGGCAACTTCCTCGGGCGCCTGCCCGGGATCTCCCAGATCACGAAAAGTTAGCACTGTCAGCCCGGTGACTTCCGGGCCTGACAGGTGGCCCCGGACCGGCGTGACACCCCGCCGACGCCGTCCAAGTAGCTGAAAATACTGCCGAGATCGGCCCGCACGGGGTGGCACCCGCCTCGCATACCTGCCCGACACCCGGAGGTGTGCGAATGCTCACACTGATCAAGAGCTGGACCCGATATCGCGAGGCCGACCGCCGCCAGCTCCCGCTCTTCCCCGAGTGGGAGCGGGCCCGCTGGCTCGCGCCGCTGCCGTCCCTGGGCGCCGCGGTGATGCTCGTCGCGCTCGTCGCGGTCGGAACCCCGTGGACCGCGGCCGAGGTGGTCGAGCACACCGTGGCCCTGCGCCAGCCGGCGGCGGAGCCGGAGGAGATGGAGGAGCCGGCCGAGCCCGAGTACGACCTCACCGCCATTCCCGACCACATCAAGGCCGCGGCCAGGCGCCACCGCCTGTCCGAGGAGCTGATCACCGCGGTGATCGCGGTGGAGTCCAACTTCGACCACGCCGCGGTCTCCCACAAGGGCGCGCAGGGGCTCATGCAGCTCATGCCGCAGACCGCTGCGCTCATAGGCGTGAAGGATCCGCACGCCCCCGACGAGAACATCGACGCGGGGGCCAGCCACCTGCGCGCCATGCTCGACACCTTCAACGGGGACCTGCCGCTCGCCCTCGCCGCCTACAACGCCGGCCAGCAGAACGTGGTGCGCTACCGGGGAATCCCCCCCTTCCCGGAGACGCGTCGCTTCGTGGCGCGCGTGCTG
This sequence comes from Candidatus Methylomirabilota bacterium, assembly GCA_035455085.1. Classification (GTDB taxonomy): domain Bacteria; phylum Methylomirabilota; class Methylomirabilia; order Rokubacteriales; family CSP1-6; genus CAMLFJ01. The sequence continues at coordinate 3,228 of DATIFV010000109.1, read as the reverse complement.
CGCCGGATGGGCGACAAGAAGGGGGCCGAGCGGGTCGTGGCCCGGCCGATCCCCCCGCCTCAGTGGGTCTCGCGGTCGCAGCCGAAGGTCCAGGTCGCGAGCGCGCCGTCTCTCCGTCCCACCGTCCCGCGCCCGACCATGGTTCCCGCGGCGGCCCCCCGGGCCCGGGAGCGAGCGTCGCAGCTGGTGCTGCACGAGCTGGAGCAGCGACCGAGCGCACGTACCTGGTCGGCGACGCCCGTTCCGATGTCGGTGCCGACGCCGGTCGAGGCGTCGGCCGCGCCGTCTCCCGCGGTGCCCGAGCCCGGCGCGCCCCTCAGCCAGGCTCCGTAGCTGCCTCCCCCCGCGTTCTTCCCCGTCCGCCCGCTTCCTGCGCTACGATGGCGGCGCCTCGGCGCCGCCATCGGCGCGAAAGGAGCGAGCATGCGATTCGGCGTCTTCTACGAGCACCAGCTCCCCCGCCCGTGGGAGGAGGGCAGCGAGCAGCGACTCTTCCAGGACGCGCTGGCCCAGGTCGAGCTGGCCGACCGGCTGGGCATCGACTACGCCTGGGAGGTCGAGCACCACTTCCTGGAGGAGTACTCGCACTCCTCCGCCCCCGAGGTGTTCCTGGCCGCCGCCTCCCAGCGCACCCGGCAGATCCGGCTCGGGCACGGCATCGTGCTGATGCCCCCCGGCTACAACCACCCGGCCCGCGTGGCCGAGCGGCTGGCCACCCTGGATCTGGTCTCCAACGGCCGCGTGGAGTGGGGGACCGGGGAATCCGCCTCGCGGGCGGAGCTGGAGGGCTTCGGGGTCACCCCCGCCGAGCGCCGCGCGATGTGGCGCGAGACCACCGAGCAGGTGGCGAGCATGCTGGCGCTCGACCCGTACCCGGGCTACCAGGGCAAGTACTTCTCGATGCCGGTGCGCAACGTGGTCCCGAAGCCGCTGCAGAAGCCGCATCCGCCCCTGTGGGTGGCGTGCTCGAACCGCGAGACCATCCACCTGGCCGCCCAGCTCGGCATGGGTGCGCTCACCTTCGCGTTCATCGACCCCGCGGAAGCCAAGCACTGGGTGGACGACTACTACGAGACGTTCAAGCGCGAGTGCGTGCCGATCGGCCACGCGGTCAACCCCAACATCGCCATGGTCACCGGATTCTCCTGTCACCCCGACGGCGAGGAGGCGCGGCGGCGCGGCACCGACGGCTTCCGGTTCTTCCAGTTCGCCCTCGGCCATCACTACGTCTTCGGCAAGCACCGGCCCGGACGCACCGACATCTGGGCCAAGTACCTCGCGGTCCGCGCCGAGCTCGACCTGGGCGTTCTCGGCGGCGGCACCGGTTGCATCGGTACCCCCGACGAGCTGCGCGTCGCCCTGCGCGCCTTCGAGGACTACGGGGTGGACCAGACCATCTTCATCCAGCAGGGCGGCAAGAACCGCCACGACCACATCTGCGAGGCGCTCGAGCTGTTCGCGACCGCCGTCATGCCGGAGTTCAAGGAGCGCGAGGCGGCGCGCGCGGCCCGCAAGGCGGAGGAGCTCGCTCCCTCCGTGGCGGCGGCCTTCGAGCGCAAGCGGGCCACCCGCGGGCTCGCCGAGGCCGACATCCCCACCTACGAGGCCTACGGCCTCACCGTGACCCAGCCGGTGGACCTCGAGCGCATGCCGGAGGCGAACCGCCGCCGCATCCTGACCTTCCAGCGGATGCGCGAGATCATGGGGCGCCACTAGAAACCCGCAGGCTGCTCAAAAGGGTCCAGATGCGAGGCGGCGCCCGACGGTCGCCCGCGAGGCGTACTTGCTGTACGTCGAGCGGGCGGCCGAGGGCGCCAACGAAGCAGATGGGCCCTTTTCAGCCGCCTGCTAGCGCTCGGCGCGGACCTCCGCGAAAACCTCACGGGCCGCGATCATGGCCTCGCGGATGATCGGCACGCCCACGTAGCCCGACATGTGGATCAGGGTCTCGATCAGCTCGGTCTCGGTCCAGCCCTGGCGAAGGGCCATCCGGAGATGGATCCGCAGCTCGGGCTCGCGCCCGGTGGCCGCATCCGAGACCACGCACACGAGCGTCCGCGTCTTGAGGTCGAGGCCGGGCCGCGTCCAGAGGGCGCCGAACACGTTTTCGGTCGCCACGTCGATGAACGTGCGCATGACCGGATCCTGGTAGGTCGTCGCGTTCACGCGCTCCACGTACTTGTCGCCCAGCAGCCTGCGACGGATCTCGCTGCCCTTCCGGTGGAGCTCGCTCTCGGCCATGGACGCCTCCTGGGGTGGACCGCTACCGCCCGGCGCCGGGGCCGAAGAACCCGCCCCGAGGGCGGCCGTGGGCGTGGTAGTGGTCGGGGATGTTCCGCATGTGATCGTCGATGTAGCAGTCGCCGAGCTGCCGGCTCGCGACCTCGCGCAGGCGCGCGTGCATGTGGGTCAGGTGCTCGGTGGGCGGCTCGGTCCCGTGGTAGCGCCAGACCACCATGGGCACCGCGCAGATCTCACACTCGGCGATCCAGCAGATGTCGTCCTCGTGGTACCACGGGGTGATCCGCGCGGCGCGGCAGAGGTCGCAGCCGGCGACGCGGCGGAAGGCGGGATCCATCGGCCGAGCGGACCGGCCGGCTACCCCCAGAGGGCGCGCATCACGTGCATCGCCACGCGCCGGTTGTAGTCCCGCACGAGCCCGCGGAGACGGAAGACGTCCAGCACCCACCAGGCGGCGAGGCCGCCGAGCGTGAGCCAGAACAGGACCTGCAGCCCGCGCTTGCGCAGGTAGAGGTAGTGCCAGCCGAGGGGCAGGAAGAGGAACGCGACGGTCGGCGACTTCGCCTGGGCGCGGTAGCGCCAGAGGAAAGCGCGCTGCTGATCCGGCGTGAGGTATGCGAGCTGCTCGCGGACGGTGCGCGACAGTGACGAGGACACCGCGGCGGGAATGATGAGCGAGCGGTCGCCGCGGGCCTCGGGACCACGCCGCAGCGCGACACGCTCCGGCGGCGGCGGGGCCGTCGGCTTGCGGAACACCGTCTGCTCTCGCTCCGGCTGTACCCGGCTCATGCCGCTCGCTCCCTCGCGACGGGAGGGAGCAAGAACAGCGCCAGCCGAGCTGGCGCGACGGGGCTTGGACTTAGCGGGTGGCCGCGGCTGGATGATTCTCACGTGTCACTCCGGTCGTCCACCGGGGGACGCTTGCTGGGGTGTCAATTTTTGACGTCCGGCCAGACCACCATGCCGGTACCCGACCGCCACGCGACC
>DATIFV010000108.1:0-4977 GCA_035455085.1 Candidatus Methylomirabilota bacterium | reverse complement strand
CGCACCTGCTCGGGGTGTGGCACCCGTACTGCTGGCTGCTGCCGCGCCGCTTCTCGGTGGCCGTGGCCACCGTGACGCCGCCCCGCTGGCCGCGCGCCGCGGACGATCTGCGGGTCCTGCTCCTGAGCGACATTCACACCGGGGCCTTCCTCCATCCGGAGGTGCTCGGGTCGATCCTCGCGGAGCTGATGCGGCTGCAGCCGGACCTCGTCGCGGTCACCGGCGACATCGTCGAGGGCCGGGTCGAGGACCTCGACGGGTTCCTGCCCGTGCTCGCGGGGCTGGCCACGGCGCCGCTCGGGGCCTGGTACTGCTTCGGCAACCACGACTATTTCACCGCGGAGCCCGACCGGATCCGCGACCAGCTCGCCTCCATCCGTATCCGGACCCTGTGTAACGAATCGCGCGTGCTGCCCCGCCCGCGCGGGGATCTCGTCATCGGCGGCATCGACGACCGCACGCTCGGCACGCCCGACTGGGACCGGCTCGCGGCCGCCCCCGGGCCGCCGCAGCTGCTCCTCGCGCACCACCCCGACGACTTCTACGAGGCGGAGCGCCGCGGCGTCGCCCTCGTGCTCTCCGGGCACACCCACGGCGGCCAGATCCGCCTCCCGGCCGGCCCGCCGATCGTCCGGCAGAGCCAGTTCTGTCTCGACGAGGGGCTCTACGTGCACGGCTCTGCGATGCTGGCGGTGACGCGCGGGCTCGGCGCCGTCGGGCTCCCGTGGCGCATGGGCGCGAACCCGGAGGCGGTCCTGCTCCGCATCCGCGCCCGGGCCAGTACAACGTGATGCAGGCGAAGCTGACGCACCACCCGTGAGCGGTCGCGGGACGGAGCCACAGCCGCTTGACAATGGGGGGCCCGGGTTCCATAGTCTCCCCGCCATGGCGGAGCAAGAAAAATCGCTCCCCAGTCCCCGGATCCGGGTGACCGTCAGGCTCGAGGTGCCGGTCGGGAGCTCCATCGACGAGATCCGGCGCGTCTACGAGCGCTGGGGCCCCGGGATCGAGGTGGACGACCGATACCCCCCGGTGGCGATCACCGCACCCAGGGCGGAGCGGGAGAGCCTCCTCCGGCAGAAGCTCCAGCTGGTGGTCGTCCGCGCGTGGGTGGATCCGGGGAGACTCGACGCGCTCCGCGAGCAGCCTCACGTCCGCCACGTCACGCGCGCGGCCCGGCTCGAGCCCTTCGCCCGCGTCGACCCGGGCCTCACCGTGCGCGCGACCCTGCCCCGCGTCGACTGCGGGGCCGCCGCCCGGCCCAACGGCACCGCGACGAGCGTCGCGCAGCATCTGGGGGTCACGCAGATCTGGCGCGCCGGCTACACCGGCCGCGGCCTGGTGGTGGGCGTCGTCGATGGCGGCATCACCGCGTACGGTCGGCCGACCGCCGTCGGCGCCTGGCCGGCCATCCCGCAGGCGCCCGCGGTGGGCGAGGTGATCGGCGGCTGGCCAGTGGCCAGCTGGGGGACGACCGCCGAGGGCTGGGGGCAGCACGGCAACATGATCGCCTTCGACGTCCAGGCCATGGCCCCGGAGGCCGAGCTCTGGGACATCCGGATCTTCGAGCCCGGGGCGGTGTTCGAGGACTACGTGGCCAATGCGGTGGAGGGCTACCAGCTGGCCATCGCCCACTACCGCGCCCACGGGGTCCCTCAGGTCCTCGTCAACAGCTGGGGCCTCTACGATACCGCCAAGCCCGGGGGCCCGGACTACGCGTTTGACCCGCGGAGCGACATCGCGGTCCAGGTGGAGGCCGCGATCGACGCGGGCATCCTCGTCCTCTTCGCGGCCGGCAACTGCGGGGACGGATGCCCGTTCGACGGCGGCACCCTGTGCGGCGTCGGCGATCGGGGCCCCGGGGCCAGCATCCTGGGGCCGAACGGCCACCCCGAGGTGATGACGGTCGGGGCGGCCACGCTCAGCGGCGACTGGTGCGGGTACACCAGCCAGGGGCCGGCCGCCCTGCCGCCCGAGGATCCCGACAAGCCCGACTTCTGCTCGATCTCCCAGTTCGAGGGATTCTTTCCGAACGAGTCCGGCCTGCGCCCCTTCGACGGGGGCACCTCCGCCGCCACCGGGATCGCCGCCGGGGTGGTGGCGCTGCTCAAGCAGGCCCGGCCCGACCTCACCCAGGATGAGTGCCGACGCCTCCTGAAGGAGACCGCCCACCCGATCAGGACGGCGGCCGCCCGCGACGGCGCCGGGGCCGGCATCATCGACGCGCTCCGCGCGTTCCGGGCCCTATGACGCCCGCCCGGGTGCTCGTCATGGGGGCGGGCGGCGCGGGCGCCGAGAATCTCATCCGGAGCCTGCGTCGTGCCGACCCCTCGCTCGCGCTCCTCGGGTGCAACGACGACCCGTTCGTCGTCCGGCACTCGGCGGCCGACCAGCGGGCCCTCGTGCCCGCCCCGGACCACCCGCGGTTCGTGCCGATGCTCCGCCGGCTGGTCCACGCGTGGCGGGTCGATCTCGTGGTGCCCACGATCGACCGGCACGTGCAGGCCCTGTCGACCGCCCGCCGGGACCTGCGCGGGGTCCTCTTCCTGCCGTCCGCCCGCGTCATCGCGCGGTGCCGCGACAAGCTCCGCCTCATCACCGCGCTGCGCCGGCACCGGGTGCCGGCTCCGGAGACCCATCCGGTGCGCGGGCCGGCCGGGGTGGACGAGATCTTCGCCCGCCTGGGGCACCCGGACCGGCTCTGGTGCCGACCGCGGACCGGAACGTGCGCCCGCGGCGGCGCCGCCGTCGCGACGCCGGACGAGGCGCGCCGGTGGATGGCGGTGTGGGAGACCATGCAGGGGGTGCCGGCCTCCGCGTTCACGCTCGCCGAGTACCTGCCCGGGCGCGAGATCCTGTGCCAGAGCGTGTGGCATCGCGGGCGGATGGTGCTCGCCAACACCTTCGAGCGGCTGGCCTACTTCGGCGCCGACAACATCCCGAGCGGGGTGACGTCCCTGTCCTCGCTCGCGAAGACGGTCGTCGAGCCGCGCGTCGTGGAGGTGTGCCGCCGGGCCATCGTCGCGGTGGCGCCGGGGGCCTCCGGGGCCTTCAGCGTGGACGTGAAGGAGGACGCGGCCGGGCGGCCGCGCGTCACCGAGATCAATGCCGGGCGGTTCTTCATGGCGATGACCGCGTTCGACCGCGTCCTCAAGCACAGCATCGCGCTCGCCTACGTGCGGCTGGCGCGCGGCGAGCGCGTGGACTTCGGCGCTGCCTACGACGCGGTCGAGGATCACTACATGGTGCGCGACATGGATACGGAGCCGGGGCTGTTCCGGGGCGACGAGCTGTGCGACGGTGTGACCGACATGAGTGGCGGGAGGAGGAGCTGAGCCATGGGCATGGATCCGGTGAGCAAGGACGAGAACTTCGAGGTGACCATCGTGCTCGAGGGGCCGGTGAAGGTGGCCAAGTACCGGCAGTTCCTGACCAAGCTCGACACGTTCCTCGACGATGTCGCGACGATCCTCAACGATCACCCCAACGCGCCCAAGCCGAAGCTGCAGGCGCGGGTGGGCCGCAGCGGCGTGCGGAAGAGCCTGTAGGGCGCGGTGCCCCGCCCGATCAAGCGGACGGTGCGGGCCAGCCGGAAGGCCGCAGAGGCGCTGCGGCTCAAGATCGAGCGGCTGGCCCGCCGACTGGACATCCCGGCCGGGGTGCGCGTGCGGCGCGTTCCCGACCCCGGGACCGTGCCCTCCCGGCCCGCGCGCCGGCGGGGCCGGTGAGCGCGCCCGCGCCCGCGGGGCCGCCTACCTGAGGGCGGCGAGCTCCGCCTCGGCGCGGGCGAGGTCGGCGCTCATCCCCAGCTCACGGAAGCCCGCGCAGGCGGTCTGGAGCGCGGCCCCCGCGCGGCCCGCCCGGCCCGTCCGACCCAGCAGGCCCGCGAGACTCAGGGTGCAGCGCGCGCGGAGCGGGCGCATCCCGAGCTCGGTGGCCAGCCGGTCGGCCTCCTCGTAGAGCGCCTCCGCTCGGGCCGTATCCGCCGGGCCCTGCCGGGCGGCGATATCGCCCAGGACCCACAGGGCGCGGGCCACGTGTCCCCGCTCCCGCTGCCGGCGGAAGTGCGCCAGGGCCCGTGCCGCCGCCTCGGCTCCTTCGGCGATGCGGTCGGCCAGGAGGTACACCTCGGCCAGGAGCAGGAGCACCTGCGAGTAGCTCGAGGTCTTGCGACCCTCCGCCTCTGCGGCCGCCTGCTGCACCATCGGCACGGCCTCGCTCGCCCGCCCGCCCAGGGCCCACGCGATCCCGAGCTCCGCGCTGATCCGTGGGCGATACGCGGGCATGTCGTGCGCTTGACACACCGCGTATGCGCGGCGGAATGCCTCCGTGGCCGCCGCGACCTCGCCCCGCACCAGATGGTGGACGCCGGCGCCGTGGTGAGCCCAGAGCACGGTGTCGGGGTGGTTCGTGGTCTCTGCGAGATCGACGGCCTCGCGCGCATAGCGGTGGCTCTCGTCGAACCGCCCGGTCTCCGCCAGGGCCTCGACCAGATGGCTGCGCGCGAACACCGAGGGGAGGACGGGGACGCCCAGCCGGTCGTGCATCAAGGGACCGATCAGCGTGGCCACGATGCCGCCGAAGATCTCGATCGCGCGGGGGAAGTCGCCGAGGTGCAGATGCGCGCGGCCGGCATACATGTCGGTCACGGTCCGCAGGCGGACGTCGGCCAGCTCCTCGGCCACGCCCCGGGCCCGACGGGCGCATTCGATCGCCCGCTCGTGCTCGCCGAGCAGGAACAGGCAGTTCACCTCGAACGAGAGCGCGCGCCCGAGCCGGCCCCGGTCACCGAGCTGGTCCGCCAGCGCCTGCGCCGTCCGGAGGTGCTGGAGGGTCTGCTCGTGCTCCCCGAGCAGCGTCAGCGCGTTCCGGAGGTCGAACAGGACCTCGACGGTCTCCGCCCGGGTCGCCGGCGTATCGGGCAGGCCCTGCAGGACCTGCAGCGCTTGCTCGAACCAGGCGGCGGCCTCCCGGTTG
>DATIFV010000107.1:0-12464 GCA_035455085.1 Candidatus Methylomirabilota bacterium | reverse complement strand
AGGCCTCGAGCCGAAGGTCCAGGTAGTTCCGGATCCGCGCGAGCATGCCCGGGTCCAGGCCCTTGGCCTCCAGGAGCTGCATGATCCGGCTGAGGTCGCGCTCGATCGCTTCCCAGTCGAACTTGTCGTAGATGCGGCGGGAGAAGTAGCCGACCTGCAGGAAGTACATCAGCCGCTCGAGGCCGGTGCCCTGACCCTCCTGGCGGATGGCCATCTCCATGTCGCTGCCCTGCCCCTGCAGCAGGAGCTCGGTGAGCTCGTCGAGCTCCATACCCGCCTCGGCGGTGAGCCGGTCGAGCATCTCCTGGATCTTGGGGTCCTCCGGACCGAGGGCCTTCTTGAGACCCTCGCCGAGCGCCTGCAGGTCGAGGAAGTAGAGATCGAAGATGCGGTCGAAGGTGGCGAGGTCCCGCGACTCCTTGACCAGGGTGGTGGCGAGCGCGCTCTTGAAGGTGTCGCGGTCCTCCAGCCCGGTCTCGGCGGAGGCGGCGAGGGCGTCGAGCGCCTCGCTGGGCGAGATGCGCAGCTCGGCCCGCCGCAGGTCGCCGATGAACTCGAGGATCCGCTGGTCCATCTGGCCCGTGCTCATCGGCTGAAGGTGACCCAGGAGGACTTGAACACGTCCTCGCCGCCGTCGCGGGTGATCGGGTGCAGGCGCCCGTCCTCGAGGCGGATGAGCCCGTGGAAGGAGCCGGACGAGATCAGGTGGGTCATCTTGAGCTTCCACCCGAGGGGGCCGGCGGGGGCCTCCTCGTCCCGCTCGACCGCACGCGTGACGTCGGGAACGTCGCCCACCAGGTGCAGGACCCGGACCGGCCCCTCGGTGCAGCGCAGGCCGAGCACGACCTTGTAGGTGGGTCCGTGGCGGAACGTCTCCACCGTCATCTCCCCGGGGTGCAGCAGATGCGGCACCGCCTCGGGCATGGTGTTCCGGTAGAAGTCCCGCGGAGAAGGGTGGACGTAGTAGAAGTGCCAGCGACCGGCCGCCGAGATCCAGAGCTTGGTGTACTCGTCCAGCGCGCCCGAGACGCAGCGGCCGCCCTCGATGAACACCGGCCCCGCCGGTCGCAGCTCCGGCAGCCGGAGGCGCGGGCTCGGAAACCAGAGCTCACGGAACTCGGTGAGACCGGACCAGCTCCCGCTCATGGGCAACTAGCCCAGGTCGGCCAGCACCTTGTCGAGAGCGCCCTTGACCCGCTCGAGGTCCTTCTCGTGCTTGACGAGCATGGTGAGCGTGGACTCCACCAGGTCCCGATCCAGGGTCTCCGCGTTGAGGATGACGAGCGAGCGCGCCCAGTCGAGGCTCTCCGAGACCGAGGGCGCCTTGCGCAGCTCGAGCCCGCGGATGCGCTGCACCGCGGTCACCACCGTCTGGGCCAGACGCTCGGAGATCTCGGGGACCTTCAGGCGAATGATCGCGAGCTCCTCGTCGGCGGGCGGAAAGTCGATGAACAGGTGCAGGCACCGCCGCTTGAGGCCGTCGGACAGCTCGCGGGCGTTGTTGGAGGTGAGCACCACCATGGGGATCTGGGTGGCCCGGATCGTCCCCAGCTCGGGCACCGACACCTGGAAGTCGGAGAGGACCTCGAGGAGAAAGGCCTCGAACTCGGGCTCCGCCTTGTCGATCTCGTCCACGAGCAGCACCACCGGATCGGGGGACTCGATGGCCTGCAGGAGCGGCCGCGGGGCCAGGAACCGATGGGAGAAGAAGGCGTCGTCCTGTCCCGAGATGCGCGCGACCGCGTCCGGCAGCGACGGGGCGTCGGCGATCAGCTCGCCGATGCGCTCGCGCAGGAGCTGGGTGTAGAGGAGCTGCTTGGCGTACTTCCACTCGTAGAGCGCCTTGCCCTCGTCGAGGCCCTCGTAGCACTGCAGGCGGATGAGGTGCCGCCCGGTCACCTCGGCCAGGGTCTTCGCCAGCTCCGTCTTGCCCACGCCGGCCGGCCCCTCGATGAGCACGGGCCGTCCCATGCGCTCGGCGAGGAATACGACGGTGCAGATGCGTCGGTTGGCGATGTAGCGAGCGTTCTTGAACTGCTGCTGGACGTCCTCGACGGACTGAAACATGTCGGCTCCCCGGGGTGTGAATTGGCGCTCAGTGTAGCACAACCCGCCCGGCCGGTTGGCGGCCCACCTCGGCGGTGGGACACTCGGGGCATGGCCCCGGCATCCGAGGAAGGCGCCCGCGCCCGGACGTACCACCACCGCCAGCTCGTCCTCTCGCTGAGCGGGCTGGCCCTCTCGATCGCCTACCTGCTCGTCCTGATCGAGACGCGGGCGGCGGCGCACCTCGCCGACCTCGCGGCGCGCTGGACCTCCGCCTGGTGGCTCGAGCTCGCCGCGGTCTTCCTGGTCCTCGCGGGCGGGCACCGGCTGCTCACGCTTCCCCTCGCCTGGCTCGGCGGCTTCTGGCTGCCGCGGCGCTACGGCCTGCTCCACCAGCCGTTCACCGGCTGGCTCCGGGACGCCGCGAAGGCGGCGCTGCTCGGCGGCGCCCTCGGGCTGGCGGCGGTCGAGATCGTCTACGGCCTGCTCCGCCTCACCTCGTGGTGGTGGCTGTGGGGCGCCGCGGCCTTCCTCGCGGGCTACGCCCTGCTGGCCCTGGTCGCGCCGATCTGGCTCGTGCCCCTCTTCTATCGCCTGACCCCGCTGCCCGACGGCCCGCTCCGGACCCGGCTGCTGGCCCTCGCCGATCGCGTCGGCGTCCCGGTGATCGGGGTGTTCGTGGTCGACCAGTCGCGCAAGAGCCGCACCGCCAACGCGGCGGTGACCGGGCTCGGCCGCACCCGCCGCATCCTGCTCTTCGACACCCTGCTCCAGCAGTTCACGCCGGAGGAGATCGAGGCGGTGCTGGCTCACGAGCTCGCTCACCAGCTGCACCGCGACGTCCGCCGCGGGCTGCTCGTGCAGGGAGCTCTGACTCTCGTGACGTTCTGGGTCGCCGACGCCGCCCTGCGGTGGGGAGCCGGGCAGGTCGCCCTCGAGGGGCCGGCGGCGGTGACCGGCCTGCCGATCCTCGGCCTGGTGCTCCTGATCGTGAGCCTGGCCGCCCTGCCCCTGGCCAACGGGTGGTCCCGGCACGTCGAGTGGCAGGCCGACCGGTTCGCGCTCCAGACCATCCCGGACCCGGGCGCATTCATCGCCTCCATGGAGCGACTGGCCACGCTCAACCTGGCCGATCGGGAGCCGCCGCGGCTCGAGGAGATCTTGCTCTACTCCCATCCGTCGATCGCGAGGCGGATCGCCCACGCGCGGCAGTTTCGGCATGCTCTGACCTGACAGTGTGTCGGAGCAGCATCGGTGCCGGCGGAGGCAGGCGACCAACGGCGGTGTAAATGTCTGGAATAGATGGTATTATTTGGGTGTCGCCTATGGCATTTCGCTTGCTTGGCACCCTGAGGACGTTCAACGCGCAAACCCAATGGGGAGCCGGGACGAGCTCACGATGGCCCAAGTGAAAAACCGCGGAGTAGGCCGCGCGTCGTCGCTGATCCGCCACCTGCAGATTCTTCGTACCGTGACCGAGGCGGTCAGCCGCTCGCTCGATCTCAACGAGGTCATCCAGAAGTCGCTGGGCGCCCTCACCCACGTCACCGGCCACGAGATCGCGAGCCTTCACCTGGTCTCCTCCGACGGCAAGACGCTTCTCCTGCGGGGGGAGCGGGGCCTCTCGGACCGCCTCCGTGAGGTGAACGAGGCGCTGCCGATGGGCCAGGGCCTGATCGGCCGGGTCGCCGCCTCGGGCCGCGTGCGCCGTGTCGACGAGGCCGGGCGGGCACCCGATCTGCTGCCCGCCGCGCGGGCCGCGGTGGCCGCCGACGGCATCCGCGGCTTCCTGTGCGTGCCGATCCGGGCGCGGCACCGCATCCTGGGCACGCTCTCGCTCGGCCGGCAGACCGAGGAGCGGTTCACCAACGAGGAGGTCGCGCTGCTCGAGTCCAGCGCCGACCAGATCGGGCTCGCGCTGGACAACGCGCGCCTGTACTCGGAGACGCGGCTGCAGCTCGAGGAGCTCCGCCGGTCGCACACCGACGTGGTGCGCGCGGAGCGGCTGGCCGCGGTCGGCGAGCTCGCGGGGGGCGTCGCGCACGAGATCAACAACCCGCTCATGATCATCCTGGGCCAGGTGCACCTGCTGCTGCAGAGCCAGGATCACGACACGGTGCTCGCCGGGCTCAAGACCATCGACGGGGCCACCAAGCGTGCGGCCAACATCGTGCGGGAGCTGATGCTCTTCGCGGAGCGCTCGCCCCTGCGGCGCGGGCGCTGCAAGGTCAGTGACCAGATCTACAAGGTGCTCTCCCTGCACCAGGCGCGCCTCGAGAGCGCCCACATCACGGTCCAGACCGATTTCGCCGAGGTGCCCGAGATCTGGGCCGACAGCAACCAGCTCCAGGAGGCCCTCTACCACCTGGTGCAGAACGCCGAGCAGGCGATGTCCACCGCGCGCGGAGCGGGCACCCTCGTGATCCGGGTGCGTCCGTCCGGCGACGGCGTCCGGATCGAGGTCGCCGACGACGGGCCCGGGGTGGCTCCCGACGATCTGGCGCGCGTCTTCAACCCGTTCTTCACCACCAAGGGTCCGGGGGAGGGGCGCGGCCTCGGCCTGTCGGTCGCCCACAGCGTGGTGGCCGAGCACGAGGGCCGCCTGTGGGCCGAGAATCGGCCGGGCGGCGGCGCCATGTTCGTGATCGAGCTGCCGGGCGGCGTCCCCGCCGGCGACCCCGCCCTCGCACCCTCGGCCTGATCCGCCCGCCCGCGCGGGCCGTGGTACGCTTGTCCTCCGTGCGCTCCGGTCGCCTCCTGCTCGCGCTCGTAGCCGCTCTGACCCTGGTGGCCTGTGCCTCGGTGGACTCGCCCCGCCGCTCGTCGGCCTCCCCGATGGTGCGCTGCGTGGACGAGCCGGGGCGCGGCGGGTCGCTCGACGCCACCCGACCGCTCTTCTTCTTCTTCTGCACGCAGTCGCCCTGAGCCCGGGCGCGCCTCACGCCTTGTCAAGGGCGGAGCGCGAGGGTATGCTCGCGCCCGTCCCGATCCCATTCTGGAGGCCCCCATGACCGCCCTCAAGGATTCCATCGCCCAGGCCGTCGACCGCCTCGCCGACGAGCTCGACGCTCTGTCCCGCCAGATCCACGATCATCCCGAGCTGGCCTACCAGGAGGTCCGGGCCTGCGGCTGGCTCAGCGACTTCCTGGGCCGGCAGGGCTACAAGGTCGAGAGGGGCGTGGGCGGCGTCGACACCGCGTTCCGCGCCACCATCGAGACCGGCGCCGGCCCCACCGTCGCGATCCTCTGCGAGTACGACGCGCTGCCCGGCATCGGGCACGCGTGCGGCCACAACGTGATCGCCACCGCGGGCGCCGGCGCGGGGGCCGCGCTGGCCGCGGTGGCCGCCCAGCTGCCCAAGGGCCGCATCCAGGTCATCGGCACCCCGGCGGAGGAAGGCGGCGGCGGCAAGGTGAAGCTGATCAAGGCCGGCGTGTTCGCGGGAGTGGACTGCGCGATGATGATCCACGGCTTCGACCGCACGCTCCTGCACCAGGATCTCCTCGGGATCGTGCGCGGCACCTTCGAGTTCACCGGCCGAGCCTCGCACGCGTCTGCCGATCCCTGGGAGGGCGTGAACGCCCTCGACGCGGTCATCCAGATGTACAACGCGGCCAGCATGCTGCGGCAGCAGGTGCGGCCGGACTGCCGCATCCACGGCATCATCACCAACGGCGGGGCCGCCGCCAACATCATCCCGGAGTACGCCTCCGCGCTCTACTACGTGCGGGCCCCACGGATCGACACGATGTGGGATCTCTTCCGGCGGGTCACCGCGGCCGCCGAGGGCGCGGCGAAGGCCGCCGGCTGCTCGCTCAAGGTCACCCAGCACGACAGCGTCTACGAGCCGATGAAGTCGAGCCGGGTGATGCTCGATCTGTTCGCGGCCAACATGGCGACGGTGGGCCTTCGCGAGGGCACGCCCATCCCCGACCGGCTGGGCTCCTCGGACATCGGCAACGTGAGCCAGGTGATCCCCGCGATCCAGCCCATGGTGGCGATCGCGCCCACCGGCATGGCGATCCACACGCGCGACTTCGCCGACGCGGCGGTGCAGCCGCTGGCCCGCACCGGCATGCTCGCGGCAGCCAAGACCATGGCGCTCACCACCTTCGATCTGCTCGCCGAGCCCGCCCGCGTGAAGGCGGCCAAGGACGAGTTCGCCCGCTCCCGCTAGCCGCCATGAGCGCCGAGACCCTGGACCGCGCCAAGACACGCATCGCCGAGGCGGTGGACCGTCTCGCGGACGAGCTCGAGCAGATCAGCCATCGGATCCACGCCAACCCCGAGCTGTGCTTCGAGGAGCACAGGGCGGCGGGCTGGCTCGCCGACTTCCTGGCGCGGCAGGGGGCGGCGGTCGAGCGCGGCCTCGGGGGCCTGCCCACTGCGTTTCGCGCCACCATCGCCGGCCGCGGCTCCGGCCCCACCATCGCGATCATGGCCGAGTACGACGCGCTGCCGAACATCGGCCACGCCTGCGGGCACAACGTGATCGCCACCGCGGGCGCCGGGGCGGGCGCGGCGATCGCGGCCGGGCTGGGCACCCTGCCCTTCCCGGGCCGCATCCAGGTGATCGGCACCCCCGCCGAGGAGGGCGGGGCGGGCAAAGTGCGGCTGATGGACGCGGGCGTGTTCAAGGACGTGGACGCGGCCATGATGATCCACGGCCGCTGCGGGACCCAGGTCTGGCGGCCGAGCCTGGGCATCATCAAGGTCAAGTGCGAGTTCTTCGGGCACGCGTCCCACGCCTCCTCCTGGCCGTGGCGCGGGGTGAACGCGCTGAACGCGATGATCCAGCTCTTCGTATCGCTCGACGCCATGCGGCAGCAGCTCCGCCCCGACTCGCGGGTGCACGGCATCATCACCAAGGGCGGCGACCAGGCCAACATCATCCCCGAGCACACCGCGGCCGAGTTCTACCTGCGCGCCCCGACCAAGGACTACTGCCGCGAGCTGCTCCGCCGCTTCGAGGCCTGCGCCGAGGGCGCGGCCACCGCCACCGGCTGCACCACGAAGGTCACCGCGGACGCCATCGTGCACGACCCGCTGAAGGCCAACTTCACCATGGCCGAGCTCTTCGCCCGCAATCTCGAGCGGATCGACTTCCCGGTGGATCCCGACGACGGCGAGGCGGGGTACGGCTCGACCGACTGTGGCAACGTGAGCCAGGCGCTGCCCACCATCCATCCCTACATCCGGATCTCTCCCGACGGAGTCCCCGGGCACTCGCGCGAGTTCGCGGAGTGGGCCAAGTCCCCGCTGGCGCGCACCGGCATGGTGGCGGCCGCGAAGGCGCTGGCGATGACCGCACTCGACCTGCTGGCCGAGCCGGGAGAGCTGCGGAAGGCGAAGGAGGAGTTCGCGGGAAGCTAGTCGAAGCGGATGGAGAACCCGGCGCGGAAGTCCCCCGAGTCGGGCTCACGCTGGAGCAGGTCGCGCCCCACGGCCGGGTCGAGCCGGCCGCGCAGGAAGCGATACTCGCCGTAGAGCTGGACGCGCGCCGAGATCGGCACGGCCATCCCCGCCCCCAGCCGGAGGTCGTCCAGGCCGTCGGCGTCGCGCCGCGGGCCGGCGGCCGGCGCACTGGCCCAGGGTGCTCCGAGCGGCGCGCTCGATCCCAGCGACAGGTACGGGCCCACGAGCCCGTAGAGCAGGTGCTCCGAGGCCACCGGCAGGCGGAGCGTCACCTCTCCCGGCACCTCGCTGACCGAGAGGTGCAGATCCGGGACGAGCCGCGCGGGCGCCGCCGGGGGGTCGGCGGCAAGGGTGTCCGAGGCGAGCGCCGCCCCCGGGCCGCCGCCCGACACGAGCAGCGCGGCCAGTCCGAGCCGTGCGACCCAGGGTCTCATGGCTCCGATCTTACACGGTGCGTCAAGCGGCCCGCCGCTCGGTCAGGAATCATCCTTGACATCACCCCAACCGTTTCATCACAATGCCGCAGGTTTTGCTCGGTTCCCCCTCGACGAGGAGGTCCCTATGAAGCGTTGGGTGATCGGCGGCCTGCTCCTGACACTCGTGCTCGGCCTGTTGGTGATGCCCGCCCTCGCCCAGAGCCCCGCGGGGATGCGGCTGTACGTCTTCACCTCGGGCTCGCTGGGTGGGTTCCCGAAGGCCGCCCTGCAGATCGGGGGCCAGGGCAACATCGACTGGGCGCCGGTCTCCTTCTACGTGATCAAGCATCCCAAGGGCAACGTGATCTTCGACACCGGCAACAACGACAAGACCATCACGAATGCCGACGGCTGGTGGGGCCCACTCGCGAAGGGCTTCGGGCTCAAGATGACCCAGAACGACGCGATGGCGGCGCAGCTCGCCAAGATCGGCCTCAAGACCTCCGACATCAAGTACGTGGCGGTCGGGCACATGCACCTCGACCACGGCGGCAACGTCTCCCAGTTCCCGAACAGCACGCTGATCGTGCAGAACGATGAGATGAAGGCGGCGTGGTGGCCGGATCCGGGTTACTCGATCTACTACATCCCGGGCGACTTCGAGGACACCAAGAAGATGAACGTGATCCGCCTGGAGGGCGATCTCGACCTGTTCGGGGACCGCAGTGTCGAGTTCCGGCGGGCCCCCGGCCACACGCCGGGCAGCCAGTTCGCGGTGGTGCGGCTGCCCAAGACCGGCACCGTGATCCTGACCAGCGACGTGGTCTACCTCAAGGAGAGCCTCGAGAAGAACCTGATCCCGCCGATCCCCGGGACGTGGAGCCCGATGGCGATGTACGAGAGCTATCAGAAGATGCGGCTCGTGCGTGACGGCGAGCGGGCCAGCATCTTCTACGGGCACGACCCGGAGGTCTTCAAGGCCACCAAGCAGGCGCCCGCCTACTACGAGTAGACCCGGCAGCACGGGCCCCGAGGCCGACGCCGGCCCGGAGCGCAGGTGCGCTCCGGGCCGAGTGTTTCTCATGAGCCAGTCTTCCCAATCCGCTGACGACGTCATCGTCGCGCTCGAGGGCGTCAGCAAGCGCTACGGCCGCGTAGCCGCCGTCTCCGACGTGAGCCTCGAGATCCGACGCGGCGAGGTGCTCGGCCTGCTCGGACCGAACGGCTCGGGCAAGACCACGCTCCTGCGCATGCTGACCGGCTACCTGAGCCCGACGGCCGGACGGCTGACGGTGGCCGGCTTCGACACCGAGCGGGAGCCCATGCGGGCGCGGCGCCATATCGGCTACGTGCCGGAGTCGCTGCCGCTCTACGGGCACATGCGGGTCCGCGAGTTCCTGACCTTCATCGCGCGTCTGCGCGGCCTGTCGCGGAAGGCGGCCCCGGACGCGGTCGACCAGGTCGTCGGGCGTGTGCGCCTGGGCGAGGTGGTGACCGCGCCCATCCGCACCCTCTCGCGCGGCTACCGCCAGCGCGTGGCCATCGCCCAGGGGCTCGTGCACGGGCCCGAGATCCTCGTGCTCGACGAGCCCACGAACGGCCTCGACCCGCGGCAGATCATCGAGACGCGCACTCTCATCCGGGAGCTCGCGGGCGAGCGGACGATCATCATGAGCTCGCACATCCTGGGAGAGGTCGAGAAGACCGCCGATCGCGTGGCGATCCTCCTGCGTGGGCGGCTGCTCGACGTGCGGCCCATGGCGGACACCCCCGACCTCGAGGCCCTCTTCCTGTCGCTGACGTGAGCACGCTCGGTATCCTGCTCCGCAAGGAGCTGCACGCGACCTTCACGTCGCCGATCGCCTACGCGGTGGCCGCCGTCTTCCTGCTCGTGACCGGCTACACCTTCAGCCTGACCCTGTTCTTCACCAAGGTCGCGAATCTGACGTACATCTTCCATCAGATGTACGTCCTGCTGATCCTCCTGGTCCCGATCATCACGATGCGGGCGTTCGCCGAGGAGCGGAAGGCCGACACCCTCGAGCTGCTGCTCACGTCCCCGGTGCGCGAGGTGTGGATCGTCCTGGCCAAGTTCCTGGCCGCCCTTGCGCTGGTGATCGCTCTACTCGCCGCGTCCACGCTCTACGCGGCGATCCTCGGCCGGTACGGCGATCCGGACTGGGCGCCGATCTACGGCGGATACCTGGCCCTGCTGCTCCTGGGCTGCCTCCTGGCGGCCCTGGGCATCCTCACCTCGAGCCTCACCGAGAACCAGGCGATCGCCGCCGCGTGCGCGCTCGGCCTCGGTCTGATGCTGTGGTTCGCCGACTCCGCCTCCTACATGCTGCCCACGCCGCTGGACGTGGTGGCGGTCAACCTGTCGCTGATCGGCCACTTCACGACCTTCGTGAGCGGCTCGATGTTCCTGTCGGACGTCGGCTACTACCTGACGCTCTCGCTGCTCGCCCTCTTCCTGGCGACGCGGGCGGTGATGGACCGGTGATCGGGCCGGCGGTGAGCGCGGTGTGGTTCCTGATCGTCCTCGGGGCGCTGCTCGTCCTGTTCGCGGCCGGCGCCCGGCTGCCCTCCGCGCGGGCCGGATGGCGCCGGGCGCTCTCCCGCGCGGGACTGGTCGCGGCGGCCGCCGCGCTCACGCTGCTGGCCAACGTGGCCCTGTATCGTCACGACGCGCACTTCGACGTCACCCGCTCGCAGGCCTTCACCCCGTCGCCGGAGGCCCAGCGGGTGATCGCCGCGCTCGAGGAGGACGTGGACCTGACGTACTTCTACCAGAAGCAGAACCCGGCCGGGCGGGCGGCCAAGCGGATGGTGGAGATCATGGGGAAAGCCAATCCCCGGCTCCACGTGCGCACGGTGGACCCGGATCAGCATCCGGGGACGGCCAGCCAGTACGGCGTGCGCGTGTACAACGTCGCGGTGCTCGAGAGCGGCGGCCGCCGCATCCAGGTGGTGACCACCGAGGACCGTGACGTGGCGCTCGGCCTCCTGCGGCTCACCCGCCGGGACGGCAAGACCGTGTGCTTCGCGAGTGGGCACGGCGAGTACGACATCGACAACATGGAGTACCACACACACTTCGAGGGCGTGCACGCCCACAGCCACGGCGGGGAGGGCGTGGGGGTCGTGCTCATGGAGCAGCACGGCCTCGGGCGCCTGCGCCGCGCCCTCGAGAGCCTGGGCTTCGCCGGCCGGAAGGTCGTGCTGGCGACCGCGGGAGGGGTGCCGGCGGATTGCGCGGTGCTCGTCGAGGCCAATCCCCGCACTCGATACGCGCCGCCGGAGAGCCGGGCTCTCGAGGAGTACCTCGCGCGCGGGGGCGCGGCGCTCCTGCTCTACGACCTCGATTTCCCGGTGGACTCCACGGTGGCCGCCCTGCTCGGCAAGATCGGCGTGGGGCTCGGTGACGGCGTGGTCATCGATCCGCTCGATCACTACTTCACCGACCCCCAGATGGTCGCGGTCACCCGCTATGCCGCCCACCCGGTGACGCGCAGCCTGGCACTCTCCTTCTATCCCGGGGTGCGGCCGCTCACGACCTCCCCCGCTCCCTCCGGGGTCGCGGTGACGCCACTCTTCGCGAGCAGCCGCGAGAGCTCGGTGCAGCCACCGGGGCGTCGCCCGTCCGGGGGCGGGGCCCGCCTTCCACCGGAGCCGCGAACGCTGGCGGTGGCCGCGGAGGGGCGCTGGCCTGGCGGCGCGGCGGGCGCCCCTTTCCGGCTCGTGGTGGTCGGAGACGGCGACTTCGCGAGCAACTCGTTCTTTCCCTACATGTCCAACGGCGATCTCGCCCTCGGGGCGCTGGCCTGGCTCCTCCGGGAGGAGCGCGCCCCGACCATGCGGCCGCCCGTCGAGGTCCTCCCGCAGGTCGTGCTCACCAACCAGCAGGTGCGGGGCATCTTCCTGGTCACCGTGCTGGGGCTCCCGGGCCTCGCGGCCGTGCTGGGAGCAGTGGTCTGGTGGCGACGGCGGCGCTGAGGCGGGGGCTCGCGATCGCCTCGGCACTGGGCGCGGCCGGGGTGATCGTCGTCCTGGCCCTGCACGGTGAGCGGCCAGGATCGGGCCTCGCCCGCTACGAGGCGGCCGGGATCATGCTGGCTCTCGATCCTGCCCAGGTGACGGCGGTCGAGGTGCGGCAGGCGGGCCGGCGCTGGCGCTTCGAGCGGGGCGCCGGAGCCGCGTGGCTGCACGACGGCGGCGGCCCCGCCCCCGACCCGACGGCGCGGGCGGTGGAGGACGGGCTCCGCTTCCTGCACGGCTCCGCGCCCCAGCGGGCCCTGACGCCGGCGGAGGTCGCGGGAATCCCCCTGGGCGAGTACGGCCTCGCACCGCCTCGCTACGAGGTCAGGGTGCAGGACGCCGCGGGCGCGGCCTTCGTCATAGAGTTCGGCGCGCTCAACTCCCAGGGGCTGGCCCAGTACGCGCGCGTGACCGGCCGCGACGAGATCCTGCTGCTCCCGGGCTACGTGGGCCGCGCCTGGGAAGCCGCGATCGGCCAGCCGTGACCGGCCCGGTCCGTGGCCTGGCGATCCTCCTCCTCGTCGCGGCGGCCGCGGCCGGGACGGCCTT
>DATIFV010000106.1:0-21940 GCA_035455085.1 Candidatus Methylomirabilota bacterium | reverse complement strand
GGCCCGGAACGTGCCGGGCGGCATGCCGGAGGCGTGCCAGCCGTCGCCCAGGCGGGCCGCGCGCCGCTGGGCGGCGTCGGAGGCGCCCCCGACCAGGATCGGCGGCCGCGGCTTCTGCAGCGGCATGGGCGACGCCTTCAGGTTGGTGAGGTGGTGGCCCGCGGTCCTGATCTCGGGATGCTCCTGGGTCCACACCTCCCGGAAGAGCTGGATGGCCTCGTCGGTGCGCCGCCCCCGCTCCCGGAACGGGATGCCCAGCGCCGCGAACTCTCCCTCGACCCACCCCACCGCGACCCCCACGATCAGCCGCCCGCCGGAGAGCACGTCGACGCTGGCCAGGAGCTTGGCCACCGGCAGCGGGGACCGGTACGGCAGCACGATCACGCTGGTGCCGAGCGCGATGCGCTCGGTGACGCCGGCCAGCCAGGGCAGCACCGCGAGCGGGTCGAGCATGTCGCTCCGGTAGATCAGGGGCACATCGCGCGGCAGGATCACGTGGTCGGTCACCCAGAGCGAGTCGAGCCCGGCCTCCTCGGCGCGGGCCGCGATCTGGACGAGCCGCGAGGGCTCGATGGGGCGTCCGTAGTGGGGTAGGCAGATGCCGAGCTTCACGGGCGGGAGCCTACCACGAGGAGGGCGCCTACCGGGTCACGGAGCCGGGCACGCTGGCCATCGTGGTCGGATCGGGTCCGACCGGGTCGGTCGGCTTGGGCAGGTTGCGCTCGATCAGCCACCAGTGTCGCACCACCAGCAGGCAGCGCGCGAACGCGCGCTCGCCGCGCGTGTCGTCGGTGGACCGCTCGATGTCCACGTGCCCGGTCTGGAGATCGATGTCCCGCACGCGCGCCTCGAAGGTGGGAGAGACCCGGCGCGCGAACATCACGCACGTGCAGACGTCGGCCCGCGATCGCTCCGCGAAGTCGGGCGGCCATGCAAAGCCACTGCACAGCAAGACGGTGCAGATCAGGACGATGGCCCGGGTCATGGCTGGCTCCCTCCGTCCCGGGCAACAGCAGCAAGACGCGCGCCAGAGCAGAAGGCCGGAGAATCAGAGACTTAGAAGGCCGGGTCGGCGCCGCTGTCGCGTCAGCGACAAAACAGCCCCGAATTTTCTGCCCGGTCAGTCGTCGAGGCGGGGCGGCTCCGGGAACTGCTGGTCGACCAGGCGGTGGTTGCGCAGCCCGATCGCCTCGCGCTGGATGATCAGGGTCCGCCGGGCCTCGAGCGCGCGCCGCCGCGCCTCCCGGTAGCTCTCGCGGGCGCGCTGCCGCTCCGCGCCCTCGGGCGCGCGCGCCAGGGCCTCGTGGAGCTCCGCGGCCTGCCGCAGGGCGGCCTCGAGCCGCTCCCCCGCGCGGCCCAGGGTCGCCGCCTTCTCGGCGAGGATCTCCTTCTCGGTCCGCTGCAGGGCCTCCTCGCGGTGCAGGGCCTCCTCGCGGGCGCTCACGCGGGGCCCTCGACCACGCCCGCTGCGATCAGCTCCGCGATGCGCTCGTCCTTGTAACCCAGCAGATCGCGCAGCACCCGGCGCGTGTGCTCGCCCACCCGATAGGCGGCGGAGGCCCGCGGATGCGTCGGGCGCCCGTCGAGGTGGTAGGGGCTGGCGGTCACCCGGAGGTCGGCCCGCGCCGGATGAGGCAGCACCGGGAAGAACTGGCGGACCGCGAGGTGCTCGGTGGCGATGACCTCGGCCGGCCGCAGCACCGGCGCGCAGGGGATGCGGGCCTCGGTGAGCACGGCGAGCGCGGCGTCCGCGCTGGGGAAGGTGTCGAGCCATCCCGTGATCTCCGCGCGCAGCTCGCGCCAGTGCCGGCGGCGTCCCGGCGCGGTGGTGAAGCGCGGATCCTCGGCCAGCGCGGGGCGCTTCATGATTCCGAGCAGCCGCTGCCAGAGGCGCGGCGCCCCAACGATCTGCATGGCCATGTACCGCCCGCCGATCTTGTGCACGACCATGCCCGGCCGCGGATTGCCGTGCTCCTCGCCCCCGTTGAGCACCGAAGCGAAGGTGACGCTGTCGGCCCCGACCAGCGCCTCGAGCATCGAGACGTCGAGATGCGCACCCCGGCCGGTCCGGGCCCGGCGCCAGAGCGCGGCCAGGATCGCGCCCATGGCGTGGGCGGCGGCCAGGACGTCCGCGGCCTGCAGATTGGAGGCGCGGGGGGCCGCCTCGTCGCCCTGCTCGAGGGCCATCATCCCGGAGACGGCGTTGATGATGTGGGCGAAGGCGGGGCGCTCGCGCCAGGGCCCGGTCTGCCCGAAGCCCGAGATCGAGCAGTACACGATGTCGCTCTTCACCGCGTTGACCGCGGTATACCCGAGGCCGAGGCGGCCCACGACCCCGGGGGCGAAGTTCTCGATGAACACGTCGGCGTGCCGGGCGAGCCCGAGCACCACCTCGCAACCCTCCGGGCGGCTGAGGTCCACCGCAACGCTCTCCTTGCCCGCGTTCACGCGGGCGAAGTAGGTGGACTGGTCCTCGCGCCCGGCCTCGATCTGATGCGGGTTGCGGCGCATCTCGTCGCCCTCGACCGGGCGCTCGATCTTGATCACGCGTGCACCCAGGTCGGCGAGCAGGCGGGTGCAGTAGGGGCCCGCGAGGACGCGGGTGAGATCGAGGACGAGCAGGCCGTCCAGGGGCCGGGAGTCGTCGGGCACGGGTCAGTCGGCGCGCTTGTCGACGTCGGAGACGGAGAATCCGATGAACAGCAGCAGGGTGAAGTCGTCGTACTTCGCGCGGCCGACACCGGGCGCGGGGGCGTCCACCAGCGTGTCGCCCTTGGCGTCGAAGGCCCACAGGCGCAGCTCGGCCTGCCCGCGGTTGCGCACCCACTTGAAGAAGGCCAGCTCGGGGACGGGCACGTTGACCAGGGGAGCCTGGAATGCGGGCACGCCGATCAGGGTCTGGTCGCGATCCGTGCCGTACACCGACACGAACAGCCTGGCCTTAACCGGCGTGTCGCCGCCGGTGCGCACCCCGTGGGCCTGCAACCAGGCGGTGACGAAGCTCTTGACGAAGGCCTCGTTGCCCGCGTGGACCGCGACCTCGAGGCCGACCGGCCCGCCCCGCAGGCGGGCGAGGTCGAGGTCGGTGAGCGCGCGCTCGAGGGAACGGATCAGCAGCTGCTGGGTGATGCCGGTCGGCGCGGTGGTGCCGAGGGAGCTCGCGAGGGAGCAGCCCGCGAGCAGCGCGGCGAGCAGCGCGGCGGTCGCGGCACGGGTCCGAGCGGGCATCGGGCGATGCTCAGGCCGGCTGGGTGAGTCCCGCCGGGCACGCGACGCCGGTGCCCCCGATACCGCAGTATCCCCAAGGGTTCTTGGCGAGGTACTGCTGGTGGTAGTCCTCGGCGTAGTAGAACTCGGGGGCCTCGCGGATCTCGGTCGTGATCGGTCCGTAGCCCGCCCTCTCCAGCACACGCTGGTACGCCTTGCGCGAGGCCTCCGCCGCGTCCTGCTGGGCCGGGCCGTAGCAGTAGACCGCCGAGCGGTACTGGGTGCCGACGTCGTTGCCCTGCCGCATGCCCTGGGTCGGATCGTGATTCTCCCAGAAGACGCGGAGCAGGGTCTCGTAGGAGACCTTGGCCGGGTCGAAGACCACCAGCACCACCTCGGTGTGCCCGGTGCCGCCGCTGCAGACCTCCTCGTACGTCGGATTCGGGGTGTGGCCGCCGGCGTAGCCCACCGCCGTCGAGTGGACGCCGGGGGTCTCCCAGAACTTGCGCTCCGCGCCCCAGAAGCAGCCCATGCCGAAGACGGCGCGCTCGGTGGCCGCCGGGAAGGGCGGCTCGAGGCGGGCGCCGCTCACGAAGTGGGCCTCGGGCACTGGCATGCGTTCCGGGCGGCCCGGGAGCGCCTCGGCCGCGGACGGCATGGCGCGCTTGCGGAATCCGAACATGGGCTGGTCCTCCTCCCGGCCAAGCGTACCTCAGGCCCGGGCGCCCTGGCTACTCTGCTATGCTGACCGCGTGGGCATCCGGGCCGTGATCTTCGACATGGACGGCGTGCTCGTGGACTCGGAGCCCTTCGGCTTCGAGGCGCTGCGGCGGGTGATGGCCCGCTACGGGCGCGGTTACTCCGAGGAGGAGAACGCGGAGTTCCTCGGGCGCACCACGATCGAGTCCTGCCGCATCCTCAAGGCCCGCCACGCGCTGCCGGACTCGGTGGACAGGCTCGCCGAGCTCTATCTCGAGGCCATGCTCGAGCAGATCGGGCGGGGTCCGATCCCGATGCCCGGCGTGCCCTCGGTGCTCGAGCGGGTGCGGGGCGCCGGGTATCGCCTGGCCCTGGCGTCCTCGGCGGAGCTGCGCGTGATCCACGCGAACCTGGCCGCGCTCGCGCTCGGCCCCCTCTTCGAGGTCGTCGTCTCCGGCACCCAGGTGGGGCGCGGCAAGCCCGCTCCCGACGTGTTCGTGGCCGCGGCAGAGCGGCTGGCGGTCGCGCCGGAAGGGTGTCTGGTCGTCGAGGACTCGCGCAACGGCCTCCTGGCCGCGAAGGCGGCCGGCATGCTCTGCGCGGTCGTGCCCTGTGCCCACACCCGCCACCAGGACTTCCGCGAAGCCGACCATCACCTGCGCGCGCTCCCCGACCTGCTGGCCCTGCTCTAGGGGGGCGGCCCCTTCGCCGCACGCGCGGGCGCGGATCAGGGCGGGATCTGCTTCGAGAGGAAGGCGGCCCGCGCCATGCGCCGCTCGATGGCCGCGGTGTGGCGGAGGTAGGCCGCGCTCTGCGCGCCCGGGTGCCAGGCCGCCGGGTTGGGAAGGGCGGCGGCGAGCTGTGCCGCCTCGCGCTCGTCGAGATCGGCGGCGGCCTTGCCGAAGTAGCGCTGGCTCGCCGCACCCACCCCGTAGACGCCGGGCCCGAGCTCGGCCACGTTGAGGTAGAGCTCGAGGATGCGGCGCTTGGATAGCGTGCGCTCGAGCTGCCACGTCAGGACGGCCTCCCGCGCCTTGCGCAGCGGATTGCGCGACGGGGAGAGCCAGAGGTTCTTCGCGAGCTGCTGGGTGATGGTGGAGGCGCCGCGCGGGACCTCGCGGTCCCGCAGCGCGTCCTCGAGCGCGCTGTGGATCTCGTCGAGGGCGAAGCCGCGGTGGGAGAAGAAGCCAATATCCTCGGCCACCAGCACCGCGCGCTTGAGGGCGGGCGACATCGCCGAGTAGGGCGTCCACGTCCACGCGACCCGGTCGGGGCGGCCAGCCGCGCGCTGCTGGGCACGGTAGCGCTCGATGAAGGCGGTGCTCGCGGGCCGCTCGGTGGCCAGCCGCGCCACCCGCGGCCAGGTCCAGATCTCGACGCCGATCCAGATCCCCGCCGCCACCAGCAGGAGCGCGGCCAGCCGGCCCGCCCACCCCCGTCGCCTGCGCATGGCTCATGGTATCGTGGTGGCCCCATGAACGCCCTCAAGCGGAGCATCGCCGAGTCGGTGGACCGGCTGGGCGACGAGCTGACCGAGCTGTCGCTGCGCATCCACGCGCATCCCGAGCTGGCCTTCGAGGAGCGGCGGGCATGCGGCTGGCTGGCCGAGTTCCTCGCCGGGCGTGGCTTCCGCCTGGAGACCGGCGTGGGCGGCATCGAGACCGCGTTCCGCGCCTCGTTCGAGACCGGTCCCGGGCCCACCCTGGCCATCCTCTGCGAGTACGACGCGCTGCCCGGCATCGGCCACGCCTGCGGGCACAACGTCATCGCGGCCGCGGGGGCCGGCGCGGGCGCCGCGCTGATCGCGGCGCGGGACCGCCTCCCGCCGGGGCGCATCCAGGTCATCGGCACCCCCGCGGAGGAGCGGGGCGGCGGCAAGGGGGTGCTGGTGGACGCGGGCCTCTTCGAGGGGGTCGACGGCGCCATGATGGTGCACGGCTTCGACCGCACCCTGCTCCATCAGGATCTGCTCGGTGTGGTCCGGGTGACGTTCGAATGGGCCGGCCGGGCCGCCCACGCCTCGGTGGATCCGTGGGAGGGCGTCAACGCCCTCGACGCCTGCGTGGGCACGTTCAACGCGGTGGCGATGCTGCGCCAGCAGATGCGCCCCGACTGCCGCATCCACGGCGTGGTGGCCGAGGGCGGCGTCGCCGCCAACGTCGTCCCGGAGCGCGCCGCCGCCGATTTCAACGTGCGCGGACCGAGCCTCGAGGCGATGTGGGCGCTCTACCGCCGCGTGGTCGCGACCGCCGAGGGGGCGGCCGCCGCCACCGGCACCCGCCTCACGGTGACCCAGCACCCCGACGTCTACGAGCCGCTCCGGCGCAACCAGGCGCTCAATGACGTGTTCGCGGGCAACCTGGCCGCGGCCGGGCTGGCCGAGGGGCCCGCGGCGCCGGACCGGGTGGCCTCCTCCGATATCGGCAACGTGAGCCAGGTGACTCCCACCATCCACGCCTGGGTGGCGATCGCTCCCCCGGGCACCGCGATCCACACGCGTGACTTCGCCGCTGCCGCGGCCGCGCCGGGGGCACGCGCAGGCCTGCTGGCCGGGGCCAAGCTCATGGCGCTCAGCGCGTCGGACCTGCTCGCCGATCCCTCCCGGCTGGCCGCCATGAAGGAGGAATTCGGGCGGCGGTGAGCGGTCGGGTCGCGCTCTGGGCGGTGGCGGCCCTGCTCACCGTCGCGGTCGTCGGGGCCAGCCTGCATTTCATGGATCCGTTCCCGCCCCGCCGCATCGTGCTGGCGACTGGCCAGCCGGGCGGCGCCTACGACACGTTCGGCCGCGAGTACCGGGACCGTCTCGCCCGCGAGGGGCTGCGCGTGGAGCTGCGCCAGAGCGCCGGCTCGATCGAGAACCTCGAGCGCCTGCTGCGCGGCGAGGCGGACGTGGCCTTCGTGCAGGGCGGCACCTACCCGCTGGTGAAGGACCCGGACCGCACGCTGCGCGGGCTGGCCGCCGTGTACCGGGAGCCCCTGTGGATCTTCCATCGAGGACGCCCGGTCGGCGACGCCCTGCGCGGGCTGGCCGGGCGGCGCATCGCCATCGGCGCGCCGGGGAGCGGCACCGAGGTCATCGCCCGGGCCCTACTCGGTGCCCTCGGCCAGCCCCCGATCGCGCCGAACCTGCTGAGCCTGCCGTCGGCCGAGGCGCGCGCGCGGCTGGAGGCGGGGACGGTCGACGCGGCCTTCTTCGTGTCCTCCTATCGCGACGTCAATGTCGCCGCGCTGCTCCGGCGGCCGGACGTGCACCTGCTGAGCTTCCGACGGGACGTCGCCTTCATGAGCAACTTCCGCTACCTCTCGCCGGTACGGATCGCGCAGGGCGTGCTCGACCTCGCCGCCGATCTGCCGCGCGAGGAGATCACCCTGATGGCGCCCGCCGCCCTGCTGGTCTGCCGCGAGACGCTCCATCCGCGCGCGGTCGAGCAGATCCTCGCGGTGGCCGCGGCGGTGCACGGGGCGGGGAGCCTGCTCGATCCCCCGCGCCTATTCCCCACGCGCGAGGGCGTGGACGTGCCGCTGCACGACGCGGCCGACTCCTACCTGGCGCGCGGGCAGTCGTTCCTCTCCCGCGTGCTCCCGTACTGGGCGCTCCGATGGGTGATCCAGCTTCGCGTCCTGCTGCTGCCGCTCCTCGCGGTCTGGGTGCCGCTGTTCAAGGTGCTGCCGTGGCTGCTGCGCTGGCGCGGCGACCGCGTGCTCGAGCGGCACTACGCGCTGCTGCGCGACGCCGAGGCCGCGGTCGCCGGCGCGGCCGCCGCGCCCGCGCTGCGCGAAGGGGTCGCCCGGCTCGAAGCCCTGCGCGCGCAGATCGAGGGGCTGACGCGACGGCTCGGCCTCCATCACCAGCGCGACGTTTACCACTGCCGCCTGCACGTCGCCCTGGTGCTCACGGAGGCCCGCGACCGCCTGAGTCGCCTCGAGGGCGGGGGCCGATAAAGGCCCATCTACTTCGTTGGCGCCCTCGGTCGGGGCGCTCAACGTACGGGGAGTACGCCTCGCGCCCGACCTTCGGGCGCCGCCTCGTAGCTGGGCCTTTCTCGGCCCCCGCCGCCGTAGATGGGCCTTTCTCGCCCCCCGCCCCTAGCGGCGGGCGCGGACCGAGATCACGCCGGCGCGCGAGGACCGGAAGCGGCGGCGGTCCCGGCGCTTGGCCACCCGGCGCCGGGCCCGGTCACCCACGATGACCAGGACCAGTCCGACGCAGAACCCGGCCAAACCGATCCCGACCGCGGGGAGACTGCCGACCAGCCGCACGCCGAGCACCTCCACCGTGCGCTCGCCCACGGTGCCCGCCGAGCCGGCGAGCCGCGAGCCCGCCACCACGAAGGAGATCAGGGTGACGAGCGGCAGGATGACGCCCTGCACCCCCAGGGCCAGACACGTGCGGGTCACCACCCGACGGAGCAGGGGCGCGCGGCCGATGAAGAGCATCGCGATCACCGAGCCGACGGCCCAGATCGCGAGCATCGCCTGCGTGCTCATGGTGCCGGGCCGCCCGGCATCGACAACGGTGGCGACCACGAGCAGGGAGGCGGCGCCGGCGGCGGCGCCGCCGCTCAGGGTGGCGACGGCCTTCGCCAGGCGGACCGGCCAGCGGGGCCGCCCGCGGCGCGGCCCCCGCGACGGCGGCTCCCGGAACATGAGCCGCCAGAGCAGCAGGCTGGCTACCAGATAGACGATGAGGCCGACCAGCACCAGGGCATTGGTGCCGGGCATGCGGGCCTAGGGAGCGCCCCAGATCTTCCGCCCGGCGGCGTCGCCCAGGGCGAGTTGCGGCACGCCGCCCTGCTGCAGGAGCATCGCCACGCGCTGCTTGCCGTCCCGATCGTGGAAGCTCAGGAACGGCAGCTGGAAGTCCGCGCTCACCCGCAGCCAGAGCCGCGCCTTGCCGGCGGTGTCGGAGAGGTTCAAGGTGGGCTGGCCGTCGCCGGTGACCGCGAGCAGCGCACGGCCGTTGCCGTCGGCGTCGTAGAGCGAGACCGCGGGGGTCCCCGCCGGCTCCGCTGCCACCATGCCGCGCCGCCGGCCGTTGCGGTCGAACAGCGTGAGCCCGGTGGCGCCCTCCGCGGTGAGGGCCAGGAGGGACCGGGGGCGGCCGTTCTGGTCGAGCAGCGACAGGCTCGGGCGGCCGTCGCCGTGCGCCCGCAGCTCGACCCGGAGCCGGTCGGCCTGATCCAGCAGGGAGAGCTGGGCCGCGCCGTCTGCGCGCACGTTCAGGCCGGCCCGCAGGTGCCCGCTCCGGTCGGAGAGCTCGAGGCCGCCCAGGCCGGGCCCGGTGACGCTCAGCACCACGCGCTCCTGCTGGCTGTCGTCGCCGAGGGCCAGGGCGGCGGTCCCGTCGGCGCTCAGGCCGAGGGTGGCCCGGACGTTGCCCGCCCCGTCGCGGAGCACGAAGCGCTCCGCCTCGAGGACGTTGGTCACGGTGGGGGGAGCGGTCTGGCCCATCAGGGTCAGGGCGGCCAGTCCGAGCAGTGCCAGCGCCCCCAGGAGCTTGAGGCGCCGGTTCTCGCGTTCCAGATGATCGAGACGCCGACTGAGGTGGTCGTGGCTGCGGTCACTCACGATCGAGTCCTCCTACTTCTGTTCTTTCTTCTCGCCCGCCGGGCCGGCGGTGGCCTGCAGCGTGACCTTGTCGCCGACGATGAGGAAGACCACGTTGCCGTTCGAAGCCTTGTAGGTTCACTGCTCCACCGGCCCCAGCTTGCTGACGTCGCTCGGCTTGCCCAGGGCCTGCTCGAGCTCGGTGCGGGTGCTCACCCCGCGGGCCTTCTGGACGAGATCCTCCTTGCTGCGGCTGCAGCCCACGAGGAGACCCGCCACGAGCACCCAGCCCACCAGCAGCCCTGCCATCGCTCGCGCCATCGCCCGCCTCCTCGAGAGTGCGGCCCGCCTCGCGGGACGGCGGACGGGATTCGACTGGGGCCGAGTCTATCAGAGTGGCCGGGGAAGTCAGCGCCGCGCTCGGATGCGCGCGGCAATGCGGCGGGGCGCGGGCGGGGGGCGGGCCGGAGGCGAAGAGGGGGCGGCTACGGGTTCTTCGGGGCGGGAACGGAGACGGGGGTCGCGGTGCGGGCGCCCGCCTCCGCGTGCCTGGCCTTCAGCTCCCGCACGAGGGCCTGGTACGACGAGGTCCGGATGATCTTGTCGAACTGTCCCCGGTAGTTCGCGACGAAGCTGACGCCCGACACCGCGACGTCGTACACCATCCAGCGGACGCCCACCTGGTGGAGCCGGTAGTCCACCGGGACCTCGGTGCCGCGCCCGGTCACGATCTTGGAGCGAACGGTGGCGAAGTCGCCGTCGATCTGCTCGCTGACGTACACGACCTGCTCCCCCGCGTAGTTCTCGAGGCGCCCGACGTAGGCGCGGCCCAGGAGCTGCCGGAACACCGCGACGAACTCGCCCTGCTCCTGCGGGGTCCGCTCGCGCCAGTGCAGCCCGAGGGTCCGCCGCGCCATCTCCTGGAAGTCGAAGAGCCGATCCGCGATGCGCTGTACCTCGAGTCGCCGCCGCTCCTGGCTGACGGGCGCGGCGAGCTGTCCGTCCTGGATGACCTGCAGGACCTGCTCGGTGGCCGACTGCACCACCTGGGTCGGCCCGACTTCGGGTTGCGCGGTCCCGCTCGCGGCGAGCAGGAGCCACATGGCCAATGCCTTTTGCATGGTCGCCTCCGGGGGCCCGCTGTCCGGTTCGGCCGGACACGCAGGTGCTGCGCTTCCCCGAACTGGAGGTCGGAGCATGGCTCGTGCCAGGCCCTCTGCGGGGCTAAGGGGCCGGATCTGCAGGCGGGGCGGCCGCGCGAGTGGACAAGGATCGTCACCCGCGGGACGCGCGTCAGGAGTCGGACGGGGGTCAGCGAGTCCGGGCGGCGAGCATCTCCCGAGCGACCCGGAGCAGCTCCATCAGGTCGAACGGCTTCGTGAGCACCGGGGCGGCGACCTCCTCGATGAAGTCCCGGTAATCGGTGTGCTCCGAGGTGCCGGTGATGAAGACGAACCGGCGCGCCAGTTCGGGCCGACTCCGCGTCAGCTCACGATGGAGCCCGAGCCCGTCCAGCTCGGGCATGCGCAGGTCGCTCAGGATCAGGTCGTACGTGCGGCGCTCGATGTGCGCGAGCGCGGCGCGGCCGTCGAACGCGGTGTCGACGTCGTAGCCTTCGGCGCTCAGCACGTCCGCGATGAGCTGCGCGATCACGCGCTCGTCGTCGACCACGAGAATATGCGGACGCGGATCGGAGGTGGGCATGCCCTCGGGTCCAGCAAGACGCGGGCCAGCGGAAAAAGACCGCCAGATCGGACGGTTC
Source organism: Candidatus Methylomirabilota bacterium (assembly GCA_035455085.1). Taxonomy (GTDB): domain Bacteria; phylum Methylomirabilota; class Methylomirabilia; order Rokubacteriales; family CSP1-6; genus CAMLFJ01. Next base: position 10,725 of record DATIFV010000106.1, on the reverse strand, counting down.
CGCGATCCCGCGGGAGCGCGGGCCGCAGAAATCGTCATGGGGCGACCGGAAATGAGTACCGGTTCAGCGCGATCCAGGCGGGTGCCGGACCGGCGTCCGCGGGGGGGAGAAGAAGCGGGGCCGGCTCATCCGGCCAACCGGGACCTCGACCAGCGCGGGGCGGTCGTGCTCGATGGCGTCCCGCACGAGCCGGCCGACCTCGGTCGGCTCCTTGGCCCGCAGGCCCAGCACCCCGTAGGCGTCGGCCAGCTTCATGAAGTCCGGGTTCGCGAGCTCGGCCCCGTACTGGCCGCCCCAGGACTCGTCGAGATCGCGCGCCACGTTGCCGTACGAGCCGTCGTTGAACACCACCGCCACCACGTTGATGCCGAAGCGCACCGCGGTGGACAGCTCCTGGGCGTTGAAGAGGAAGCCGCCGTCGCCGGAGACCGAGACCACCGGACGATCCGGCCGCGCGACCTTGGCGCCGAGCGCCACCGGGTAGGCGTAGCCCAGATTGCCCGAGTACGAGGAGGTCAGATACGTGCGCGGCTCGTAGACCGGCCAGAAGGGCCGCGAGTAGTAGCCGATCTGGGTCATGCCCGCGACCAGGATGGTGTTGTCGGGAGCGCCCGCGCGGAGAGACTTGATGATGGAGGCGTTGGGCTCCATGGTGTTGTCGGCCGCGATCCGCGCCCGCAGGGCCTCGTGCTCGGCCTTGCGCGAGGGGCGGGGCGCGCTCGCGGCGCGCAACCGCTCGAGCAGGGCCTCGAGGGTGGCCCGTGCGTCGCCGACGAGGCCGAGGGTGTCCCGGTGGTTGCGGCCGATCTCGCGCTCGTCGGCGTCGATCTGGACGATGCGGGTGCCCGGCTTGAAGGAGACCAGGGCGAGCCGGCTCCCCACCGCGAGCACCACGTCGGCCCCGTGGATGTGCGCGCGCAGCGGCGAGTCGCGCCAGAAGGCGGCGCCGAGCGAGAGCACGCTGTGGTCGCTCACCGCGCCCTTGCCCTCGGGGGACTGGGCCACCCCGGCCTGCAGGTGCTCGGCCACCGCGCCGAGCACGTCGTGGGCGCCGGAGAGGTGGACGCCGCCCCCCGCGTAGATCAGCGGGGCGCGCGCGGCGAGCAGGAGCTCCGCGGCGCGGTCGACGTCCCGCGCCGGCGCCGCGGCCCGCGGGACCTCCGCGGGCGGCAGCAGCTCGACGAGGGCCTCGTCCTCCATGGTCTCGGGCGGCATCTCGATCTCGACCGGGCGGGGGCGGCCGGACCGGAGCTGCCGCGCCGCCTCGCGCACCGCGGAAGGGACATCCGCCACCGCGAGGACGCGCCGGCGCCACTTGGTCACCGGCGCCACGCAGTCGAGCTGATCGTTGACCTCGTGGAGCAGGCCGATGTCCTTCCCGATGCTGTCGCGCGGGATCTGGCCCGAGACGATCAGCACCGGCGAGGACGCCGAGTACGCGGTGGAGAGGCCCGACATCGCGTTGAGCAGGCCGGGTCCCGGCACCACCAGGGCGGTGCCGAGCCCGCCGCCCGCGCGCGCGTAGCCGTCGGCCATGAAGGTCGTGGCCTGCTCGTGGCGGGTGTTGATGAAGCGGATGCGCGGCTCCTCGCGCAGCGCCGCCATCACCCCGTAGAGTTGGACGCCGGGCAGCCCGAAGACCACGCGGACGCCTTCGTTGTAAAGCGAGCGCACGAGCGCCTGGCCGCCGGTCATCGGGGTCGCCACCATGGGCTTCTGTCTCCTGTCGCTGGCCTCAGGGCGCTTCGATCGCGCCGGCCTGGGCCAGGTCATCGATGTCGCGGGCCTTGTAGCCGAGCAGCTCGGTGAGGACCGAGCGGGTGTGCTCCCCGACCCGGTAGGGAGCCGGTCCCGCCGGCGCGACCGCGCGCCCGTCGACGTGGAAGGGCGTGGCGGTGACGCGGACCCGCCCGCGCGCGGGGTGCGGTACCGTCGGGAAGGCGCCGCGCGACTCCAGATGGGGATGCGCGGCGACCTCCTGGGGCGTGAGCACCGGCGCCGCGGGGATGCGGGCGCCCCGGAGCGCTTCCAGGGCCTCGTCCACCCCGGGGAAGCGCGCGACCCACTCGCCGATGATGTCGCGCAGGGCGGGCCAGTTGCGGCGGCGCAGGTCCGGCGTGGCGAACCGGGGGTCGGTGGCCAGATCGGGCCGGCCCAGGAGTGCCTGCAGGCGCGGCCACAGCGCGGCGGCTCCGCCGGTCTGGAGCGCGAGGTGCCGCCCGCCCGCCGCGAACACGCCCATGGCCGGGCGCGGCGAGCCCTGCGCCTCGCCACCGTTCAGCACCGCCGCGTAGGAGACATCGTCGGCGGCGATGAGCGCCTCCAGCATCGAGACGTCGAGGTAGGCGCCCCGGCCGGTCCGATCGCGCCGGCGCAGGGCGGCCAGGATCGCCCCGAAGGCGTGGGTGCCCGCCAGCACGTCGGCGGCCTGGAGATTCGACGCCCGCGGCGCGGCCAGATCGCCCTGCTCGAGAGACATCATCCCCGACGCGGCGTTGATGATGTGGGCGAAGGCCTGCCGCTCCCGCCACGGGCCGGTCTGGCCGAAGCCCGAGATCGAGCAGTAGACCAGGTCCGGCTTCACCGCGGCCATCGCCGGGTACCCGAGCCCGAGCTTCTCGACCACGCCGGGCGCGAAGTTCTCGACGAAGACGTCGGCCACGCGGCAGAGATCCGCGATCACCCCGCGTCCCTGCGGGTGGCTCAGGTCCACCGCCACGCTCTGCTTGCCCACGTTGATGCGGATGAAATAGGTGGACTGGTCGGCCCGGCCGGCCTCCAGCTGCAGGTGGTTCTTCCGCATATCGTCGCCCTCGCCGGGGCGCTCGATCTTGATCACGCGCGCCCCCAGGTCGGCGAGCAGGCGCGTGCAGTAGGGGCCGGCGAGCACGCGGGTGAGATCGAGGACTACCAGATCGGACAGGGGGAGGTCGGAGGGCGGGCCGGCCGCGTCGCGCACCGGCCGAGTATAGCGCGGTGATCGCCGGGGCGCATCTGCATCCGGGCCTTCTCGCGCGGCCTGCGAGCCGGCGCACATCCTGCTAGACTCGGGCGCATGCGACCCAATCGATTGCGGGAGCGGCTGCGGGCGGGCCAGCCGACGCTCGGCACGCACGTGCACTCGGCGTGGCCGGCGGTGGTGGAGCTCGTCGGGCATTCGCGGATGTTCGACTACGTGGAATTCGTCGGCGAGTACGCGCCCTACGACCTCTTCGCGCTGGAGAACCTCGCGCGGGCGGTGAACACCTTCGACCACATGTCGGCGATGTTCAAGGTCGAGCAGCAGCCGCGCACCTACCTCGCGGTCCGCGCGATCGGGGCGGGCATCCAGAACCTGCTCTTCGCGGATCCGCGCACGCCGGACGACGTGCGCGAGTGCGTGCGGAGCGTGCGCGCGGAGACGCCCGCGGCGGGAGGTCTCCACGGGGTGGGCATGCGCCGGGACGTGGGCTACGTGATGGACGTGGGGTCGCCCGCCTTCGTGCAGGCCCTGGACGACGCGGTGGTGGCGATCATGATCGAGAAGGCCTCCGCGGTGGAGAACCTGGAGGCGCTGCTCTCGGTCAAGGGGGTGGACATGGTCCAGTTCGGCCCCGCCGACTACTCGATGAGCATCGGCCTGTCGGGGCAGTGGAATCATCCGCAGGTCGTCGAGGCCGAGCGCCACGTGATCAGGACCGCGCTCCGCCTGGGCATCGCCCCGCGGGCCGAGATCTCGCATCCGGGCGAGGCCAAGCCGTATCTCGACCTGGGCGTCCGACACTTCTGCATGGGCTGGGACGTGAGCGTGCTCTTCGACTACTGGAAGACCGAGGGCGGGGCGCTCCGCGACCTGCTGGGCGCCGGCTAGCGCCGGCCGGGAGCTCGCCCTTGGGGCCCGGAACGGCGCGCGCCGCGGCCGCCCGCCTCCTCCTCGCGGCCCTCCTCGTCCTGCCCACCGCGGGCTGCGGGGACCGGTCGGTGGGGGGCGCGCCGATCACCCTGGTCTTCAAGCACGCCAAGATCCTGGGACCGGCCGATCCGGTGCCCGGGCTCCTGCGACGCTTCGAGGCCGATCACCCGGGGGTGCGCGTGCGGAGCGAGGCGCTCACCTGGAGCTCGGACGAGCAGCACCAGTTCTACGTCATCAACCTCGAGGGCGCCGGCCCGCCCTTCGACGTGATGATGCTCGACGTGATCTGGGTGCCCGAGTTCGCCCGGGCGGGCTGGATCCTCGACCTGACCGCGTCGGTGCCCCCGGCCGAACCCGACGCGCACTTCCCGGCCGCGATCGAGCCCGCGCGGCAGGACGGGCGGCTCTGGGCGCTGCCCTGGTTCATGAACGTGGGCCTGCTCTACTACCGCGCCGATCTGCTGGCCAAGTACGGCTTCCGGCCGCCGGAGACCTACGAGGAGCTGGTCGAGCAGGCGCGCCGGATCCGCGCGGGCGAGGGCGATCCGCGCCTCGACGGTTACCTCTGGCAGGGCAAGCAGTACGAGGGGGGCATGGTGAACGTGCTGGAGGCGCTCTGGGCCAACGGGGCGCGGCTGCTCGACGAGGCGGGCCGGCCCTTTCCGGAAGCCGGGCGCGCGGCGGAGGCGCTCGCGTTCCTGCGCGGCCTCATCGAGAGCGGGGTCAGCCCGGGCTGGGTCACCGCGGCGGACGAGGAGCTCACGCGCCGTCCCTTCGGCGACGGTCGCGCGGTCTTCCTGCGGAGCTGGCCCTACGCGCTCGACCTCTTCGAGCTGCCCGGCTCGCGCGTGCGCGGCAAGGTCGGGGTCGCGCCGCTCCCGCGCCTGCGCCACGGGCCGGTCGGCGCCGGGTCCACCGGGGGCGCGCACCTGGCGGTGAGCGCTCGCACCCGGCACCCGGCGCTCGCGGTGGAGCTGGTGCGCTTCCTCACCGGCGAGGACGCGCAGCGGGCGATGACCCAGGGCGCGGCCCTGCGCCCCTCGCGTCCCGCGCTGTACCGGGACCCGGCCCTGATCGCGCGCGATCCGAGCCTGCCCGCGCTCTACGCCCTGATGCTCCGCGGGCACCCGCGCCCGATCACGCCCTACTACCTGATGCTCTCGACCACGCTCCAGCCCGAGTTCTCCGCAGTGCTGGTCGGGCGCAAGGCGCCCGAGCGCGCCATGCGCGACGCCACCGCCCAGATCGAGCACCTCCTCCGCGCGGTCACCCCGGTGGCCAGGACGCCCCGATGAGCCCCGAAGGGGCGAAGAGGCCAGACCGCGTCGTCATCACTTCCGCATCCCCGCGCCCAGAATGAAAAGCGTCGGACGCGACACCGCCGACCGCCGTCTGGGGTGGCTTCTCCTGTCACCCGCCCTGCTCGTTCTCGCTGCGCTCACTGCGTATCCCGCGCTCTGGGTGCTGTGGCTCTCGCTCCAGTACCGGGTGCCGGTCTTCGGGATCTCCCGGTGGGCGGGCCTCGAGCACTTCGCCTTCCTCACGGTGGACCCGCGCTTCTGGAACGCGGTGGGGGTGACCGGGGTTTTCACCGCGGCCTCGGTCGCGGTCGAGGGGGGGCTCGGTCTCGGCATCGCGCTGGTCCTGCGCGGGCAGCGCCGCGGGCGGCGCACCGCGCTGGCCCTCCTGCTGCTGGCCTGGGCTCTGCCCTCGGTGGTCACGGCCCGCATGTTCGAGTGGCTCTACCACCCCGCGGGCGGTCTGGTGAACTTCCTGCTGGGCGGCCGCCCCGTCAACTGGCTCGGCGATCCGGTCCTGGCGCTGCCCGCCCTGATCCTGGCCGATGCGTGGCGCGCGACCCCCTTCGTGGCGCTGCTCTGCTACGCCCGGCTGCTCACCATCCCGCCCGGTGTCTACGAGGCCGCGCAGGTCGACGGGGCGGCGGGCTGGCAGGCCTTCGCGCGCATCACGTGGCCCCTGGCCCGGCCGATCCTCCTGGTGGCGCTGCTCTTCCGCACGCTGGACGCCCTGCGGGCCTTCGACATCATGTTCGTGCTGACCGGCGGGGGGCCCGCGGGGAGCACCGAGTCGCTGACGGTCTACGCCTACCGCGCCCTGTTCCAGACCCTGCAGGTGGGCTTCGGCTCCGCGGTCGGCGTGGTGGTCTTCGCGCTGGTGATGCTGGTGGCCGTCGCGTACCTGCGCCTGATCGGCCGGGCGGAGGACGTCGCGTGAGACCGGGCCGGGTCCGCGACGGCCTGGTGCTGCTCGCGCTCGCCCTCTACGCCGCGCCGTTCTTCTGGCAGGCGCTGACCTCGGTGCGGCCCGACGCCGAGCTCCTGCCCCTGACGCACCTGCTGCCGAGCCGGCTCACCTGGATCCACTACGACGCGGTCCTGCGCCAGAGCCTGCTGCCGCGCGCCCTCGTCAACAGCCTGGGCATCGCCCTGCTCAGCACCTCGGTGGCGGTCGGGTTCGGCGCGCTGGCCGGCTACGCGCTCGCGCGCCTGCCGGTGCGGGGCCGCTCGGTGATCCTGCTCGGGATGATCGCGGCCACCGCGTTTCCCCAGATCGCCACCGTGAGCCCGCTCTACCTGCTGATGCGGGCGCTCGGCCTGCGCGACACGTGGCTCGCCCTGATCCTGGCCAACGCCTCCTTCGCGCTGCCTCTGGTGATCTGGCTGCTGGCCGGCTTCATCCGCGAGATCCCCCGCGCGCTCGAGGAGGCCGCCCACGTCGACGGGGCGGGCCGGCTGGCGACTCTCCGATGGGTTGTTCTCCCGCTGGTCGCCCCGGGGATGGCCTCGGCGGCGCTGCTCGCGTTCCTCTTCTCGTGGAACGAGTTCCTCTTCGCCTACACCTTCACCGCCACCGAGCGGAGCCGCACCGTCCCGGTGGCCCTCGCCCTCTTTCCGGGCGTCTTCGAGGTGCCGTGGGGAGACATCGCGGCCGCGTCGATGCTGGCGAGCCTGCCGCCCATCCTGATCGTGGCCGCCTTCCAGCGCTACCTCGTCCGCGGGCTCCTCGCCGGCGCGGTTCGCGAGTAGCCCCTCACGGCTCCACCACCAGCCCCGGCGTGACCACCGCGCCGGGCAGGGCGCGGAACACCTCGGGGGAGATCTTCACCTTCAGCGATCGGCTGCCCCCGCCGAGAATGATCCAGGGCAGGGGCATGAGCCCCTCGTCCACGTAGATCGGCATGTCCGGCGGCAGGGCGAAGACGGTCACGCCGCCCAGCATCATGCCGGTGAGCGCGCGGGTCTCCTCGGGGTCGGCGAAGGACAGGCGGGAGACCCCGAGCAGCCGGCGTACGGTGTGGTTGACGTCCACCCGCCGGGTGGCGCGGACCACGCAGGCGCAGTAGCGCTTCGGCTCCTTCTTGGATCCGACGACGATGGTGTTGGCCGACTGCTCCATCGGAAAGCCGTACTTGGCACAGAAGGCGGCGGTGTCGGCGTACTGCGGGTCGATCTCGACGATCTCGTGGGGCAGGCCGAGCCCGGCGATGACCCGACGGACCCGCTGCTCGATCTCCTCGGTGTCGATGATGAGCCTCCGATCGGGGTGTGATCTGGCGCTTCATTGTACAATCGGCCGTCCACGCCTTCGGGTTCCTCACGACGATCCGGCGGAGGCGCCGGAGGAGAGCCACGATGACCACCGATCTGCTCGAGCAGGTGAAGGATGGAGTGGCCGTGCTGACGCTGAACCGCCCCGATCGGCTGAACGCGATGTCGCGGCCGATGCTGGACGCCCTGCTCGAGGCGCTGCCCCGGCTCGCCGAGGACGGGGCGGTAGGGGTGGTCGTGCTCACCGGGGCCGGCCGCGGCTTCTGCGCGGGCGGCGACGTCAAGGCGATGGCCGAGGGCACCGAGCTGGGAGGCCAGACCATGGAGGAGAGGGCCCACGCGCTCCGGGCGCGCATGGAGACCTCGCGCTGGCTGCACGAGATGCCCAAGCCCACCATCGCGATGATGCGCGGGCCGGCCGCGGGGGCGGGGCTGTCCCTGGCCATGGCCTGCGACCTGCGGATCGCCAGCGACACCGTGCGTGTCGGCACCGCCTTCGCGCGGGTCGGCTACTCCGGCGACTTCGGGGGCAGCTACTTCCTGACCCAGCTCGTGGGCACCGCCAAGGCGCGCGAGCTGTACTTCACCGCGGACCTGCTCGACGCGCCGCAGGCGCTCGCCCTGGGCGTGGTGAACCGCGTGGTGCCGGACGCCCGCCTGGAGGAGGAGACGATGGCCCTGGCCTCACGGCTGGCCCGCGGGCCGCGCGTCGCCTACCGCTACATGAAGCGGAACATGAACGCGGCGGAGAGCGCCTCCCTGAAGGACCTGCTCGACCTGGAGGCGTGGCACCACACGCGCACCGGCATGACCGAGGATCACCGCGAGGCCGCGCGCGCCTTCGTGGAGAAGCGCGAGCCGCAGTTCAAGGGCCGCTAAGTGGATCGAAGGGGGCCTCGACGGCCCCCTTCGATCTTCCCCCAAGAACGAGTGGCGCCGGCGAAGCCGGCGCTCGAACAGAGGCTATTCCGCCGCGTTCGGGGGCGAGCCGCCGATGCGCCACGCGAGGTATGCCACCCCGAGCCCCATGCCGCCGATCACCGCGACCGTCGCGTAGGTCGAGACCTGGGCGAGCAGGCTCAGGGTGGTGCTCGAGAGCCCGGCGAAGGCCAGGCCCACCACCGGTATCACCGGCGCGCCGCAGCCCATGACGGTGCAGCCGCCAGTGGCCAGCCCTCCCACGCTGCCCACCGCGCCCAGCAGTCCCGCCTCGCGGCCGGCGCCCCCGCGCCGACCTGGCGGGCCGCCCGTCCGATCGCGGCGGTGGACCCAGAGGGCGAAGTAGGCGCCGATGAGCGCCGCCATCAGCACGAAGCGGGCGAGATCCGCGGTGGTCACCGCGAAGCCCCAGTCGGCCCCGAAGATGCCGTCGGCCGAGAACCAGAAGAGCGCGAGATCCCAGACCCGGTACAGGCGCTCGCCGAGGGAACCCTTGCCCGAGGCCAGGTACTGCGGCAGGTTCACGAGCCAGGGGTTGACGGTGAAGAAGTCCACCGGGGTGCGGGCGATCGAGAGGACCACGACCGGGACCAGGATGTCCAGGGCCACGACCGTTGCTCCCACCCCGGCGAAGACACCCGGCCGCTTCCGCAGCGCCCGTCGCAGCCCCGCTCCCACGCGCCTCCACCCGCTCATGTCCCGGCTCCGCGGTGATTATAGCCGGGTCCCGAGACGCTTGCGGTGGGCTCGGGTACTGGGGCAGTATGACCGCGGATGAACCGCCTGATCTCCCGCGAGGGCCCCTAACCGGCGTCTCCACCCCCTAGAGGAGGAAGCACACATGACGCAAGAAGTCAGCCGTCGAGATTTCCTGGCGCGCCTGGGCGTGACCGTCGGCACCGCCGCCGCGGGCGCGGCCGCCGCCGCCGGCGTGCCGCTGGCCGCGATGCCCCCGCTCGTCGGTCGGGCGCACGCCCAGCCCAAGGGCAACGTCCCGGACGCACCGTACAAGATCGCCCACATGACCTTCTTCACCGGGGCGGCCGCGGTGCTGGGCGAGCCGTCGTTCAAGGGGCACATGCTCGCCGCGGAGGAGATCAACGCCCAGGGCGGGTTGCTCGGCAAGCGCAAGATCGAGACGCTCAAGGCCGACGAGAACGCGGGGACCGACGCCAACGTCAAGGAGATGCGCCGCCTGAAGCTGTCCGAGAAGGTCGACCTCTTCACCGGCGTCATCTCGAGCGGCAACACGCCGGCGCTCGGCCCGGTGGCCGAGGAGCTCAAGCTGCTCACGATCTTCGTGGACGGCTGCACCGACTTCCTCTTCGACAAGGCGGTGCCGAACCCTCACTACATCTTCCGCATCACCAACATCCAGTCCGCGGACGGCGTCACCTGCGGGCTCGCGGCCGCGATGACGTGGGGCAAGCAGATCAAGCGGATCGCCCACATCCATCCCGACTACTCCTACGGGCGCAACGCGTTCGATCACTTCAACATCGTGATGAAGAAGATGGTGCCGGGCGCCCAGACCGTGTCGGAGGGCTGGCCGAAGCTCGGGACCACCGACTTCACCTCGCACATCACCAAGGCCATCGCGTCGAAGCCGGACCTGCTGGTGTCCTCGGTCTGGGGCGGTGACTACGTGGCCATGTACAAGCAGGGACTCCGCTACGACATGTTCAAGAAGATGAAGTTCGCTTCCACCATCGCCTTCGGGGTCGCCCCCCACGCGATCGGCAAGGACCATCCCGAGGGCGTGATCGCCGGGGTGCACTCCAACTACTACTTCAACTACCCGCCCAACAACCGCTGGCCGCTCAACACCGAGTTCGTCAAGAAGTACTACGAGCGGTGGAAGGAGTACCCGAACTTCCAGTCCGAGGGGGCGTACTCGACGCTGTACATGCTGAAGGATGCGGTCGAGAAGGCCAACCGGCTTGCCGGCGGCTGGCCCGACGACGACGCCATCATCAGCCAGCTCGAGGGGATGATGCACGCGGGCCCGGCCGGCTACCTCTACATCCGTCCCGACACCCACCAGGGCTACAAGGACGCGATGACCGGCTTCAGCATCAACTCGCCCGACTATCCGTTCCAGATCCTGGACCCCACGCGGATCATCACGATCCCGATCCGGAACATCACCGCTCCTCCCGGCTGGCCCAAGGGCGAGCCGACCTCGACCTACACCTGGATCGACAAGACCTGGCCGACGGTCAAGGCCTGAGCCGGTCGGTCATCGCCCCGAAACGAGCCCTCTCCCCCCTGCGGGGGAGAGGGCAAGGGGCTCGAGGCGAGGGGGTCCTCCTCGGCGCCGCCGTC
>DATIFV010000105.1:0-2701 GCA_035455085.1 Candidatus Methylomirabilota bacterium | reverse complement strand
ACACTGGCCGCGGGCACGCGGCAGCCCTCGAAGACCAGATCGGCCATCGCGGTGCCGCGCAGCCCCATCTCCGGGATGTCGCGCCCGCGCGCGAAGCCGGGCGTCTCCTGCTCGACGAGCAGCGCGCCCAGCCCCGGGAAGCCCGGCACGTCGTCGAAGCGGCAGATGACCACGTTGAGGTGCGAGACGCCGCCGAGGGAGCAGAAGGTCTTCCGCCCGTCCACCACGTAGTGGTCGCCGTCGCGGCGGGCGCGGCAGGCCAGGCGGCGGAGATCCGAGCCCGCGCCCGGCTCGCTCATCGCCCACGCCACCAGGCGATCGCCACGGGTGATCGCGGGCAGGTGGCGGGCCCGCTGCGCGTCGGTGCCGAAGAGCGCGATGGCCTTGGCCCCGAAGCCGTTCTGCTGACCCACGATGAACGCGGTGGCCACGCAGCACCGCGCCAGCTCCTCCATGACCAGGGCCAGGTCGAGCACGGTGCCCCCGGCGCCTCCGTAGGCCTCGGGCAGGGCCAGGCCCAGGAGCCCGGCGTCCCGCAGGAGGGGGACGTTCTCCCAGGGGAACGTCTCCTCCTCATCCCAGCGCGCGGCCTTCGGCCGGAACTCCCGCTCGGCCAGGCGCCGCACCGTTTGTTTCAGTTCGCGCTGCTCGGGAGTGAGCTCGAAGTCCATCGCTCAGGTACTGGCCAGGCGCTCGCGGAGGCGGGCCCGCTGGATCTTGCCGGTCGCGGTGCGCGGGTAGTCTTCCACGAAGACGATCGCGCGCGGCACCTTGAAGTTGGCCAGGCGCGCCGCGCAGAGCGCGAGCAGCTCGTCGGCCCCGCACGCCGCTCCCGGCTTGAGCTGGACGAAGGCCACCCCCACCTCGCCCCAGCGCGGGTCGGATCGCGGGACCACGCAGGCCTCGGCCACCGCGGGGTGGCCGCCCAGCACCGCCTCGACTTCCAGCGGGGCCACCAGGAAGCCGCCCGTCTTGAGCACTTCCTTGAGCCGGCTGAGGAACCGGAAGAGGCCGGGCGCCTCCTCGCGACCGAGATCGCCGGTGCGCATCCAGCCGTCGGGCGCGAAGAGCGCCGCGGTCTGCTCCGGCATCTTGTAGTAGCCCGGGGTGACGTGGCCGCCCCGCACCTGGATCTCCCCTTCCCGGCCGGCCGGCCGCGGCTCGCCCGTCTCGGGATCGACCACCCGGATCTCGACCTCGGGCAGCGGCCGGAAGAGCCCCTCGTCCTCGGGGCCGCGGGCCAGGTGCACGCCGCTGATCGCGCTGGCCTCGGTGAGCCCGTAGCCGGTCCACACCTGGCCGGCCTTGAACTGCTGGAAGGCCACCGTGATCCCGGCCGGGTTGAGCGGCGCAGCCATGATGCGGGTGAGGTGCGAGAGATCGTGCGCTCCGACCCGTCCCGTGTCGGCCATGGCCAGCAGCATGGTGTCCACGGCCGGCAGGTAGGTGATGCGCTCGCGCTCGAGCAGCTCGAGGGTCGCCGGCGGATCGAAGTGATCCTGGAGCACCAGACACGCGCCGGCCGACAGCGCGGCGAACGAGAGGTGGCAGGTGCCGAACGAGGAGAAGAGCGGCACCGCGATGAGCAAGCGCTCTCCCGGCCGGAGGTCCACCGCGCGGCCGGCCGCCACCGTGTTGCACGAGAGGTTCCGGTGGGTCAGCTGCACGCCCTTGGAGAACGAGGTGGTGCCCGAGGTGTAGATCAGGTAGCCCACGTCGTCCGGCGACATCTCCGGCCACTCGCTCCGCGGCAGAGGCGGGCCGGCCAGCATGGCGGTGAGCTCGTCCGGATACGCGATCCACTCGAGCGTGGGCACCAAGGCACGTACCGATTCCACCGAGGCCCGGAAGTCGATCCCGAGGAACCGGTCGACGGAGAGCAGCGCCCGGCACTCGCCCTGGCGGAGGCAGTAGGCCAGCTCCTCCGGCTTGTACCGGGTGTTGATGGGCACCGCCACCGCGCCCAGGATGCCGAGGGCGTGGCGGGCGAAGATCCACTCGGGCCAGTTGGGCAGCCACATGCCCACCCGGTCACCGCGCTGGATGCCACGGGCGCGGAGCCCCGCCGCGAGCCGGCCGGAGGCGTCGAACAGCCCCGCGAAGCTCACCCGCCGGTCGCGGTGGACCACGGCCTCCGCGTCACGGTAGCGGGCGGCCGCCCACGCGAGCAGATCGCGGGAGGTGGGCGGCGGCCAGTCGACCGAGACCGAGCCCCCGCCCATCAGTAGAGCTCCCACCAGGAGTCCTTGGCCGCGAGCAGGAGGGCGGCGGGCTTCTCCAGCACGATGCGGCCCGACTTCATCACGTAGGCGCGCCGGGCCATGCCGAGGGCGGTCTTGATGTTCTGCTCCACCAGCACGATCGCGGTGCCGAAGCGCCGGTTGATCTCCACCGCGGTCTCGAGCACGCGCTGCACCAACACCGGGGCGAGACCGATGGAGGGCTCGTCCATCATCATGAGGCGCGGCTGCTGCATGAGCGCGGTGCCGACCGCGACCATCTGCTGCTGGCCTCCCGACATGGTGCCGACGATCTGATCGCGGCGCTCGGCCAGGATCGGGAACAGCTCGAGGATCTCGCTCATCCGCCGGTCGATCCCGGCGCGGTCGGCCTGGGTGTAGGCGCCGAGGGCGAGGTTCTCGACCACCGTGAGGTCCGGAAAGACGCCGCGGCCCTGCGGCACGAGCGCGATGCCGCGGCA
>DATIFV010000104.1:0-8566 GCA_035455085.1 Candidatus Methylomirabilota bacterium | reverse complement strand
CCCCTCCCCAGAGGGGAGAGGGAGCCCCGCGCAACCCTCTCCCCCGCGTGGGGGAGAGGGCAGGGCGAGGGGTTGCTCGTTTCCCTCCTCCTCATCGGGCTGCTGCTCGGCGCCTGGGCGGGCCCCGCGCGCGCCGGGCACGAGATGCCGTTCTATCCCGGCTACTACCCGCAGGAAATCCGTCTCGAGGCCATGACCCCGGCCGCGGCGGCAAACCAGCTCCGCAACAGCACCCTCCACGCCTTCATCGGTGCCGATCCGTTCGGGGGCGGGCGGCTGCCCGCAACCGTCGCGTCCGCCGAGTCGCTCGGCGGCTACGTGGTGGCCCGGTTCAACCCTTCCGCGTCGGCGACGGCCGGCGCCGAGGCGCGGTGCGCGACCGCGCGCCGGGTCGGCAAGAGCCTCGGGGTCGCGCGCGCCGGCTACGTGCCGCATCCGTACGCGGTCACGCCATACCACGCCGACTACCTCGCGCAGTGGGACCTCGCCCAGGCCGCCCGCAAGGCCGTCGAGACCGCCCCGGCGGGCGGCCCGCTCCGGCTGCCGCCGCGCGGCCCGGTCCCGTCGCTGCTGCTCCGGCCGCCGAAGGATCGCGGCGCCGAGCCGAAGGACTGGGACGCGGCCGTCGAGCAGGTGGATCTCGACGGGCTCCTCGACGGCCCGGCCGCGGGCGCCGGGGCCAACTTCGCGCCGCCCTGGCTCAAGGAGGGATGGTTCCACGCCTACCTCCTCCAGGCCCCGGCCATCACCGACGCGGCCGCGCGCCAGGCCGTGGACGACCTCTACCGGCGGCTCGTCACCTTCGCCTACGACGGGCCGGCGGAGCGCGCGGACCTCGAGCGCCGCCTCGTGCGGCGCCTCGCCGCCGGCTGCGAGCGCCCGGTGCTCGGTTACGTGGTCCGGCGCGAGGCCTTCAACGCCGAGTTCTCGCAGGGCATCGAGAACGTCGCCTGGGACTCCCACCGCGGGTTCAGCTCCGAGATCTTCGTGCGCACCGCGAAGCTCAAGGACTTCCCGTGGAACGGCTGGATGAAGATCGGCGCCGGCCGCCCCGCCGCGGCCTGGAACCCGATCGCGGGCTTCACGGACGGGCCCGGCCGCCTCCTGTGGGCCGCGCTGGGGGATCCCGGGCTGCTCGCCGCGCCGTACGGGGCCGGCTTCATCGCCCATCGCGCGGTGCCCGCCGAGGTGACGGTGGCGGGAGCCTCCGGGCTCGACATCCCGGAGGACGCGCTCCGGCCGGAGCCGGGAACGGGCGCCCTCGCACCGGTGGGGAAGGGCAAGACCGCGAAGGCCCGGGTGACGTATCGCCTGTGGGCCTCCGCCGCCCACGACAACACCCGCGTGACCGCCGCCGACGCGCTCTACCCGTACGCCTTCGCCGCGCGCTGGAGCGCCCGGCGCGCCCCGGGAGGACCGCCGGAGTACGATCCGGCGATCGAGGCCGCCACCGCGCCGGCGCGCCGCGCGCTGCTCGGGGTCCGGGTGGTGAAGGTGGACAGCGACGTGCGGCGCTACAGCGACGTCACCTTCACCTACGTGGTGCCCGTCGTCGAGGTCTACCTCGACGTGGCCTCCACCGACACCCGGGAGCTCGCGGCGCTCGCCCCCCCGTGGAGCGCGGTCCCCTGGCACGTCACCGCGCTGATGGAGGAGGCGGTGAAGCGGGGCGTGGGCGCCTTCTCCGCCGAGGAGGCCCGCCGGCGCGGGGTACCCTGGCTGGACCTGGCGCGCGACCCCAGGACCCGCGCGGAGCTGGGCGCGATCCTGCAGGAGCTGGCCGGGCGGAACCACATCCCGGAGGCGCTCCGGCGGCTGGTGGCCGCCGACGAGGCGCAGACCCGCTGGGCCGCCCTGCGCCAGTTCGTCCAGCGCCGGGGGCACTTCCTGGTCACGAACGGGCCCTACCAGCTCGAGAAGTGGACCGACACCGCGGTGGTGCTCCAGGTCTTCCGGGACCTGAACAACCCGCTCGGCGTCGGCAGCTACGATCGCTTCGCCATTCCCCGCCGCGCCTGGGTCGGGCGCCTCGCCGCCCGGGGCGCCCGGCTGGAGGTCACCCCGGAGATCGAACGGCTCGAGAAGTTCCAGCGCGAGTACCGGCTCGTCCGGGAGCCGCTGTGGGTCCGCGGGGAGGAGGACAAGGTCGACGTGCCCACGGCCCACTACGTCATCCTGGGTGCCGACGGCGCGGTGGCCGCGGCCGGGACCTCGCGCGAGGTGCAGGCCCATCGGCTGATCGTGGACCTGAAGGGCCGGCTCAAGCCGGGCGCCTACACCGCGCTGGTCGCGCTCGCCCTCGGCGAGAACCGGGTCGATCCGGAGGTGGCCACCGTCCAGTTCCGGGTTGATGCCGGCCCCTGAGTTGAGGCATCTTAGCGGCTCATGGACACCCTCGTAGTCCACGTCCTCAACGCGCTTCTCTACGCCTCGGTGATGTTCCTCATCGCGGGCGGGCTGAGCCTGATCTACGGGGTGATGCGCATCGTGAACCTCGCGCACGGCAACCTCTACGCCTTCGGTGCCTACGTGACCGCGTGGGCGGTGGGGCGGGCCCTGGGCGGTGCCACCGAGGCGAGCCTCTGGCTCTACGCGCTGCTGCCGGTGGGCGCGCTGGCCGCGGCGGCGCTGGGTGCGGTGCTCGAGCCCACCCTGCTGCGGCCGCTCTATCGCCGCGCGGAGGAGTACCAGCTCCTGATCACCTTCGGCCTCCTCCTGATCCTGGAGGACGTCATGCGCCTGGTGTGGGGCCCCTATCCCCTGCAGGCGAGCGCGCTCTACGAGGCGATGGGCAGCCTCACCATCGGCGAGTCCATCTACCCGACCTACAACCTGGTCGTGATCGTGGTCGGCGCGGTGGCCGCGGCCGGGCTCTGGGCCTTCGTCTACCGCACCCAGTTCGGGGTGGTGCTGCGCGCGACGTCGCAGAACATGCGCATGGCCTCGGCCCTGGGTGTCAACGTCAACCGCGTGTACGTGCAGGCCTTCACCCTCGGCTGCTTCATGGCCGGCCTCGGCGGCTCGGTGATCGTGCCCCAGCAGGGGGCGGTGCTCGGCATGGGCGTGGACGCCCTGATCCTCGCCTTCGTGGTGGTGGTCATCGGCGGCCTCGGCAGCCTGGAAGGGGCGCTGATCGGAGCGCTCATGGTGGGGGTGGTCCGCGAGGCGGGCATCACCTTCTTCCCGGAGATCGAGCTGGCGGTGCTCTACCTGATGGCGGCGGTCGTGCTGCTGGTGCGGCCCGCGGGCATCCTGGGGCGCGCGTGATCTCCCTGACCGCCCCGCCCCGCCGCGTGCTCGCCTGGTCGGCGCCGGTCCTCGCGGCTCTGATCGCGCTGCCCTTCGTGGTGCCGCCCTACCAGACCGTGCTGCTCTCCTACGGGCTGGTCTTCGCGATCGCCGCGCTCGGCTTCAACCTCCTGCTCGGCTACACCGGGCTGCTCTCCTTCGGCCACTCCGCCTACTTCGGCACCGGGGCCTACGCGGTCGCCTTCATCGTCAAGTACGCAAAGCTCGACTCCATGGAGGCGTTCCTGGTGGGCGGGGCGGTGGCCTCCGGGGTGGTGGCGGCGCTCTTCGGGCTGCTGTGCGTGCGCTACACCCGGATCTTCTTCGGCATCCTGACCATGGCCCTCTCGCAGGTCCTGTGGAGCCTCGCCTTCAAGTTCTTCTGGGTGACCGGCGGCACCGACGGCCTGCGGGTCCCGACCCCGACCCTGCTAGGGGGCGCGGTGCGGGCCGGCGGCGACAAGTTCGAGTTCCTCTCGCACCGCTACTACTTCTACGTGCTCGCGGTCTTCGTGATCTGCGTGGCGGTGATGTGGATCATCGTACACTCGCCCTTCGGCAAGGCGCTGCAGGCCATCCGCGACAACGAGACGCGCGCCGAGTTCGTGGGCGTGCAGGTCTGGCACTACCGGTGGGTGGCGTTCCTCATCTCGGGCATGTTCACCGGGGTCGCGGGAGCCCTCTGGGTGCCCCTGAACGGGCTCACCACCCCCGACATCCTGCACTGGACCTTCTCCGGCAAGATGGTCTTCTTCACGGTGCTGGGCGGCTTCCAGACCTTCTTCGGGCCCGTGGTGGGCGCGGTCATCTACAACTATCTGGAGACCTACGCGGTGGGCTACACCGTGTACTGGCAGCTCGTGCTCGGGGTCGTGCTGGTGACGATGGTGCTCGCGCTCCCCGCCGGCATCGTGGGAACGGTCCGGCGGCTCACCGCGCGGCCGGCCCAGGTGAGCTGAGCGTGGACATCCTGAGGACCACCCAGCTCAGCAAGTCGTTCGGGGAGACCCACGCGGTCGACCACGTCGACCTGGCGGTGGCCCAGGGCGAGGTGCTGGCCCTCATCGGCTCCAACGGGGCGGGGAAGACCACTCTCATCAACCTGATCAGCGGGCTCATCCCGCCGGACTCGGGCCGCGTGGAGTTCCAGGGCGCCGACATCACCCGGGCCTCCGTCCACCGGAAGATCGAGCTGGGCATCGCGCGCAGCTTCCAGCTCGTCAACCTCTTCGACCAGCTCCCGGTGCGGGACAACGTGGCCCTCGCGATCTTTTCCCGGGAAGGCCGGACCCGGCGACTGCTCTCGCTGGCCGACTCGGACACCGCGGTGCGCGACGAGGCGATGGCGGTGCTCAAGGAGTTCGGGCTCGACGGGCGCGCCGAGGTGCCGGCGGGCGGGCTGTCCCAGGGCGAGCGGAAGCTGCTCGACGTGGCGGTCGCCTACGCGCTCCGGCCGAAGCTGCTCTTCCTCGACGAGCCGACGAGCGGGGTGAGCACGCGGGAGAAGGCCCCGATCATGGACATCATCAACCAGGTGGTGCGCTCGGGCGGTATCACCGCGGTCATCGTCGAGCACGACATGGACGTGGTCTTCACCTACTGCCCGCGGATCGTGGCCATGCACGAGGGCGCGATCCTGGCCGACGGCACCCCCGACCAGATCCGCGGCAACGCCCAGGTCACCGCCAACCTGCTGGGGGCCCAGCCCGCCTGATGGCGATCCTCGAGCTCGACCGCCTGAACGTCCTCCGCGGCCCCGCCCAGGTCCTGCGCAACCTCTCGCTCATCGTCGCGGACCGGGAGTCGGTCTGTCTGGTCGGGCGCAACGGAGCGGGCAAGACGACCACCATCGACAGCATCATGGGCCTGCTGCCGGTCAAGAGCGGCCGCATCCACTTCGGCACCCGCGACATCACCCGGCTGCCCGCGCACGAGCGGGCGCTCGCGGGCATCGGCTACTCGCCCGAGGACGCCGGCATCTTCCCCGACCTCACGGTGGCCGAGAACTTCCGGATCAGCCAGTCGCTGGCCCGGGCCGCCGGGAAGGGGGGCGCCGCGGTGGGGGCCAACGGCATCGACGAGCGCGTCCTCCGGCTCTTCCCCGAGATCGGCCAGTTCACGGGCCGCCGGGGGCTCTACCTCTCGGGCGGGCAGAAGAAGATGGTGGCGATCGGCCGGGCCATGACCCTGTCGCCGTCCGTCCTGCTGCTCGACGAGCCCTTCGAGGGGCTGGCCCCGGTGGTGGTGAGCCGCTTCGTGGACGCGGTCAAGCAGATCAAGGCCCTGGGCATCTCCCTGCTGATCGCCGAGTCCAACCTCATGACCGCCTCGCGGGTCGCCGACCGCCTCTACGCCATCGACCGCGGGGAGATCATCTTCGAGGGCGAGCCCCGGCGCGCGTTCGACAACCCCGAGGTCATGAAGACCCTGCGCGGCTGATGCTGGCCTTCCTCACCCCGACCCCGACTCCCGCCCGCGCCGCCGCCATCCTGCGCCGCGTCTTCGGCGAGGTGCCCGCCTCCTTCGCGTTCCGCCTCTGGGACGGCCGGGAGGTGCGCGTGGGCCCGGACGCCCCGGTGTGCACCGCGGTCATCAAGAGCCCGGAGACGTTCCTCTCGCTGATCCGCAACCCGACGCCGTACAATTTCGCGGAGGCCTACGTGCAGGGCCGGCTGGACCTCGACGGCGATCTGTTCGCCACGATGGAGGTGGCCAACGCGGTGGAGAACGTGCGGCTGACCCCGCTCGCCAAGCTCGGGATCTTCCTGTCGCTGTGGAGGCGGTGATGGACCACGACGTCATCGTGGTGGGCGGCGGGCCGGGCGGCAGCACCGCGGCCTGGCGGCTCGCCGCCGCGGGCCTTCGGCCGCTGGTGCTGGACGGGGCGGTCTTTCCGCGGGTGAAGATCTGCGCGGGCTGGGTGACCCCGGAGGCCCTCGCCGACCTCGAGGTGGATCCCGACAAGTACCCGCTGACCATCCAGCCCTTCGACGCCTGCGTGCTCGAGTTCGACGGCACGCGCCACGAGACCGCCTGGCGGCGGCCCACGAGCTACGGGATCATCCGGCGCGAGTTCGACCACTACCTGCTCGAGCGGGCCGCCGCGGCCGGGGCCGACGTCCGCTGGGGGCTCCGGGTCTCCGCGGTGGCCGAGCTCTCCGATCGCGTCCGCGTCGAGACCGACCGCGGCGCCTTCGAGGCGCCGGCCCTGATCGGGGCGGGCGGGCATCGCTGCCCGGTGGCGCGGGCGCTCGGCCGGGTCTCCGAGCGCGAGGAGGTGGTGGTGGCGCAGGAGAGCGAGACCCGGCTGCCGCCCGAGTGGGCCGAGCGCCTGGAGCCCTTCCTAGGCGCGCCCGAGCTCTACCTGGAGCCGGACCTGCGCGGCTACGGCTGGTACTTTCCCAAGCGCGACTTCATCAACATCGGCGTGGGCTGCACGCAGGGCGGCGACGGCAGCCTGCCCCGCCGCCGCGACGCCCTGCTCGCGGCCCTGCGCGCCTCGGGGCGGCTGCCCGAGGGGCTGCCGCTCGAGCCCTTCAAGGGCCACGCCT
Source organism: Candidatus Methylomirabilota bacterium (assembly GCA_035455085.1). GTDB lineage: Bacteria > Methylomirabilota > Methylomirabilia > Rokubacteriales > CSP1-6 > CAMLFJ01. The sequence goes on along the minus strand of DATIFV010000104.1, from coordinate 1,727 downwards.
ACGTGGTGCGCCGCCAGGCGCCGCGCCGGCTGCACGGGGCGCGCTTCTGCCTCGTCGGCGACGCGGCCGGGCTCGCCCGGGACCTGTCGGGGGAAGGCATCGGGCCGGCCATCCGCAGCGGGCGGCTGGCCGCGGAGGCGGTGACCGCGCTCCTGCGGGACCGCGTCCCGCTCGACGGCTACGCGCGGCAGATCGTGGCGCGCTACGGCGCCGGCGAGCTCACGTGGGTGCAGCGGTGGCTCTCCGGTCTGCCCGAGGCGGTGGCCCGATGGGGGGTGCGCCGCGTGCTGGGCTGGGAGGCGGCGCGGCGGCGGATCGTCTTCGATTCCATCTTCGGCATGCGGGAGGTAGCGCCATGAGCCCGGCCCGGTCCAAGGAGTTCGACGCGCAGGCGATCTCGCACCACTACGACGTCTCCAACGACTTCTACGCGCTCTTCCTCGACCCGCTGATGGTCTACACCTGCGCCTACTATCGCGATCCGGACGGCAAGCTCGAGCAGGCGCAGGAGGACAAGCTCGACCTGGTCTGCCGCAAGCTGCGCCTGCAGCCGGGGGAGCGGGTGCTCGACATCGGCTGCGGGTGGGGCGGGTTCAGCATCTGGGCCGCGCAGCACTACCGCGTCCGCGCCCACGGGGTGACCCTGTCGCGGCAGCAGGCGGAGTGGGCGGCCGCGCGCATCAAGCGGGAAGGCCTCGAGGACCGGTGCCTCGTGGAGTACCGCGACGTCCGGGACCTGCCCGCGGACGCGCGCTACGACAAGATCGCGGCGATCGGGGTCATCGAGCACGTCGGCATCCCGAACTACCCGTCGTTCTTCGGGCGGGTCAAGCAGATGCTCGTGGACGGGGGGCTCTATCTCAACCACGGCATCCATCACGAGTTCCACTGGAAGCGCACCAGCCAGACCGACTTCCTGTATCGCTACGTGTTCCCCAACGGCGACCTCTCCGGGGTCACCGAGACCCTGACCGAGATGGAGCGGGCGGGGTGGGAGCTGCTCGACCTGGAGAACCTGCGCCTGCACTACGCGCGCACCTGTCGGCACTGGTCCGAGCGCCTGAAGGCCCGCGCGGACGAGGCGCGGGCGCTCGTGGGCGAGCAGGTGTACCGGACGTGGCTGCTCTACCTCACGTGCTCGTCGGTGGCCTTCGCCCACGGCTCGATCGGGCTCTACCAGGTCCTTATGCAGAAGCAGTGGGACCAGACCCGCGGACCCGCCCCGACCACCCGGGAGGGGATCTACTCCGGCTGGTAGGCCGGCTCAGCCAGCGGCGAGCGCCCGCTCGATCTCGTCGAGGTGCTCGCGCCGGTGCTCGGCGCGCCGCACGCTGATCGGGCCGCCCGCGGCTGCGTTCGCGGCGAGGGCAACATCCGACAGGGCGGCCACCCGGGCGTCGGCCGCCACCGCCGCCTCCACCGCGAGCCGCGCGGCGGTCCGGGGTGGCAACCCGAGGCACAGGGGCTTTCCCGCGTCGTTGATCCAGTCCACCGCCGCTTCGTCGATGGCGGCCGGGGGAGTCCCGCGGCCGTCGGCGCCCCAGGCGTCGAGCAGGGTCACGATGCGGTGGTCCCAGAAGGCCAGGTGGGCCAGCACGCCCGCCACCGTCCAGCCGGCGGCCAGCGGCCGTGACAGCTGCCCGTCGCTCAGCCGCCCCACCAGCCCGCGCAGCCGGTCGAGCTGGACCCGGTTCTCCGCCACGTACGATCGATCCGTCGCCATCGGC
>DATIFV010000103.1:0-21338 GCA_035455085.1 Candidatus Methylomirabilota bacterium | reverse complement strand
TCAGGTCTTGAATTACGACATTTCCGCGCGCGCGGTAAGCCCTCTCGTTCTCAAAATGTCGTAATTCAAGACCTGACCCCCTCCTAACGGCCGGTCCAGCGGGGCTTGCGCTTTTCTACGAAGGCGCGGGCGCCCTCGATGCGGTCCTCGGTGGTGCGCAGGAGGGTGGCGAGGTCGTTCTCGAGGCGGATGCCGTCCTCGAGGGGCAGGCCGAGGCCGCCCACCACCGCCTCCTTCGCGTAGCGCAGGGCCACCGGCGCCTTGTCGGCGAGCGAGCGGGCGAGCTCCTGGGCGGCAACCTGTAGCTGCGCCACCGGCACCACGCGCTCCACCAGGCCGATGCGCAGCGCCTCCGCGGCGGGGATGCGCATGCCGGTCAGGATCATCTCGAGCGCCTTGCCGCGGCCCACCAGCCGCGGCAGCCGCTGGGTGCCGCCGCCGCCGGGGATGATGGCCAGGTTGATCTCGGTGAGCCCGAGCTGCGCGTCCTCGGCGGCGATGCGGATGTCGCAGGCCAGGGCCAGCTCGAGGCCGCCCCCGAAGGCGTACCCGCGGATGGCCGCGATGATCGGCTGGGGACAGCGCTCCATGTCGCGGCGGAAGTCGATCCGCCGGCGCGCCTCGCGGAACTGGGTGGGCACCGGCGGCTCCAGGAACTCGCGGATGTCGGCGCCGGCGGAGAAGGCCTTGTCGCCCCCGCCGGTGACCACGACCGCGCGCACCGTGTCGTCGGTGCGCAGGCGCGTGAAGACCTCGAGCAGCTCGCGCCGCATCGCCTGGTTCATCGCGTTGTGCACGTCGGGGCGGTTCAGGGTCACGGTGGCCACCCCGTCGGCCTGCTCGTAGCGGATCGCTTCGTACCTGCTCGCGGGATCGCTCATGAGGGCATGTCCTTGCCGGCCACCACGCCGCGGCGGCGCAGGTCGGCGATCTCGGGGTCGGAGTAGCCCGCCTCGCGCAGGACCTCGGCGGTGTGCTGGCCGAGCAGCGGGGGCGGGCCCGCGTCGGGGGCCTGCGTGTCGGAGAAGCGGAGCGGCTGGCCCATGAGCCGGAGCGGCCCGAGCTCCGGGTGGTCGTACTCGACGATCATCCGGTGGTGGAGCACGGCCGGATCGCGCATGAACTCCTGCAGCGACTGGGTGAGCGCGGCCGGGATGTCGTGGGCGGCCAGGATCTGCACCCACTCCGCCGCCGGCTTGGAGCCGAAGGCCTCCTCGAGCAGCGGCATCAGCACGTCCGCGTTGTCGCGCCGGGCCATCCAGGAGCCGAAGCGCGGGTCCTGGGCCAGATCCTCGCGACCGATGGCCTTGCAGAGCTTCATCCAGAAGGACTGGTTGCCCACCGCCAGGAAGAACCACTCCCCGTCGCGACCCTGGTAGAGCCGGTAGGTGGGCGTGCTCCGGTAGACCACCTCGTGGCCCGGGTAGGCCACCACGTTGCCGGACTGCAGCGCGAGCACCGCCTGCAAGAGCGAGGTCTGCACGCGCTGTCCGCGACCGGTGCGCTCGCGCGCGAAGAGCGCGGCGAGCACCATCTGGCAGTTGAGCGAGGCGCAGTAGTAGTCGGTGACCGCGACGCGCAGGTACTGGGGCGGCCCCCCGAAGCCCTGCAGGGTCATCACCCCGCCCATCGCCTGCAGCAGCGGGTCGAAGCCGGGGCGCTCCCGGTACGGCCCGTCGGAGCCGAAGGCGGTGACGGTGGCGTAGATCAGGCGCGGGTTCAGGGCGCGCAAGGTCTCGTAGTCCACCCCGAGGCGCTCGACCACGCCGGGGCGCATGTTCTCCATCACCACGTCGGCGCCCCGGGCGAGGCGATGGACGATGGCGCGCCCGTCCGGGGCCTTCAGGTTGACCGCCACCGAGCGCTTGCCCCGGTTCCAGCCGTAGAAGCCCGGCAGCTCGCGGAACGAGTCGCCCTCGATGCCCTCGACCTTGACCACGTCGGCCCCGAGGTCGGCGAGCATCATCGCCCCGTACGAGCCGGCGATGTAGGAGGTCAGGTCGACGACGCGGATGCCATCCAGCGCGCCCCGAGGGAGTGATTCTTCGTGCGGGGCCATCAGCCGGTGAGGGCGCGCACGATCAGCTCGCGGTGGTAGGCGGCGTCGCCGTAGAGCGGCTCGAGCGCCTTGGCGCGCTTGAAGTAGAGGTGCAGGTCGTACTCCCACGTGAAGCCGATGCCCCCGTGCACCTGGATCGCGTCGCCGCACACCGTGCGCGCCGCCTCGCTCACGTACGACTTGCACACCGAGGCGGCCATCGGGGCGTCCTCCGCTCCGGCGGCGAGGGCCCACGCCGCGTAGTAGACCGCGGAGTGCGCGTTCTCCACCTCGAGCAGCATCTCCGCGCAGCGGTGGCGGATGGCCTGGTAGGAGCCGATGAGCTGGCCGAACTGCTCGCGCACCTTGGCGTAGCCCACGCTCATGTCGAGGCAGCGCCGCGCCGCGCCCAGCATCTCGGCGGAGGCCCCGACCGCGGCCCGGCGCAGCAGGGCCTCCAGCACCGGGCCGGCCCCGCCCGCCGCCCCCACCAGCGCGTCGCCCGGCACCGCCACGCCGCGCAGGCGCATCTCGGACCAGCGGCCGGCGAGATCGATGCCGACCATCGGGGTGAGGGTGACGCCGGCCGCGCGCGGATCCACCAGGAAGAGCGAGACGCCCTCGGGCGCGCGCGCGGGCACCAGCGCCACGTCGGCGACGTGCGCCCAGGGCACGAAGCGCTTCACCCCGTCGAGCGTCCAGCCGGCGGCGGTCCGCGTCGCGGTGGCGGTGGTGGAGGCGGGATCCCAGTCGAGCGCCTCCTCCAGCAGGGCGGCGGTGCCCCGGGCGCGCCCGGAGGCGATGGCGGGCAGCCACTTCTCCTTCTGCGCGGCGCTGCCCGCGAGCGAGAGGCCGAGCCCGGCCAGCACCACGGTGGCGAAGTAGGGGCCGGGATACGCCGCGCGGCCCATCTCCTCCAGCACCAGGGCCAGCTCCACGAAGCCCAGACCGGCGCCCCCGTGCTCCTCGGCGAGGGGCAGGCCGAGCCAGCCGAGCTTGGCCATCTCGCCCCAGAGCGCGTCGCTGTACCCGCGCGGGTCCTCGATCATCGCCCGCACGTGGGCGGGCTTGCACTCCTCGTCCAGCGCGGCGCGCACCGAGCTGCGGAGGAGGACCTGATCCTCGCTGAACGAGAAGTTCATCGCGCGCCTCCGACGCGGTCGGCGCGGGCCTCCTTGGGCAATCCCAGGATCCGCTCGCCGATGACGTTCTTCTGGATCTCCGAGGAGCCCGCGTAGATGGTCCCGGCACGCGACCACAGGAACGCGTAGGCCCAGGTGCCGTGATCGCCCACCGCGGTGTCGACTTCCAGACGGAACTCGGGCGGCACGCCGTCGGTGAGCTGGCCGTAGGGCCCGAGGATCTCCTGGGCCAGCTCCATGAAGCGCTTCTCGAACTCCGAGTAGGAGAGCTTGGTGAGCGAGCCGCCCGCGCCCGGATGCTCGCCGCGCTCGAGCATGGTCAGCACCCGCAGGGCCCCGTAGCGCTCGACCTCGAGGTCGGCCCAGATGCGGCCGAGCTTCTGGCGGGTCACCGAGTCGTCCAGGATGGGCCGGCCATTGCGCTTCAGCCGGCGCGCGGCGTCGACGAGCTGGTTGTACTGGGAGGCGTAGGTGGTGATACGGGCCAGCGCGCGCCCGCCGCGCTCGTAGCCGAGGGTGGTCTGGGCGATGCCCCAGCCCTCGCCGAGGCGGCCGATGAGGTTGTCCTTCTCGACGCGCGCGTTGGTCATGAACACCTCGCAGAACTCGGAGGAGCCCGTGATCTGCTTGAGCGGGCGCACGTCCACCCCGGGCTGGCGCATGTTCATGAGGAAGCAGCTGATGCCGCGGTGCTTCGGCGCCGTCGGATCGGTGCGGGCGAGCAGGAGGCCCCAGTCCGCGATGGCCCCGCCGCTGGTCCAGATCTTCTGGCCGTTGACCTGGAAGTGGTCGCCCTTGTCCTCGGCCGCGGTGCGGAGCGCGGCCAGGTCCGAGCCCGCGTTCGGCTCCGAGTACAGCTGGCACCACATCTCCTCGGCGGTGAGGATCTTCTTCAGATAGCGGCGCTTCTGCGCGTCGGTGCCGTGCACCACGATGGTGGGGCCGACGATGCCCAGGCCGAGCCCGTTGGTGGGCGCGGGTGCCCCGGCGCGCGCCATCTCGTCCGCCACGATCGCCTGCTCCATCGGCCGCGCGCCCTGGCCGCCGTACTCCCGGGGCCACCCCATGCCGAGGTAGCCGCCCTCGTAGAGCCGGCGGTGCCAGGCCCGGCGCTCCTCGAGGCTCCTGATCTGCCGCGGCATGTTCTGCTCGAGCCACGCGCGGACCTGCTTGCGGAAGGCGACGTCCTCGGCGGTGTAGTTGAGATCCATGGCGGGGCCTCCTTGCCGGGCCGGGCGGGTCGCGGTGCCGTTGCGGTAGCCCCGCTTGTAGCACGGGCCCCGACGGGCGGTCAACCGCCCGGCATGCTACCGTGCATCGCGTGAAGCGTCGGGCCTTCCTGACGGGCGCGGGGGCGGTGACCATCGTGGTCGCCGGGGGGCTGGTCTGGCGTGCCCACGACCAGGGCGTGCTCGCGCCGGGCACCGGGCCGGCCTACGAGCCCTGGACCGCGTGGCCGAGCGACGCGGCGACGGGGCCGCTCGGTCTGGTGCGGGCCGGCATCCTGGCCGCGAATCCCCACAACACGCAGCCGTGGCTCTTCCGCATGACCGGCACGCGGATCGAGCTGCACGCCGACACGAGGCGCAACCTCGGCGCCTTCGATCCCTACCTGCGCGAGCTGCACATCGGCCTCGGCTGCGCGCTCGAGAACATGAGCCGCGCCGCCCGTGTCGCCGGCTACGAGCTCGCGATCGACCTCGCCGCCGGCCCGCTCGGCGCGGCCGCCGCGACGCCGGGCCCCGCGCCGGTCGCGATCCTCGAGCTGCGCCCCGCCCGCCCGCGGCCCGACGCGCTCGCGGGGGCCATCCCGCGCCGGCACACCGACCGGGGCGCGTACGCGGCCGGCCGCGCGGTTCCGCCCGAGATGCTCGAGGCGATGTGGGCGAGCTTCCAGGACGACCCCGACCTGCGCCTCTTCCTCTTCTCGGCGCCGGGCGAGCGCCGGCAGTTCGGCGACCTGGTGATCGGCGCCACCGAGGCCATCGTCGCGGACGCGGCGATGGTCGCGGCGAGCGACCGGTGGTTCCGGCACCGCCGGGCCGACGTGCAGCGCCTGCGCGACGGGCTGACCGTGGACGCGGCCGGCCTCGGCCCGCTCCTCACCGCGGCGGCCAAGCTGCTACCGCCGCTGTCCGCCGAGACGAGCCACCGCTACTGGCTGGACGCCACCCGCGACGTCCAGGTGCCCACGAGCCCGCTCTTCGGCCTGATCGCGGTGCACGACCTCTACGATCGCCCGCAGGCCCTGCGCGCGGGGCAGCGCTGGCAGCGCCTGCACCTCATGGCCACCGCGCGCGGGCTCGCGATGCAGCCGATCAACCAGCCGGTGGAGCTGGTGGACCGCGAGCGCGAGCAGGGCAAGGCCCCGCGCGCGGCGGAGGCGCTGGCCGCCCTGACCGGCGACCCGGCCTGGCAGCCCACGTTCGCCTTCCGGCTGGGCGTGCCCACGCGGCCCGCCGCCCCGAGCCCGCGGCGGCCGGCCGAGGCGGTGGTGCTGGGCTGACCGGGCGTGCTACCTTCTCGCCCGTGACGCTCCGGGCCCCGTCCTCCCGCTCCTCAACGTCGCGTCCGCGGTCGGCGTCCGGCTCGCCGCGCCGCTAGGAAAGGATTCGTCCCATGGCCGATGCACTGCCCACCCGCGACCGGGTCGAGGCCTACTTCAAGGAGCTGAACAACTGGGGCCGCTGGGGCCACGACGACCAGCTCGGCACCGTGAACCTGATCACCCCCGCCAAGCAGGCGCAGGCCCAGCGGCTGATCAAGAAGGGGCGCACCGTCTCCCTCGCGCGCGACGTGATCCCGCGGCCGGTGTACATGTACCACGCCACCTTCCCCTCGAAGCGCGAGCGGGTGGACGTGGTGCTCGACCGCTTCGACATGGTCTATCACGGCTTCTGGATCACCCACGTGGACGCGCTCTGCCACGTGGGCTGGGACGGCGAGCTGTACAACGGGCGCCCCTTCGCGGCCAGCCTCTCCACCGAGGGCGCCACCTGGTGCCCGATCGATCCGATCTTCGAACGCGGGATCACCACCCGCGGGGTGTTCCTCGACATCGCGGCCGGGCGCAAGGAGGGCTACGTCACGGTGGGCCGCCCGGTGACTCCGAAGGAGCTCGACCAGGCGGAGCGGCGGGCCGGCGTGAAGGTGGAGCCGGGGGACGTGGTGGTGGTGCGCAGCGGGGACGAGAAGTTCCGCGCCGAGAACCCGGACTGGAAGCCCCGGATCTCGGAGCACCCGGGTCTGCACGTATCGTGTCTGGAGTGGTTCCGCGAGAAGGACATCGCGGGCATCTCGTGGGACATGATGGACGAGCGCCCGAGCGGCTACCCGGGCTTCGGCATGTCCGCCCACCTGGCCATTCCGTTCCTGGGCCTGGCCCTCATCGACAACTCGGATCCCGAGCGTCTGGCCCGGGCCTGCGCGGAGGAAGGCCGCAACGAGTTCCTGTTCACCGCCACCCCGCTGCGGCTGGTGGGCGCCACCGGGGCGCCCGCGCACCCGCTGGCCATCTTCTAGGAGGCCCATGACCCGTCCGGCCCGCCTGCCGCTCGTCGCGGCCCTGCCGCTGCTCGCCGTCGCGCTCTCGATCGTCGCCGTCTCCGGCCCGGCCGTCGCCGCCGAGGGCGAGATGCGCTGGGGGCTGCACGTCACCCTCGCCGCCAAGTGGCTCGATCCGGCGGAGACCGAGGCGTTCAACACCCCGTTCATGGTGCTCTACGCGGTCCACGACGCGCTGGTGAAGCCGATGCCGGGCGGGCTCAGCACCCCGAGCCTCGCCGAGTCGTGGCAGGAGTCGAAGGATCACCTCTCCTACACGTTCACGCTCCGCAAGAACGCGCGCTTCCACAACGGTGAGCCGGTGACCGCCGAGGACGTGAAGTTCTCGTTCGAGCGCTACAAGGGCGCCAGCGCCGCCCTGCTGAAGGACAAGGTCAAGGAGGTGCAGGTGCTGTCGCCCGCCCAGGTCCGCTTCGTGCTCAAGGAGCCCTGGGGCGACTTCATGACCTTCTACGGCACCACCGCCTCCGGCGCCGCCTGGATCGTGCCGAAGAAGTACGTGCAGCAGGTGGGCGAGGACGGCTTCAAGACCGCGCCGGTCGGGGCCGGCCCCTACAAGGTCGTCGCCTTCAAGCCCGGCGTCGAGATCGTGCTCGAGGCCTTCGACGCCTACTGGCGCAAGGCGCCCTCGGTGAAGCGCCTGGTCATGCGCTCGATGCCGGAGGAGACCACGCGCGCGGCCGCCCTGCGCGCCGGCGAGGTGGACATCGTCTACCTGCTGACCGGCTCCACCGCGGAGGCGACCCGCCGGACCCCGGGTCTCAAGGTGGTGGCCCCGCTGCTCTCCGGCGCCTTCTGGCTCGAGCTGCCCGACCAGTGGGACCCCAAGTCGCCCTGGCACGACCGGCGGGTGCGGCTGGCCGCGAGCCACGCCATCGACCGGAAGGCGGTGAACCAGGCGGAGACCCTCGGCTTCTCGCGGCTCACCGGCAGCATCGTGCCGCGCATCTTCCAGTACGCGGTGCCCTACGAGCCGCCGGCCTACGATCCGGCGCAGGCCAGGAAGCTCCTGACCGAGGCGGGCTACCCCAACGGCTTCGACGGCGGCGACTTCTATCCGTTCCCGCCCTACAACTCCATGGGCGAGGCCATCCAGGGCTACCTGCAGGCGGTGGGCATCCGCACGCGCGCCCGGACCATGGAGCGCGCCGCCTACTTCACGGCGTGGCGGGAGAAGAAGCTCCACGGGGTCATCCTCGTGATCACCGCGGCCTTCGGCAACGCGGCGACCCGCCTCGAGCCCTACGCCACCAGGAACGGCATCTACGCCTACGGCAGCCGGCCCGACATCGACGATCTCTACGTGCGGCAGGGGCGCGAGCTCGACCCCAAGAAGCGCGAGGCGCTGCTCGCCCAGATCCAGAAGACGATCCACGACGAGGTCCTGAACATCCCGATCTACGAGCTGGCGTTCATCTGGGGGGTCGGCCCGCGGGTGGAGGAGAGCGGGGCGAACCTGATCCCCGGCTTCGCCTACTCGGCGCCGATGGAGGACCTCCGGCTCAAGGCGCGCTAGCCGGTGCGAGAGAACGCCCGCGCGGAAGCCGGCTCGATCACGCGCGAGGCGGCCGGGTCCTGTCGCCGGGCCGGCCCCCTGCGGGGCGCCTCCGTCACCCACTCGCCGGATTCGCCGCTCTTCGAGCGGCGCACCGGACTCGGGGGGCCCGCTGCGGCGCCCCGCAGGGGGCCGGCCCGGCGCCACCCGGCCGGCTTCCCGGTGTCGCCCCGGACCAGTCACGACTAACGGAGGAGGAAGCGCGGTGGCGCAGTACTCGCTCGGGATCGACATCGGCGGCACGTTCACCGACGTGGTGGTGTACGACCACGACACCGGGCGGCGGTGGAGCCGCAAGGTCCTCACAACCCACGACGATCCGGCCCGAGCGGTGGCGGGCGGGGCGGCCGCGCTGCTCGAGCAGGCGCGGCTCGATCCGGCCGCGTTCACCCGGACCGTCCACGCCACCACCCTCTTCACCAACGCGCTGATCGAGCGCAAGGGCGCGGTCACCGGCCTGATCACCACCGCGGGCTTCGCGGACACGCTGGAGATCGGCCGCGAGCGGAAGTACGAGCTGTACGATCTGGCCATCGCCAAGCCTGAGCCCCTCGTGCCGCGTCACCTCCGGCTCGAGGTGGCCGAGCGCACGCGGGCCGACGGCCGGATCGCCCGCCGCCTCGACACGCGGATGCTGGCCGCGCGCGCGGACGCGCTGGCCCGGGCCGGGGTGGAGGCGGTCGCGGTGGTGTTCCTGCACGCCTACGCCAACCCGCGCCACGAGGCGGAGGCGGCCCGGCTGATCGCGAAGCGCCATCCCGGCCTCGCGGTGACCACCTCCCACGAGGTGGCGCCGGAGATCCGCGAGTACGAGCGGGCCTCCACCACCGCGGCCAACGCCTACATCAAGCCGCTGGCCGAGAAGTACCTGGCCCTGCTGGCGCGGCGCGTGTCGGAGCTGGGCATCCCGGCGCCGCTCCTGCTGATGCTCTCGAGCGGCGGGCTCACCCACGTGCAGGAGGCGCAGCGGGTGCCGGTGCAGATGCTGGAGTCGGGCCCGGCCGCGGGCGCGATCGCGGCCGCCTTCTTCGGCCGGCCGGACAGCGAGGGCAATGTGCTGGCCTTCGACATGGGCGGGACCACCGCCAAGCTCTCGCTGGTGGACGGCGGCGAGCCGCTGACCGCCTACAGCTTCGAGGCCGCGCGACAGCGGCGCTTCATCGAGGGCAGCGGGCTGCCTATCCGGATCTCCACCATCGAGCTGATCGAGATCGGGGCGGGCGGCGGCAGCATCGCGGCGGTGGACGAGATCGGCCTCCTGAAGGTCGGGCCGCGCAGCGCGGGCTCCTATCCGGGCCCGGCCTCCTACGGGCTCGGCGGTCGCGAGCCCACCGTCACCGACGCCGACTTCCTGCTCGGCTACCTCAACCCGGACTACTTCGCGGGCGGCGAGGTGGCGGTCGACATGCCGGCGGCGCTCGCCGCGGTCGAGGGCCTCTCGCGCCGGCTCGGGCTCGAATCCATCCGGGTGGCGTGGGGCATCCACGACATCGTCAACGAGAGCATGGCGGGCGCGGCCCGCGTGCACATCGCCGAGCGCGGGCGCGATCCGCGCGACTACGCGCTGCTCTGCACGGGTGGCGCGGGGCCGGTGCACGCCTACTCGGTGGCGCGCAAGCTCGGCATCGGGCGCGTCGTCTGCCCGCCCTCGGCGGGGGTGGCCTCGGCGCTCGGCCTGCTGGTGGCCCCGGCCCGCGTGGACCGCGTCGCCACCGTCGGCATCCGGCTCGACCGGGGGAGCATCGCGGCGCTCGAGGCCGCGTTCGCGCGGCTCGAGGACGAGGCGCGGGCGGTCCTCGCCCTGACCGGGCTCAAGCTCGAGAGCGCGACGGTGCAGCGCCTGGCCGACGGCCGCTTCCTGGGGCAGGGCTTCGACCTGGTGGTGCCGCTGCCGGCCGGGCCTTACCAGGACAGCGAGGCCGGGCGCGCCGCCCTGCGCGCGGCCTTCGAGACCGCGTACCGCGACAAGTTCGCGCTGACACCGCCCGGCGTGCCGGTGGAGTTCATCAACGTCCGGGTGGCGGTCCGGGCCCCGGTGTCGGGCAGCGAGGTCGTGCTCGAGGGCCAGGCCGGGCGGGGAGCGCACGGGGCCCTCAAGGGCACCCGGCGCGCCTGGTTCCCGGACGCCGACGGCTGGGTGGAGACCGCGGTGTACGACCGCTATCGCCTGGGCGCGGGCGACGAGCTGGCCGGGCCCGCGGTGGTGGAGGAGGAGGGCTCCACGCTGGTGGTCGGGCCCGGGGCCACCGCGCGCGTGGCCGCGACCGGCAACATCGTGATGACCCTGACTCCTCACCCCGACCTCTCCCCGGAGGGGAGGGGGAGAAGACCATGAGCGCGCGGTTCGACGCGATCACGCTCGAGGTGCTGTGGACGCGCGTGATCTCGGTGGTGGACGAGGCGGCCAAGGCCATCGTGCGCACGTCGTTCTCCACCCTCTCCAACGAGGCCAACGACTTCGCCTGCGTGCTCACCGACGCGCGGGGGTTCGCCCTCGCCCAGAACTCGGGCAGCATCCCGTCCTTCATCGGCACGCTGCCCGCGACCGTCCGGCACTTCCTGGGCGCGTTCGGCGCCGGGGGCATGCGGCCGGGCGACGTGCTGATCACCAACGACCCGTGGCAGGGCACCGGCCACATGAGCGACGTCTGCCTGGTGAAGCCGATCTTCCTCCTGAAGGAGGGCGGTCAACCGCGATTGGTCGCCTTTGCCGCGACCACGGCCCACATGCCGGACATCGGCGGCCGCATCCGGGCCATCGAGGCGCGCGAGCTGTTCGAGGAGGGCTTGCATATCCCGCTGACCCATCTCATCCGCGCGGGCCAGGTGGACGAGACCCTGCTCGGGCTGCTGCGCGCCAACGTGCGCACGCCGGACCAGACGGTGGGCGACATCTGGGCGCAGGTGAGCGCCAACGAGCTGATGGAGAGCCGGGTGCGTCGCCTCATGGAGGAGTACGGGCTCGACTCGCTCGAGGGCCTGGCCGACGAGCTCTTCACCCGGTCCGAGCGCGCCATGCGCGAGGCCATCCGTGCGGTCCCCGACGGCACCTACCGCTACCGCATCGACACCGACGGCTTCGAGGCGCCCTACCGGTTCCAGGTCGCGCTGACCGTCCGGGGCGACGAGATCGTGGCCGACTTCACCGGCACCTCGCCGGCCCAGCCGCGGGCCATCAACTGCGTGATGGCCTACACCTACGCCATGACCGCCTACGCGGTCCGGTGCGCGCTGCTCCCGGGCCTGCCCAACAACGAGGGGATGTACCGGCCGGTGAAGGTGGAGGCTCCCGAGGGCTGCCTGCTCAACCCGAAGTTCCCGGCGGCGGTGGTGAGCCGCGCGCAGACCGGACACTACGTGCCGATCCTGATCCTGGGCGCCCTGCACCAGGTGATCCCGGAGCGGGTCGCGGCCGCGGCCGGCTCGCCGCTCTGGGCGGTGGCCCAGTCCGGGGTGCGGGACGACGGACGTCCCTACACCACCGTCCTGTTCTTCAACGGGGGGATGGGGGCGACCGCGCAGAAGGACGGCGAGCACGTGCTCTCGTGGCCGAGCAACATCTCGAGCACGCCGGTCGAGGTCGCCGAGCGCAACAGCCCGCTCTTCTTCCACTACAAGCGCATGCGGCCCGGCTCGGGCGGGCGCGGCCGCTTCCGGGGCGGGCTCGGCCAGGACATCCTGATCGAGAGCGAGTCCCCGCGGCCGATCGTGATGAGCTTCATGGCCGAGCGCACGCGCTTCCCGGCGCCGGGGCTCGCCGGTGGAGGGGCGGGCGGGCTCGGCGACGTGCGCATCAACGGCCGGAAGATCGACCACCGGCGCCAGCACGTGCTCGAGCGCGGGGACCGCGTGCTGGTGAGCACGCCGGGCGGGGGCGGTTACGGGCCGGCGCGGGCGCGACCACGCGCGTTGCGCGGGCGCGACCGGCGCCTCGGCTATGTCGGACGCGGAGGGGCCTGAAGACAACATGAACTCTTTCCCTTCGACCCGCGAACTCCAGCCGAGACCCTGGCGGGCGCAGCCGTGGCGGTCACGTCCGCCCGGTGGCTCATCGCGCACTACCTCGCGCTGATCGGCTTCGTCCTCCTGCTGTGCGCCCTGCCGGCGCTGCACGCCCGCCTGGCCGCGGCCGGCGTCGAGACCCGGTCCCGGCGGGCGACGCTGCTCAGCGGGGTGGGCGTGGCCCTCATCCTGCCGACGCTCGGCGTGGAGCTGTACGCCTTGCCCGCGATCGGCCGGCAGTACCTGGAGGGCACCGGGGCGGTCGCCGCCCTGATCGGGCTCATCTATCGCGGCGCCGCGTTGCTGGTGATGCTCCTGGGCCTGCTGCTGCTCGCGATCGGCGCCATCTGGCTCGCCCGCGCGATTACCCGGAGCGGCGCGCTCCCGGGGTGGGCCGCGGTCACCTACGCGGTGGGGCTGGCCTTCTGGTGCCCGCTCTTGCCGCCGCCCGTGCGGATCGTCGACGGGCTGCTGATCGGCGTCGGCGGTCTCGGGCTCGCCTGGGCCCTCAGGAGATCGTCGCCTCGCCCGTGAACCCCGCACCCTGCCCGCTCCCGCCAACGGGAGCGGGTGAGCGCGATCAGGCCAGCACGATGGCGGGGTTTGCCAGGTAGTCGTCGAAGCGGAGCCCGGTGAGCCGCTCGAAGGCCTCCACGTAGCGGCGGCGGGTGCCCGCCACCACGTCGGCCGGCAGCTCGGGGCCGGGGTAGGTCTTGCCCCAGCCGATCTTCTCGCAGTAGTCGCGCACGTACTGCTTGTCGTACGAGGGCTGCGGTCCGCCCGGGGCGTACTCGTCGGCGGGCCAGAAGCGCGAGGAGTCGGGGGTGAGCGCCTCGTCGCCCAGCAGGAGGCGGCCGTCGCGGTCCACCCCGAACTCGAACTTGGTGTCGGCGATGATGATGCCGCGAGCCCGGGCGTAGTCCGCCGCGAAGCGGTAGAGCGCGATCGACAGCCGCTCGACCTGCGCGAAGCGCTCGGCGCCGACCAGGGCCGCCGCCTGCGCGCCGGTGATGTTCTCGTCGTGTCCGCTCTGCGCCTTGGTGGCCGGGGTGAAGATCGGCTCGGGCAGCCGGTCCGACTCGCGCAGCCCCGCCGGGAGCCGGTGGCCGCAGACCTGGCCGGTCTTGCCGTAGTCCTTCCAGCCGGAGCCGGACAGATAGCCGCGCACCACGCACTCGATCGGGAGCATCTTCAGGCGCCGGCACTCGGTGGACCGCCCATCGGGCCGGACCGCCAAAAGGTGGTTCGGAGTGATCGCGCGTGTCCGGGTGAACCAGAAGGCGGCCAGGCCGGTCAGGACCCGGCCCTTGTCGGGGATCTCGGTGGGCAGTACCACGTCGAACGTCGAGATCCGGTCCGAGGCGACGAGCAGCAGCCGCTCGTCGTCGAGGGCGTACAGCTCCCGCACCTTGCCGCTGCCGAGATGCACCGCGTCCGCCATGGCCGTCGTCCTCCTCCCCGCGCACTCTAGCACAGGGGCGCCGCGGGGTGACGGCGCGGCTGCGCGGACGCGCGTAGAATGGGCGCATGGCGCCCCACCCGGTCGTCCTCATCCCCGGCGACGGCATCGGGCCGGAGGTGACCGCCGCGGTCCGCCGCATCCTCACCGCGGCGGGCGCGCCGGTCGAGTGGGTGGAGCGCCAGGCCGGCCTGGCCGCCCTCGAGCAGGGGCGGGAGGTGCTGCCCCGGGACACCCTGGAGGCGATCACGCGCCTCCAGGTCGCGCTCAAGGGCCCGTGCACGACGCCGATCGGGGAGGGGTTCACCTCGATCAACGTGCGGCTGCGCAAGGAGCTGGACCTCTACGCGGCGGTGCGCCCGGTGCGCAGCCTCGACGGGGTGCCGACCCGCTTCAGCGGGGTGGACCTCGTCATCGTGCGCGAGAACACGGAAGGGCTCTACTCCGGCATCGAGGCCGAGCTCGCTCCCGGGGTGGTGACCACCACCAAGGTGGCCACCGAGAGGGCGTGCACGCGCATCGCCCGCTGGGCCTTCCACTACGCGCGCCAGCGCGGGCGGCGGAAGATCACCGTCTTCCACAAGGCCAACATCATGAAGCTCACCGACGGGATGTTCATCCGCTGCGCCCGGGCGGTGCACGATCGCGAGTTCGCCGAGATCGGCTACCAGGAGATGATCATCGACGCCGGCTGCATGGCCATGGTGCAGGATCCCACCCGGTTCGACGTGCTCCTGCTCGAGAACCTCTACGGCGACGTGCTCAGCGACCTGGTCGCGGGCCTGGTGGGCGGCCTCGGGGTGGTGCCGGGGGCCAACATCGGCGATCGGAGCGCGGTCTTCGAGGCGGTGCACGGCTCGGCCCCCGACATCGCGGGGCGGGACCTGGCCAACCCGCTCGCCCTCCTGATGTCGGCGGTGATGATGCTGAACCACCTGGCCGAGACCCGCGAGGATCCGGCGTGCGCGGCAGCGGCGCAGCGGATCAAGGACGGCTACAACCGGGCCCTCGCCGCCGGGTGCAAGACCCGCGACCTGGGCGGCGCCCTGGGCACCGCGCGGTTCGCGGACGCGGTGGTGGAGCGCCTGCCCGCCTGAGCCCGGCTCCGAGCTTGACGATTTATATATATTCCTATATATAGGAATTCGTGAAGGCGGCGCCCCGGGCGGGACAGCTCCAGGTCTTCAAGGCGGAGTTCTTCAAGGCCCTCGCGCACCCGGTCCGGATCCGGATCCTCGAGATCCTCGTCCGGGGCGGCCGGAGCGTGAACGAGCTGCAGAAGGCCCTCGAGGTCGACCAGCCCACCGTCTCCCAGCAGCTCGCGGTGCTCCGGGCCAAGAACATCGTGGACGCGCGCAAGGAGGGCACCGCGGTGCGGTACACCGTGCGCGACCCCACCGTCGGGGAGCTGCTGGCCATCACGCGGCGGATCTTCGACAACCACCTGATCGGCACCCAGACCATGCTCCGGGAGCTGCGCCGGGAGTCCCGCCGCCCCTGACATGCGCCTCTTCTCCAAGATCCTCCAGATCGGTCTCGCCACCGAGCCGCTCGCCCCCGGGGTCGACGAGGTCGTCCGCCTGCTCCATGAGGTGGACGCCCGGGCGCGCCGGCTCTTCGGCCGCGCGCTCGCCATCCGGGAGGTGGACGCGGGCTCCTGCAACGGGTGCGAGATCGAGATCACCGGGCTCACGAGCCCGGTCTACGACAGCGAGCGGTTCGGCATCCACTTCGTGGCCTCGCCCCGGCACGCCGACATGCTGCTGGTCACCGGGCCGGTGACGCGGAACATGGCGGTGCCGCTGGTCAAGACCTACGAGGCGACGCCCGCGCCCAAGCTGGTGGTGGCGGTGGGCGACTGCGCCCGGACCTGCGGGGTGTTCCAGGGCAGCTACGCGGTCGCGGGCAGCGTGGATCAGATCATCCCGGTCGACGTCTTCATCGACGGCTGCCCGCCCGAGCCGACCGCGATCCTGCAGGGCATCCTCGCCGCGATCGGACGGCGGTGAGCCCGATGAGCGCTCGCGCGAAGAGGCCCGACCGCCCGACCGAAGTGGGTCGCGCTCGGGCGATCAGATGACCGCCGTCGCCCTGTTCGGCCTCATGCTCGCCGGCTACCTGGCCGGGGCCGCGGTCGCCCTGCTGCTCCCGGGCGGGCGCGCCGCGCGGCGCCTGGTCGCGACCGGGGCGGTGGTGGGGGGCGGCGCCGGGCTCGCCCTGGCCCTCGAGGTCTTCCTGACCGGAGCGCCCTTCGTGCTGGACGTTCCCGGCCTCCTCTCGATCGGCGACGGCCTCGCGTTCCGCCTCGACGCGCTGGGCGCCTTCTTCCTCGGGCTCGTCGGCCTGCTCGCCGTCCCGTGCGCCCTCTACGGGATCGGGTACTCCGAGGGCTACGAGGGGCGCTCCTCGCTCCGCCTGCTCGGGGCCATGCTCAACCTGTTCCTGCTGTCGATGAGCCTCGTCCCCTGCGCCGCGAACGTCCTGACCTTCCTGCTGATGTGGGAGGGCATGTCGCTGACCTCGTACTTCCTCGTCCTCACCGAGACGGACGAGCCGGACACCGTCCTCGCGGGCGGCTGGTACCTGGCCATGACCCACGCCGGCCTGGCCCTCGTGCTCGCGGCCTTCCTGCTGATCGCGACCGGCGCCGCCACGACCGCCTTCGGCGACCTGCGGGCGGGGGCCTCCGCGCTCTCCCCGGGGGTCCGCAACGCGGCCTTCCTCCTGGCGCTCCTCGGGTTCGGCTCCAAGGCGGGCGTGATCCCGCTCCACGTATGGCTGCCCCGCGCCCACCCGGCGGCCCCGAGCCACGTGTCCGCCCTCATGTCGGGCGTGATGATCAAGATGGGCGTGTACGGGCTGTTCCGCGTCGGCCTGGACCTGCTCGGCGGGGGCCCGGCCTGGTGGGGGGCCCTGCTGATCGGCCTCGGCGCCCTCTCGGCGGTGCTCGGCGTGCTCTACGCGCTCATGGAGAACGACCTGAAGCGCCTGCTCGCCTACTCGAGCGTCGAGAACATCGGCCTCATCTTCATCGGGCTCGGCACCGGCTTCCTCTTCCTGAGCCTCGGGGTCGCTCCCGCCGCGCTGCTCGCGCTCGCGGCCGCCCTCTACCACGCCCTGAACCACGCCGCGTTCAAGGGCCTGCTCTTCCTCGGCGCCGGCTCCGTCCTGCACGCCACCCGCACCCGCGACATGAACCAGCTCGGCGGCCTGATCCGGGGCCTGCCCTGGACGGCCGCCTGCTTCCTGATCGGCTCCCTGGCCATCGCGGGGCTACCTCCGCTGAACGGCTTCGTCAGCGAGTGGCTCCTGTTCCAGTCGCTGCTCCCCGGCATCGGGAGCCCGGTGCCCCTGGTGGCGCCCCTCATGACCCTGGCGGTCGGGGTCCTCGCGCTCACGGGCGGGCTCGCCGCCGCCGGGTTCGTGAAGGCCTTCGGCATCACGTTCCTCGCGATCCCGCGCTCGCGGGCCGCCGAGCGGGCGCACGAGGCGCCCGCGTCGATGCGGGCCGGGATGGCGATCCTGGCGGTGCTCTGCGCGGCCTTCGGGCTGGCCGCGGTCCTGATCCTGCCCGCCCTCGCCGCCGCCCTGGTGGGGCCCGCGCGGGTGCCGCCGTCGCCGCTGCCGCTCGGCGCCGGGCTCACCCTGTTCGTGCCCGGTGGCTTCGCCCGCATGGCCCCGGCCCCGGTGGCCCTCGGCCTGGTGCTCGTGACCGCGGGGGCCTGGCTGGCCGTCCGCGTCCTCGCGGCCGGCGGGCGGCCGCGGGTGAGCGAGACGTGGGGCTGCGGGCGCGTGGTCCAGACGCCGCGGATGGAGTACACGTCGACCGCCTTCGCCGAGCCCCTGCGGCGCGTGTTCGCCGAGCTCTACCGCCCGACCCAGGACCTGTCGATCGACTTCCATCCGGAGTCGCGGTACTTCGTCCAGTCGATCGAGTACCGGAGCGAGATCCTGCCCTGGTTCGAGCGGTATCTCTACGCCCCGCTCGTGGGCCGCATCCGGCGGTGGGGGCTCCTGGCCCGGGCGATCCAGTCCGGCTCGGCCCACGCCTACCTCACCTATCTCGTGATCGCGCTGGTGGGGCTCCTGGCCCTGCTGCTCGTGCGCCAGCTGTGAGATGACGCTCGCGTACCTCCTGCTCTGGGTGCTCCTGGCCGCCTACGCGGTCGGCGCCCTGGCCGCGCTCGGCGCCCGGGGCGCGCTCGGGCGGGGCCTCGTGGCCGCCTGCGGGCTCACCGGCGCGCTGGCCGGCCTCGGGCTCGGCGGAGTCTGCCTCGGCACCGGCCTCGTGCCGACGGTCGGCGCGGCGTTCCTGCCCCTGACCGGGCTCGCGCTGCGGGTGGACGGCCTGAGCGCCTTCTTCCTCGTCGTCATCGGGGTGGTCGGCGCCGCGGTGGCGGTGTACGGCTTCGGGTACTCGGCGGCGTACGAGGGGCGCTACTCGCTGGGCCTGCTCGGGGCGATGCTGAACGTCCTCCTGCTGTCCCTGAGCGTGCAGGTCATGGCCGACAACGCGCTCACCTTCCTGCTGGCCTGGGAGGGGATGTCGCTCTCGGCGTACGCGATGGTGCTCACCGAGCACGATCGGCCGGGGACGGTCCGGGCGGCCCGCTGGTACATCGCGATCACCCACGCGGGGTTCGCGGCGCTGGTGGCGATGTTCCTCCTGCTGTCCGCGGGGGAGCTCGGCACCTCCTTCGCCGGGATGCGGGCGGCGGTCCTCACCCCCGCGACCCGCGATGCCGCCTTCGTGCTGGCCCTGCTCGGTTTCGGCACCAAGGCGGGCATCGCCCCGCTGCACGTGTGGCTGCCGATGGCGCACCCGGTCGCTCCGAGCCACGTGTCGGCGCTCATGTCGGGCGTGGTGATCAAGATGGGGGTGTACGGGTTCCTCCGGGTCACGATCGACCTGCTCCCCGGCGGCCCCTCGTGGTGGGGCGGCCTGGTGCTGGGCGTGGGCACGGCCTCGGCGCTCCTCGGGGTGCTCTACGCGCTGATGGAGCACGACCTCAAGCGGCTGCTCGCCTATCACTCGGTCGAGAACATCGGGATCATCTTCATCGGGATCGGGGCCGGCCTGATGTTCCAGAGCTTCGGGCTGCCCACCCTGGCCACGCTCGGGATCGTGGCCGGGATGTACCACACCATCAACCACGCCTGCTTCAAGGGGCTGCTCTTCCTCGGCGCGGGCTCGGTGCTGCACGCCACCGGCACCCGCAACATGGAGGAGATGGGCGGGCTGATCAAGCGGATGCCGCGCACCGCGTTCTTCTTCCTGCTGGGGGCATGCGCGATCTCGGCGCTGCCGCCGCTCAACGGGTTCGCCTCGGAGTGGCTGGTGTTCCAGGCGCTGCTCGGGGGCTCGGCGATTCCCCAGCCCGAGGTCGCGGTGATCATGCCGGTGGCGGTGGCCATGCTCGCGCTCACCGGCGGCCTCGCCGCCGCGTGCTTCGTCAAGGCCTTCGGGATCACGTTCCTGGCCATCCCGCGCTCTCCCGAGGCCGAGCACGCGCACGAGGCTCCGGGATCCATGCAGGCGGGCATGGCGACGCTGGCGGTGGCGTGCGTGGCGCTCGGCCTGGCCCCGTTCGCGGTCGTCCCCCTCCTCGGCGGAAGCCTCGCGGGGCTCGGCGGCGTCACCGCCACCGCGATGGAATCCGCGCCGACCCTGCCCCTGCAGGTACCCGGCACCTCCGGCCAGATGTCGGCGCCGCTGCTGGCCCTCGGGCTCGTCCTGCTGCTGGCGCTCGTCCCCCTCGGGCTCCGGGTGCTGGGAGCCGATCGGCGGCTGCGCCTGGCCGACACGTGGGGCTGCGGCCGCATCGGGCAGACCCCGCGCATGGAGTACACCGCGACCGCGTTCGCGGAGCCGCTGCGCCGCGTCTTCGCCGAGCTGTACCGGCCGACCCGGGACCTGTCCATCGACTTCCATCCCGCCTCGAAGTACTTCGTGCAGGCGATCGAGTACCGGAGCGAGATCCACCCGTGGATCGAGCGGGTCCTCTACGACCGGCCGCTCCAGGCGCTGGAGCGCGCGGCCGCGTGGATCCGGCGGCTGCAGGGCGGCTCGCTGCACCTCTACCTCTTCTACCTGACGCTGGCCTTCCTGGTCCTGCTCACGGTGGCGCGGTGGTGGCGATGAGCGGCTACGTGCTGGAGGGGGCCCAGGCCGCGCTGGCCCTGCTGCTGGCGCCGGGCCTGGTCGGGCTGCTGCGCTGGATGAAGGCGCGCCTGCAGAACCGGCGCGGGGCGCCGGTCTGGCAGCCGTACGCGGAGCTGGCCAAGCTCTTCCAGAAGGAGGTCGTGGTCTCGAGCAACGCGTCCTGGCTCTTCCGGGCGGCGCCGTTCGTGGTCTTCGCGAGCACGGTGGCGGTCACGTTCCTGGTGCCGATCCTCGCGGTGCCGCTGCCGTTCGACGGGGTCGGCGACCTGCTGGTCGTGGTCTACCTGCTCCTGCTCGGGACCTTCTTCCTCTCGCTCGCCGGCCTCGACCCGGGCTCGCCGTTCGGCGGGATGGGGGCCAGCCGCGAGATGACGGTGGCGGCCCTCGCGGAGCCGACCATCGCGCTGGCGATCTTCGCCCTCGCCCTCAGCGCGGGCTCCACCAATCTCGGCCAGATCGTGGCCCGCACCATGACCGCCCCGGGCACCTCGCTGAGCCCGGGCCACCTGCTCGCCTTCCTCGCGCTGTTCATCGTGACCCTCGCCGAGACCGGCCGCCTGCCGGTGGACAACCCCGCGACCCACCTCGAGCTCACGATGATCCACGAGGCGATGGTGCTGGAGTACTCCGGGCGCTACCTCGCCCTCATCGAGTGGGCGGCGGCGTTGAAGCTCCTGATCTTCTTCTCGCTGCTCGGCAACCGGTTCGTGCCGTGGGGGGTCTCGGCCGGCCTCGGCCCGGGCTCGCTCGCGCTCGCGGCGGGGAGCCTGCTGGTCAAGCTGGTGGTCCTGGCCGCAGCGGTCGCGGTGCTGGAGACCCGCATCGCGAAGCTGCGCCTGTTCCGGGTGCCCGAGCTGCTGAGCGTCTCCTTCGTGCTGGCCCTGCTCGCGGTGACCTCCTCGTTCCTCCTGCGATAGCCCATGGACAGCCTCTTCTCCCAGCTCTGCGTCCTCGGCTCGAGCCTGGTGTTGATCTTCGGGCTCATCCTGCTCTGGCGGCGGGGCGTCACCGCTTACATCAGCGCCTTCACCTGGCAGTCCACCGTGCTCTCGATGGTCACGGCGATCGTGGCCTACTTCGGTAACGATCACGAGCTCTACTGGGTCGCGGGCGCCCTCTTCCTCCTCAAGGCGCTCGTGATCCCACGGCTCCTGAAGCAGATGGCGCGCCGGTTCGCGGCGGAGCGGGAGCTGGAGCCGTACGTGAACACGGCGTCGTCCCTGGTGATCGCCGGCCTGCTCGTGCTCTTCGGGTACGCCATCACGCGGCCACTCGTTGCGCTCAGCCAGCTTCCAACGCGAGCGGGCATGCCGCTCGCGATGGGGCTGGTGCTGGTGAGCCTGTTCGTCGTGATCAGCCGCAAGAAGGCGCTGACCCAGGTCATCGGCTTTCTGATGCTCGAGAACGGCCTGGCC
>DATIFV010000102.1:0-14103 GCA_035455085.1 Candidatus Methylomirabilota bacterium | reverse complement strand
CAACTGGCGCCCACCGACGGTCAGCTCAAGCGTAAATGTGACGAGTCCCACATCCCCGTAGCGCTCCGTCCGGATGTCGAGCGGCTTCAGGTTCAGATATGGCGGCCCGGGTCTGCGCGCCCGCGCTTCCTCGAAAAACCGCCGCCAGCGCGCCTCGACCGCTGCCTGTCCGGCAACGCGCTCCGGCGTGTCGCCAAACGGGAAGAAAACCGTCGGGTTTGATGCCCAGCTCGCCCGGAATGGGTCCCAGTCGAGATCGTCCAGCGCACGCAGAAATCGCTCAGCCGCCGCGTGAATTCCTATGACATCCTCCGATACTTGGACTGCGAGGCGGTCACCGACGTCTGCGCCAACGCGGGTGCCGCCGCAACCGGCAGGAGCACTACGACGGTCACATACGAAAATGCCTGCAGCCACTTTCTGTAACGCATAAACCTCCTTTGGTGTCGGTGATGTGGCCGCCTAACTAGAAATATCCAGGTCTGGATAACGGGGTCGCATTGCAGGTTGATCGGGATAAGCCGGCCGGGGTGGCCGGGTCGGCGTGGCTGGAGCGGCCTTCGGGGGCGCTGGGTTGCGCATGGTCCCGGGGTCCGGCGGTAGTGTTACACAGACCGGGATATTTCGGGAGGGGGGTCGGGAGGGGTCAGAGGGGGCGGAGGCGGTCGGCGGGGCTCAGGACGCCGGCGGGGCCGCGGTTCAGCACGTGGGTGTAGATCATGGTGGTGGCCACGTCGCGGTGGCCGAGCAGCTCCTGGACGGTTCGGATGTCGGCGCCGTCTTCCAGCAGGTGGGTCGCGAACGAGTGGCGGAAGGTGTGGCAGGTGGCGCGCTTGGGGATGCCTGTCCCACGCACCGCCTCCTTCACCGCGCGCTGCAGCACGGACTCGTGCAGGTGATGGCGGCGGCGCTGGCCGCTGTCGCGGTGCACGTAGATGCGGGTGGCGGGAAAGATCCACTGCCAGATCCACTCGCGGCCGGCGCGCGGGTATTTGCGGGCGAGCGCCCAGGGCAGTTCCACCCAGCCCGCGCCGGCCCGGAGGTCGGCCTCGTGCTGGGCGAGGACCACCTCCAGATGCTTCGCGAGGTCCCGGCGCACCGCGGCGGGCAGCATCGTCACCCGGTCCTTGCCGCCCTTGCCCGAGCGCACCGTGATCTGGTTGCGCGCGAAGTCCACGTCCTTCACCCGCAGGCGCAGGGCTTCCAGCAGGCGTAGGCCCGCGCCGTAGAGGAGCAGCGCCACGAGGCGGGGCGGGCCGTCGAGCCCGTCGATGACGGCCTGCACCTCGTCCCGGGTCAGCACCACCGGGATCCGCTCCCGCGTCTTGGCCCGCACGAGATCATCCAGCCACGGCAGCTCCTGCTTCAGGACCTCGCGGTAGAGAAAGAGCAGCGCGCTCAGCGCCTGGTTCTGGGTGGACGCGGCCACGTTGCGCTGGACGGCCAGGGCGCTCAGGAACCGGGTGATCTCGGGGGCGCCCATGGCGGCCGGGTGGCGCTTGTCGTGGAAGAGGATGAAGCGCCGGATCCATCCGACGTAGGCCTTCTCGGTGCGGGGGCTGCAGTGCCGGGTACGCAGCGCCGCCCGCATGCGATCGAGCAGCCGCGGCGGGGGTGGAGGCAGCGGATCCGGCATGAGCGAGGCTAGGCAGGGCCGGCGCCCGGGCGCAAGACGAGGACACGCGGATACCCCCGGCGGTAGCATCCGAAGGCGAATGCCCTTCGCCTATTTCCAGCGGCTCACCCGGCGGCAGCAGGCGATCTATCTGGAGAGCGACGGCATCGTGACGATGCCGCTGCCGCAGGCCCCCCGGGTCCAGCCCCTGGTCACCGCGCTGGCCCGCGCGCTCGAGAGCGGCGACCGCGCCCACACCGAATCTGCCGCCCAGCGCCTCGTCCTCGGGCTGGCCCGCGCGCTGGGGGCCCCGCCGGCGCGCGTCAAGGTCCTGGCGGCGCGGCCGCACGCGGGCTGGGGCGAGCTGCACGGCCTCTACGAGACGCCGCGGAACGGCGGGGAGCCGCCGCTCATCACGCTCTGGATGCGCACCGCCCGGCAGAAGCGCGTGGTGGCCTTCCGCACCTTCCTCCGCACCCTGCTCCACGAGGTCGGGCACCACGTGGACTATACTCTGCTGCGGCTGGGCGACTCCTTCCACACCCAGGGCTTCTACGCGCGGGAGTCGCACCTGTTCCACCAACTGGTCACCGACGGGGGGATCCTCATGGCGAGTCCCGAGGAGCAGATGGCGCGCATGGAGCGCACCGCCGACGAGTTCGCGGCCGCCATCAAGGGCGTCTCCGACGCGGCGCTCGGCCGGCGCCCGGACGAGCGGAGCTGGTCGGCGAAGGAGACGCTCTGCCACGTGCGCGACACCGAGGAGTCCTTCATGCTGCGCTTCCAGACCATCATGGAGATGGACGAGCCGCGCTTCCTCCCCGCCGATCCGGACCGCTGGGCGATCGAGCGGCAATACCAGCGAAATGACACGGCGGAGGCGCTGGCCGCCTTCCGCGTGCGCCGCGACGAGACCTTGAAGTACCTGCGCGGGCTCCGGCCGGAGTACTGGGACCGGGGCGGGGTGCACCCCACCCGCGGCCGCATGACCATCCGGGACTTCGTCGGCCTCATGGCCTGGCACGACGACAACCACCTCGACCAGCTCAAGCGGGCGCTGGCCGGGAAGCCGTAGGGCGGATTCCTGGGCCCCCCTCACCCTGCCCTCTCCCCCTCGCGGGGGAGAGGGTGGAACAGGGCTAGGGCTTGCGCCTGGGCTCGTCGTCGTCGTGCAGGATGCGGATCCCCGGCGTCTCGAGGTCGTCGAACTGCCCCGCGCGCGCCGCCCAGACGAAGACGCCGACCGCCACCGCCGCGAAGAGCAGCGCCACCGGCAGCAGCACGAACAGCACGCTCACGGGCGGCCTCCCTCGCGGGCGCCCGGAGCGAAGGTGCGGGCCCGGTAGGAGCTGACGATCACGGTCAGGGAGGACAGCGGCATCAGGACCGCCGCCACCAGCGGGTTCAGGACGCCGGTCATGGCCAGGGTCACCCCGATCACGTTGTAGCCGAGCGAGAAGAGCAGGTTGCGCCGCACCACCCGCATCGCGCGCCGCGAGCCCTCCAGCAGCTCGGCGATGCGGCCCACCCCCGGCCGGATCACGAACACGTCGGCGGCGGTCAGCGCGGCCTCGGCGCCGCCGGCCACCGCGACGCCCACCGTGGCCGCCGCGAGCGCCGCCGCGTCGTTGACCCCGTCGCCGATCATGACCACCGGCCCCTCGCCCGCGCTCTCGAGCACGGCGCGGAGCTTGTCCTCCGGGGTCACCCCGCCTCGGCAGTCCGCGGCCGCCAGACCCAGCCGCCGGCCGACCGCCTGCGCGATGCGGGCGTCGTCGCCCGAGAGGACGCCGGGCCGCCAGCCGAGCGCCCGCACGCGGGCGAGCGCGGCCTCCGCGTCCGCGCGCAGCGGATCCCCGAGGCCCGCCACCGCGCTCACCCGGCCGTCCTCCGCGACGAGCACGGGGGTGAGCCCGTCGCCCGCCAGCTCTCCCACCCCCGCGGCCATCGCCGCCGGGACGGCTCCGGTCCGGGCCGCGACGAAGTCCGCCGAGCCCACCACGAGGCGGTGGCCGTCCACGGTGGCCTCGATGCCCCCGCCGTGCGTCTCCTCGATCGCCAGCCGCGCGGCCGGCGCGGGTGCGCCGAGGGCGCGCACCAGTGCGCGGGCGAGCGGATGGGAGGAGTGGGCCTCGGCGGCCGCCACCCGCGGCTTCACCGCGGGGTCGCCGAGCCAGCGGAGCAGGGCCGCGCGCCCCTCGGTCAGGGTGCCGGTCTTGTCCAGCCACATGCGCCCGGGCCGCGTCAGCTTCTCCAGCACGTCGCCGCCCTTGATCAGGAAGCCGGCCCGCGCGGCCTGGCCGATCGCCGCGCTGACTCCCAGCGGAGTGGCGAGCCCGAGGGCGCAGGGGCAGGTCACGATCAGCAGGGCGGCGGCGTGGTCGAGAGCGCGCGAGGGATCGAGGCGGGCCCACAGGGCGAAGGTGACCCCGGCCAGCGCCAGCACGACGGCCACGAAGGGGCCGGAGATCCGGTCGGCGAGCTGGGCGATCGGAGCCCGGCGCCGGGCGTGCTCGTCCACGAGCCGCATCAGCCGGCCCACCCGCGTGTCCTCGCCGGTGCGCTCCACGCGGACCTCGATCCGGGAGGAGACGTTCAGGGTCCCGGCGTGGACACGGGCCCCCTCCGCCACGCTCTGGGGCGCCGACTCGCCCGAGAGCAGCGAGAGGTCGACGGTGGAGCGGCCGGCCAGGATCACGCCGTCGGCGGGCACGAGGTCGCCCGCGCGCACCTCGACCACGACCCCGGGCACCAGGGTCTCAAGCGGCACCTCGCGCACCCGGCCGCTCTCCAGCAGCCGGGCCGAGGTCGGATAGAGCGAGGCCACCAGCTCGGTGGCCTCACCGGCGGCGCGCTGCTGCCGCCGCTGCAGATAGCGCCCGGAGAGCAGCAGGAAGATCAGCACGGTGACCGAGTCGAAGTAGACCTCGCCCGTCCCCCGCACGGTGTTGACCACGCCGTGGGCGAAGCCGGCCAGCAGCCCGATGCTGATGGGCAGGTCCATGCCGAGCGTGCCGGCGCGGAGCGCGGCGAAGGCGCTGCGGAAGAAGACCCCGCCGCCCCAGACGAGCGACGGCACCGTGAGCAGCAGGCTCGCCCACCGGAAGAAGGCGGCGAACTCCGGCTCCATGCCGTCGAGCATGCCGCCGTAGAGGGCGAAGGCGATCGCCATCACGTTGGCCGCCACCGCTCCGGCCAGGCCGATGCGGGCCAGCATCGCGCGGTCCTCGCGGCGCCGCGCGGCCTGGCCGGCGAGCCCGCGGCAGGGGTGCGGGGTGTAGCCCAGTGCGGCCAGCCGCCGGGCGATCGCGGACAGCGGCACCGCGCGGGGATCCCAGACCACGCGCACCTGCGAGCGGGGCAGGTCCAGCCGGGTCTCCGCGACGCCCGGGACGAGGCCGGGCAGCTTCTCGACGAGCCACACGCAGGCGCTGCAGTGCACGCCCTCCAGGTAGAGCTCGGTGGAGAGCCGCCCGCCCGGCTCGGGGCGGCAGGTCCGCGCCTGGAAGGCCGGGTCGTCCAGCTCCCCGTAGAGCCGGTCCGCGGGCGCGGCCGGCGCCGGGGCGGCCCCCTCCCGCAGCGCGTAGTAGCGCTCGAGCCCGTGCTCGTGCAGGATCGCCCACACCGCGCGGCAGCCCTCGCAGCAGAACTGGTGCGCGGCGCCCGCCACCGCGGCGGCCGGCGGCACCGGCAGCCCGCAGTGAGCGCACGGCGCCCGCACGGCGGACGCGGGCACGACGACCTCAGTGCTGGCCATGGCGCTGGTGGGTCGCGGATCCGGCCGCCGGGTCCACGGAGCCGATGCGGCCCCCGATGGCCAGCAGCCCCACCACGATCATGGCGATGGCGCACGCCACCGGGAGATGGCGGCGCAGGGGGCCCGCGAGGGCCTGCAGGCCGAGCCCAAGGCTCACCAGGGCGGGCAAGGTCCCCAGCCAGAACGCGGTCATCACGACCGCGCCGCCGGGCGCGCTGCCGGTGCCCGCCGCCGTCGCCAGGAACACGTAGAGCCAGCCGCACGGCAGGAGCCCGGTCGCGAGGCCCACCACGAGCGCGCGGAGCGGCGGCGGCGCGACCGCGACGGCGCGGATGCCGCGGGCGGCCAGCGTTCGCAGCCCGGCCGGCGCGCCGAGGCGGGGCACGCGCGCGCCCAGCCCCTCCAGGAGGCTGCGGACACCCCACAGGGTGATGAGGACGCCGGAGACGATCGCGGCGATCCGCTGGATGCCGAGCAGCACGCCCCCCGTCGTGTCGAGCGCGGCGCCGAGCGCGCCCGCCGCCGCGCCCAGCGCGGCATACGCCGCGAGCCGCCCGCCGTTGTAGGCCAGGTGCGCGAGCAGGGTCGGGCCGCGTCGCGGCCCCGCGGTCGCGCCCGCGTAGAAGCCGACGAAGCCGCCGCACATCCCCGCGCAGTGGGCGCTGCCGAGCAGGCTCGCCCCGAGCACGGTCGCGAGCAGGACGCTCATCGGGCGGCGGCCAGGTCCTGGCTGAGCGTCCGGGTGAACACCTCCCCGCTCCGGCTCACGCGCACGCGCAGCTCCCAGAGCCCGGGACGCCCCGACGGCAGCGCCGCCGCGTAGACGCCCGCGTCGGTGGTCGGCTCGAGGGTCAGGCTCGCGATCTCGCGCGCCCGCGCGCTCGGAAACGCCTCGACGGTCACGGTGGCGCCGCCGAGGGCCGCGCCCGCGCGGTCCCGCACCGCCGCCACGATCCGCGCCGCCCCCGCGCCGCTTCGCCCGAGGCGGGCCGACACCGTCCACCCGAGCTCGGCGTTGCGCGCCTCCTGGGCCATGACCTGATCCCACTCGAGCGCCTTCCGGTAGTAGTCCGGCTCCACCGCGAAGGAGGCGTCGCGGTTGGCCACGATCATGAAGCCGATGTTCGCCCCCGCGCCGCCCACGAGCAGGGCCACCACGATCGCCGGCCAGTACCAGCCCCTAGCGGTCATGGGCCTTGTCCTTGTCGCGCTCGTGGTCCTTGTCCTCGTCGTGGTCTTCCTTTTCGGGCCCGAGCAGCCGGTAGGGCACCACCGTGCTCCAGCCGGTCCCGTCGCTGATCCGGAGGCTCACCGGGCGGCGGCCGTCGTCGAAGGCCTTGCGCGAGGCCGTCACGAAGACGGGCGCGGTCGCCGACTTGCCGGCGGCCACCGGGAGCGGATTCTCCGGCGCGATGAGCTCGAGCCGGGCCTTCGGGTCGGCGACGCCCTCCACCAGCTCGACCAGGTAGCGGTGCTCCACCGAGTCCCGGTTCACGATCTTGACCCGGATCTGGTTGGACACGAGCCCCGAGGGCAGCACGGTGAACGGGCTGCCGAGCCCGCGCAGGACCGTCACGTCCGCGGGGGCCCGGTGGGCGAGCGCGTAGGCGAGCGTCCCCCAGACCAGCAGCAGCAGGAGCGGGTAGATGACCACCCGGGGCCGCAGGAGCCGCCGCGGCTCCCCGGCGAGCTCGTCGCGGGAGCTGTAGCGGATCAGCCCGCGGGGCCGCCCGATCCGGTCCATGATGGAGTCGCACGCGTCGATGCACTGGGTGCAGTGGATGCACTCCATCTGCAGGCCGTCGCGGATGTCGATGCCGGTCGGGCAGCACGCCACGCACGCGCCGCAGTCGATGCAGTCGCCGGCCTGCGGGGCCTTGCCCACCAGGGTCAGGCCGGAGCGCACGAGCTTGCTCCGCGGCTCGCCGCGGCGGCGGTCGTAGCCGACGATCAGCGAGCGGCGGTCGAGCAGCACCGACTGCAGGCGCCCGTAGGGGCACGCCACCATGCAGACCTGCTCGCGCATCACGCCGAAGTCCAGCAGCATCAGCGCGGTGGTCCCCGCCATCACCAGGAAGGCGATCGGGTGCTCGAAGGGCGAGCGGCGCACCCAGTGGGCCAGCTCGCCGACCCCCACGAAGTAGGCGAGGAAGGTGTGGGCGAGGAACATGCTGAGCCCGACGAACACCGCGTACTTGAGCAGGCGCCGGGGATGGAAGCGCGAGGCGTCCAGGCGCTCCTGCTCCCGGGTGGTGCCCTCGATCAGCCGCTCGATCGGCCGGTACAGGAACTCCATGTACACCGTCTGCGGGCACGCCCACCCGCACCAGACCCGCCCGTGGATCGCGGTGATCAGGAAGATCCCGACGAACAGACCCACCAGCAGGAGCATCAGGAGCACGCTGTCGGTGGGCAGGAAGGTGGTGCCGAACAGGGTGAACTCGCGGTGGACCACGTCCAGCAGGATCAGCGGCCGCTTGTTCATCGACAGATACGGGATGATCGTGAACAGCGCGATCAGCACCCAGGCGACCGCCCGCCGCCACCTGAAGAAGCGGCCGGGGAACAGGCGCGGCCGCAGCCAGCGGCGCGTGCCGTCCGGGTTGAGCGTCGGCAGCACGCGCTCGGTGGCCTCGAGCGGGAAGCTCACGTCGTTCCTCATTTACCCGCCGGCGGCGCTTCCGGGGCCGCCTCACCCTTGCTGTTGACGCCCTGTGGCGGCTTGGGGTTCGGCGGGTTGGTGCCGTGCAGGGTGGCCACGTAGGCGGCCATCGCGTCGATCTCCTCGGGCTTGAGCTGGTCCTTCCACGGGATCATGCCCTTGTCGGGAATGCCGTCGTGGATGGTCCGCCGGATATCGGCGAGCGTGCTCCCGTGCAGCCAGTAGTCGTCGGTGAGGTTCGGCCCGATGATCCCCTGACCCTGGGGCCCGTGGCAGGGCATGCAGCGCACCGCGAACATCTCCTTGCCCGCGGTCATGGCCTTGGCGTCCTTCATCAGCGCGCGCAGTCGGTCCTCGCCCACCCCTGCCTCGCCGGCCGCGGGCGCGGCCTTGGCCTGCTGCTGGGCGTACTCGCGCATCTCCGCCTCGTAGAGCGCGATCACGGACGGCCCCGGCCCGATCTGGTAGTAGAGGTAGTACCCGACCGAGAACACGATGGTGGCCAGGAACAGCCACGACCACCAGCTCGGCAGGGGGTTGTCGTACTCCTTGATCCCGTCGTAGTCGTGCTCGAGCAGCCGGTCGCGGTCGGTCGGGCTCATGCGCGGTCTCCCGGCGTCCCGGCCGGCGCGTCGTCCGCGAGCGGCAGCAGGCTCGCCCGCCGGAACGGCTCACGGTTGCGCGCGAGGAAGATGCTCACCACGACCAGGGCGAACCCCGCGACCGCGATGATCAGGGCGATCTGGGCGAACAGGCTCATGTGCATCGCGCTCATCACGTCGCCGAGCTTCATCGTCCGGCCCCCTCCGCGCCCGAGAGGCCCGCGGTCCTGGGCGTGCGCTTGATGTCGGTGCCCAGGCGCTGGAGATAGGCGATCAGCGCCACGAGCTGGGTGTCCTCGAGCCCCGCCGGCCCGCCCTGCTGGGCGACGGCCGCCGCGATCTGCTGGGCCTGCCGGCGCCCGAGCGTGGCCGCGCCGGTGACCTCGTCCCGCGTGTAGGGCACGCCGAGGGCGGCCTGGGCGGCCACGCCGCGCTCGACCGCGGTCCAGTTGATCCGGGCCCGCGCGAGCCACGGGTAGGCCGGCATGATGGACTGCGGCGTCGTCGAGCGCGGATCCTCCATGTGCCGCACGTGCCAGAGGTCCGGGTACTTGCCGCCCACCCGCGCCAGGTCGGGCCCGATCCGCCGCGAGCCCCACAGAAACGGGTGATCGTAGACGAACTCGCCCGGCTTGCTGTACTCGCCGTAGCGCATCGTCTCCGCGCGGATGGGCCGGATCATCTGCGAGTGGCAGTTGTTGCAGCCCTCGGCCACGTACAGGTCCCGGCCCGCCAGCTCGAGCGGGGTGTAGGGGTGCACCGCCTGGATGGTCGGCACGTTCGAGCCGACGAGGAACATCGGGATGATCTCGAACAGGGAGGCGGTGACCACCGCGACCCCCACCCACACCGAGAAGGTCAGCGGCAGGCCCTCCCAGCGGCGGTGCCACGCCGCACGCTTGAAGCCGCCGGGCGCCGCCTCCGGCACGTAGGTCGGGTCGAGGGCCGGCGCCTCGTGGACGGTCTCGGCGTACTGGGCCGGGCGCCGCCGCCAGGTCATGACCGTGTTGACCCCGCAGAGGACGAGGCCGGCCACGTAGAGGCTGCCCCCGAGCACGCGCACCCAGTACATCGGGATCAGCCGCACCGTGGTCTCGACGAAGTCCGGGTAGGCCAGGCGCCCGGTCTCGTCGAAGGCGCGCCACATGAGCCCCTGGGTGAGCCCGGCCGCGTAGATCGCCACGATGTAGAGCAGGATGCCGATGGTGGCGATCCAGAAGTGCACCTCGGCGAGCCGCCGGCTCCACAGCTCGGTCTGGAAGAGGCGGGGCAGGAGCCAGTACACCATCCCGAACACCATGAAGCCGACCCACCCGAGGGCGCCCCCGTGGACGTGGGCGATCGTCCAGTCGGTGTAGTGCGAGAGCGCGTTGACGCTCTTGATCGAGAGCAGCGGGCCCTCGAAGGTCGACATGCCGTAGAAGGTGACCGCGACCACGAAGAACTTGAGCACCGGGTCCTCGGTGACCTTGTGCCAGGCCCCGCGCAGGGTGAGCAGGCCGTTGACCATCCCGCCCCACGACGGCATCCACAGCATCACCGAGAAGAGCATGCCGAGGGTCGAGGCCCACGCGGGGAGCGCGGTGTAGTGCAGGTGGTGCGGCCCGGCCCAGATGTAGATGAACACCAGCGT
The DNA here is from genome assembly GCA_035455085.1 of Candidatus Methylomirabilota bacterium. Classification (GTDB taxonomy): domain Bacteria; phylum Methylomirabilota; class Methylomirabilia; order Rokubacteriales; family CSP1-6; genus CAMLFJ01. The sequence continues at coordinate 3,834 of DATIFV010000102.1, read as the reverse complement.
CCAGAAGTGCAGGATCGAGAGGCGGTAGGAGAAGACCGGCCGGTCCGCCGCCTTCGGCATGAAGTAGTACATCATCCCGAGGAACGGGGTGGTGAGGAAGAAGGCCACCGCGTTGTGGCCGTACCACCACTGCATGAAGGCGTCCTGCACCCCCGCGTAGATCGAGTAGCTCTTGAAGGGGCCGGCCACCACCACCAGGTTGTTGAAGATGTGCAGCACCGCGATGGCCACCACCGTCGCGATGTAGAACCAGATCGCCACGTAGAGGTGCCGCTCGCGGCGGCGCGCGATGGTGCCGAACAGGTTCACCGCGAACACCACCCACACCAGGGCGATCGCGACGTCGATCGGCCACTCCAGCTCCGCGTACTCCTTGGACTGGCTGATGCCGAACGGCAGGGTGAGGGCCGCCGCCACGATGATCGCCTGCCAGCCCCAGAAGTGCAGGCGGCTCAGCAGATCGCTCCACATCCGCGCCCGGAGCAGGCGCTGCGTGGAGTAGTAGACGCCGGTGAAGATGGCATTGCCCGCGAACGCGAAGATCACCGCGTTGGTGTGCAGCGGGCGCAGGCGCCCGAAGGACAGCCACGGCACCTGCAGGTTGAAGATCGGGTTGGTCAGCTGCAGCGCGATGACCAGGCCGACCAGCATGCCCACCAGCCCCCACACGAGCGTGGCCAGCAGGAACCATCGGACGATCGCGTCGTCGTACACGAACCGGTCCATCCGCTCACCCGGAGCCCTCGAGGCGGCCATGGTCGCAGTACTCACGCAGCACTCTCCTTGCCAGGGTTCATGCACTACGCACGCAGCACCGGGAGCGGAGGAGAGCAAGGCGGGTGCCACCCGAGCCGGCCCCGGAGGCGGGTCTAAGTACCGATGGAGATGCGCGATTTCGGGGCCCCGGCGGTGAGCGGCGGACCCGGGTGAGGCGGGACCGCCCCGTGAGGCGTGGCGCAAACGCCCCAGCCGCCGGGGCGGGCTCCGCCCCGGGTGGCGGGGCCCGATCAGCGCGCTCCGGCCCGCCGGAGCCGCTACACCATGGCGGTATGGGCCCGCCCGGCGGCGAGGGCGAGCGGGGTGCGCCCGCTCCGATCGGCCAGGTTCACGCTCGCCCCCGCCTCGATCAGGACCGATCCGCGATGAGCCGGGCGGCCTCGGCCGAGGTGCGCACCGGGATGATCTCGATGTGCGCGAGGTCGTTCCATGCCTTCTTCCAGACGTCGAAGAGCGAGCGGTCGTCGGTGCGCATGAGCTGGAAGCACCGGAAGTAGTCGAGGTCCACCCAGCTGTCCACGTACTCGAGCCCGGGTGGGAGCTGGCGGCCGCGCTCGCGCACCCGGCGGTAGATCTCCGGGGCCGCGCCCGCGTTGAAGTACTCGATCACCATGTAGAGCATGGGGCTAGGTCGCGATCGCCGCTTCCACCGTCGGCTGGTAGTGGGGCGCGTCGGGGAATCCGATGGGGCGCACCGCGGGCAGCGTGACCCCCGCGTCGCGATAGGCGGCGATGAAGGTGGACACGGTGCGGAAGTCGCCGATGCCGCCCAGCGCCGCGACCAGCCGGTCGCTCACCGCGCCGGGGCCGGGCGCGCGGTCGAAGGCCTGCACGTCGGCCGCGAAGCCGCTCTGCTCGAGCATGGCCCGGTAGAAGGGCAGGACCAGGTAGCGCTGGAGCTCGGTGCGGAAGAGCGCGGCGGCCCCCGCCCGGTCCACCGTCAGCGCGGCGGGCACCGCCGCCACGATCTCGAAGCCCTCCAGCGGCCTGCCGGCCCGGGCGCGGCCGCGCCGGATGGCGGGCAGCGCGTGGTCGCGCACGTAGGCGGGCGCGGCCAGCCACAGCACCACGCCGTCGGCGATCTCGCCGGCCAGCTCGAGCATGCGCGGGGCGAGCCCAGCCAGGTAGATCGGCGGCGGGGGCGGCAGCTTCGGCAGCCCGCTCTGCCAGCTCACGCGGAAGCGCGCGCCCTGGTGCGCGACCTTCCCGGTCAGCGCCCCGCGCAGCACCGTGACGTACTCGCGGATCACCTCGAGCGGCCGGCCCATGTCCACGCCGAGCGCGCCCTCCATCACCGGGCGGTGGCTCACCCCGATGCCCAGCCGCAGGCGCCCGCCGCTCACGTCGGAGAGGGTGAGCGCCTCCTGCGCGAGCAGCACCGGGTGCCGCGGGTAGATCGGGATGACTCCGGTGCCGAGGCCGGCGTGCGGCGCCACGTGCGCGTAGGCGGACAGGGTCAGCAGGGCGTCGCGGCCGATGCCGTGGGTGACCCACAGGCTCTCGTAGCCCAGCGCGTCGGCCCGGTGGGCCAGGGCCACCGCGGGCCGGAGGTCCGCGCCGGGGCTCAGGAAGACGGCGGTGCGCGCCATCGCCGCGCTCACCCACCCGGGGCCACGCCGAGCGCGGCGAGCTGCGCGCGCAGGTCGTGGCCCCGGTCCACGCGGTGCAGCACCGCCTGCATGCCGACCGCGCGCGCCGCCTCCACGTTCTTGTCCCAGTCGTCCACGAACACGCACGTCTCGGGCGGCAGGCCCAGCCGATCGGCGGCGAGGCGAAAGATCTCCGGCTCGGGCTTCGCCATCCCGACCTCGGCGGAGACCACGATGTCGTCGAAGAGGTGGTGGACGGCCAGCTCGCCCTCGAGGCGGCTCCGCAGGGAGCGGTCGGCGTTGCTCAGGATCGAGCAGCGATAGCGCACCCGGAGGCCCTGCACCAGCCGGATGTTGGCGTCGATGGCCACCTGGGCCTTCCGCCATTCCTCGTGCAGGCGCGGCAGCGGCCGGCCCGCGCGCCGCTCGAGCTCCCGGTGGGCGTCCTCCGTCCAGGCCTCCGGATCCCCGACGCCCCGCTCGATGCCGGTCCACGCCGGGGAGCGGTAGAGCGTGTCGAAGATCGAGGACCGGGGAAGGCCGTGGAGGCGGTCGAGCTCGCGCGCGACGTCCCAGCGCATGTCCCACAGGACGCCGCCGAAGTCGAAGATGACGGCCCGGGGGCCCGGCGAGGCCCCGTTCGACGCGCTAGTAGCGGGGGCCACGCGGATTGGGCGCCGCCGGGCCCTTCGAGGGATCGCGGTCGGCGGTGAGCGGGACCCAGCCTTTCTGCTTCATGCACTGCTCGTCCAGCTCCCGGTTCTTCGTGCACTCGTCCCGGTCGCGGGTGAACTCGGCGACCGTGTAGTTGGCGCCGGGCTTGTACCACTGCCGGTCCCGCTCGGAGCTGCAGCCGACCAGGATGACCGACGCGACGACGAGGAGCACGAGGCCACTCCGCCCGATCACGGCCGCCATGATACCATGCCGCGCAGTCATGCTGGAGACCACCATCGCCGGCAGTCTCCCGAAGCCCGAGTGGCTCGCCCCGCCGAACACGCTCTGGGCACCGTGGCGTCTCGAGGGCCGGGCGCTGGAGGAGGGCAAGCGCGACGCGGTGCTCCTCGCCCTGCGCGAGCAGGAGCAGGCGGGCATCGACATCGTCACCGACGGGGAGCAGACCCGCCGCCACTTCGTGTGGGGCTTCGTCGAGGGCCTCGACGGCATCGACTTCTCGAAGATGATCACGATCGGCATCCGGGCCGACCGCTACAAGGCCACGGTGCCCACCGTGACCGGCCCGGTGCGGCGCCGGGGCTCGATCCACGGCGAGGACGTGCGCTGGGCCCGCGCCAACACCACCCGGCCACTCAAGCTCACGATGCCGGGGCCGATGACGATCGTGGACACGATCCACGACGCCCACTACGGCAGCCGCGCCCGGCTCGCCATGGACCTGGCCCGCCTCATCAACGAGGAGGCGCGCGAGCTCGAGGCGCTCGGGCTCGACATGCTGCAGCTGGACGAG
>DATIFV010000101.1:0-8854 GCA_035455085.1 Candidatus Methylomirabilota bacterium | reverse complement strand
CTCGCCCTTCTCGTCGCCGGCGCGATCCTGCCGCGCCCCGCCGTCGCGCAGCCGGCGGGGCGCGTCCACCGCCTGGGCATCCTCGCGCCCACCGCGCCGCCAGCACCAGCGGAGCGGAACGTCGCGGTGATCCTGATCCCGAAGGCGCTGCACGAGATGGGCTATGTGCCCGGCCGCGATCTCGTGGTCGACGTGCGCTATGCCGATGGGCGGCTCGACCGGCTCCCAGACCTGGCCCGCGAGCTGGTCCGCCTCCGCCCGGACGTCATCGTCGCGATCAGTGCGGCCTCCGCCCGCGCGGTCAACGCGGCGACGACCACGACCCCGATTGTTCTCTACGGGAACCTCGACCCGGTCGCGGCCGGGCTCGTCAAGAGCCTCGCAAGGCCCGAGGGCAACGTCACCGGTGTCCTGATCGCGCCCGCCGGAACCCTGGCGGCCAAGAAGCTCGAACTGCTCAAGGAAGCGGTCCCCGGGGCCACCCGCATCTCCTTCCTTGCGCCGGCGGATCCCGGCATCAAGCTCCAGGTGCAGGAGACGCGGCAGGCCGCGGCGACGCTCGGCATCAGGCTGACCGTCACCGAAGTCCAGGCCGGCGACTACGACCGGGCCTTCGCCGCGCTGGCGGCCGATCGGCCGGAAGCGCTCTTCGTGGCCGCGCACACCTACTTCGTCCGCGACCGGAAGCGGATCATCGCGCTCGCTGCGAAGCACCGCCTGCCCGCGATCTACGAGTGGCCCGAGCACGTGGAGGACGGCGGCCTGATGTCCTACGGCAGCAGCCTCGCCGGGACAACCCGCCGGGTCGCGGTCTACGTGGATCGCCTCTTCAAGGGCGCCCGGCCGAGCGACCTGCCGATCGAGCAGCCCGCCGAGTTCCAGCTCGTGATCAATCTCCGGACCGCACGGGCCCTCGGGCTCACGCTCCCGCCGTCGCTCGTGGCCCGGGCCGACCGCGTCATCGAATAGCCGGACGCTCCTGCGTGACCGCGAACGTCGTCAACATCCTGATGAGCGGCGTCTTCCACGCCGCCATCCTGTTCCTGGTCTCGGCCGGCCTGCAGCTCGTCTTCGGCGTGCAGAAGATCTTCAACCTCGCCTGCGGATCCTTCTACGCCCTCGGGGCCTACGTCGGGGTGTCCGCGGTCTCCGCCTTCGTGGGCGCCGGCGGCTCCCCGGTCCTGTTCATCCTGCCGTTGGCGGTGGCGGGTCTCGCGGTGGGTGCGGTGGGGCTCGTGGTCGAGCGCGGGCTGCTTCGCTTCGTGTACGATCGCGACGAGACCTTCCAGCTCCTGCTCACCTTCGCGCTGGTCCTCATGATGGAGGACGCGATCCGTCTCACCTGGGGCACCGCGCCCCGGTCGACCGCCGGCTACTACCTGCTCTACGGACAGGCCCGGCTGCTGGGCGCTGTCATACCCGTCTACAATCTGATCGTCATCGCGGCCAGCGTGGCGATCGCGGCCGGCCTCGGCTATATGCTGACGCGCACCGCGTTTGGCCGCATCATCCGGGCTGCCGCCGACAACCGCGAGATGGCCGAGGCGCTCGGGGTGGACATGCGCGGCGTCTACGCACGGGTCTTCACCCTCGGCACCGCGCTCGGCACCCTGGGGGGCGCCCTCGTGATCCCGGCCACCGCCGCGATGAGCGAGATGGGCATCGAGCTGATCGTCGAGGCCTTCGCGGTGGTGGTGATCGGCGGCCTCGGCAGCATGCGCGGCGCCCTGGTCGGCGCCCTCGTGGTGGGGGTGCTGCGCGCGGTGGCGATCAGCGTGTACCCGGAAGTCGAGATGCTGCTGATCTACCTGATCGTGATCGCGGTGCTGCTCCTGCGCCCCCGCGGGCTGTTCGGCGGAGCCGCCGCGTGAGGGGCCGCGTGGTCCTGGGCCTGGCCCTCCTCGGCCTGCTGGCCCTGCCGCTCCTGCTGAGCCCCTACCGCCTGCTCCTGATGCTGCCGTTCATGGCCTACGGGGTGATCCTGCTGGGCCTGAACCTGCTCTTCGGCTACACCGGCCTGGTCTCGTTCGGGCACGCCCTCTTCGTGGGCATCGGCGCCTACACCGGGGCCTTCCTCACCGGCCACGCGGGCATCCGGTCGCTGGAGGTGATCGTGCTCGTCGCCGCGATCCTCGGGGCGCTCGCCGCCGCGGTGGTCGGGCTGCTCTGCGTGCGCTACGTGAAGATCTACTTCGGCATGCTGACCCTCGCCTTCGGGATGGTCTTCTACACCTTCCTGCTCAAGTTCTACCGGCTCACCGGCGGCGACGAGGGGATGCCGGTGCTGCGGCCCCGGCTGCTCGGCCTGGACCTGGACGCGATGCCCAAGACCGACTATCTGGTCGGCCCCTACTACTACTACTGCCTCGGCGTGCTGATCGTGGCCGCCGCCGTCATGTGGCGGATCGTGCACTCGCCCTTCGGCCTCTGCCTGCGCACGATCCGCGACAACCCGGCCAAGGCGGAGGCCCTCGGGGTGAGCGTCACCCGCTACCGCTGGTACGCCTTCGTCATCTCGGCGGTGTTCGCGGCGGTGGGCGGGGCGTTGCTCGGGCCGCCCACCGGCAACGTGGACCCGACCCTCGCCTACTGGACCCACTCGGGCAGCCTCGTGTTCATGGCCTTGCTGGGCGGCTTCGCGAGCTTCTTCGGCCCGGTGCTCGGGGCCTTCGTCTTCATCTTCCTGCAGGACGCGGTGATGTCGGTGGTGCCCTACTGGCGGCTCGTCTTCGGCGCCATCCTGGCCGCCATCGTGATCTTCGCGCCGGCCGGGCTCATGGGCCTCTTCGCGGGCCGGCGCCGGCCGGTCGAGGTCTCGCGCACGTGATCCTCGAGGCCCGCGACGTCCGCAAGCTCTACGGCGACTTCCGCGCCCTCGACGGGGTGAGCCTCGCGGTGGGGGCCGGCGAGTTCGTCTCGATCATCGGTCCCAACGGCGCGGGCAAGTCTACCCTGATCAACGTGCTCACCGGCACGCTCCGCCCCACCGCGGGCACGGTGCGCTTCAAGGACCGCGACGTGGCCGGCATCGGTCCGGTGGCCCTCACGCGCCTCGGCCTGGCCCGGAGCTTCCAGCTCGTGCAGATCTTCCCCGACCTCACCGTGCTCGAGACCCTCCTGGCCCCGGTGGTCTCGCGCCTCGGCCGCGGCACGAAGCTCTTCCGCTCGCTCGCGCGGGACCGCGAGGTCCAGGACGGGGCGCTCGAGGTGGCGGAGCTCTTCGGGCTCGCCGACAAGCGTCACGTGCCGGCCCGCCAGCTCCCGCAGGGCGACAAGAAGCTGCTCGACGTGGCCTCCGCCTTCGCGCTCCGGCCCGAGATCATCCTGCTGGACGAGCCGACCAGCGGGGTGAGCACCGCGGAGAAGTCGGCCATCATGGAGATCCTGGTGACGGCCTCCCGGAGGATGGGCCTCAAGGCCATCATCCAGGTCGAGCACGACATGGACATCGTCTTCGGCTACTCCGACCGCATCGTGGCACTCCACCAAGGCCGGGTGCTCGCCGACGCGACGCCGGCGGCGATCCGCGCCGACGTGCGCGTGGTGGACATGGTCATCGGCCGGAGCCGCCAGATCCCCTCGCCCCCGGAGGGGGAGAGGGCGGGGTGAGGGGGAATCGCTAGCGTCATGCTCACCGTGGAGGCCATCGACGTTTTCATCCAGTCGAGCCACATTCTCCGCCGCGTCTCCCTCGAGGTCCGCGACCGCGAGGTCGTCTGCCTGGTGGGCCGCAACGGCGCGGGTAAGACCACCACCCTGCGCACGGTCATGGGCTATCAGCGACCCCGCGGCGGCCGCATCGTCTTCCAGGGCGAGGAGATCCACGGCCGGCGGCCTCACGAGATCGCCCGGCGCGGCCTCGGGTTCTCGCCGGAGGACAGCGGCATCTTCACCGACCTCACGGTGGCCGAGAACATCGAGATCTCCACCTGGACGCGGCCCGCCGGACGGCCCGCCGCAGAGCGCATCGAGCGCGCCTACGAGGTGTTCCCGGTGCTGCGCGGCTACCGGCACCGCAAGGGCCCCGAGATGAGCGGGGGCGAGCGGAAGATGCTCTCGGTGGCGCGGGCGCTCGCACTCGATCCGCACATGCTGCTGCTCGACGAGCCCTTCGAGGGGCTCTCGCCCGCCATCATCCCGGCGGTCAGTCGCGGACTGGCCGAGATCACCCAGCGGGGCCACGCGATCCTGCTCGCCGAGTCCAACATCCACCACGTGCCCGACTTCGCCACCCGCCTCTACGTGATCGAGCGCGGGGAGATCATCTTCGCGGGGCCGCCGGAGGCGGTGCGGGCGGACGCGGCGGTGATGAGAGTGATCGGCGGGGCCACGTAGCCCGCCCCTCGCGCGGGGGTCAGCAGCCGCCGCCGCGGATCTCGTCGAGGATGGGCAGCAGGTAGCGGCGGAAGTGCGCCGGGTTCTCGGCCATCGGGAAGTGGCCGATCTCGGTCATGACCGTGAAGCGGGCCCCCGGGATCTTCTCGGCGGTGAGCCGGGTGTCCTCGGGGGTGCACGAGAAGTCGTACTCGCCGGTCAGCAGGTAGAGCGGGCAGCGCCCGGTGTCGATCTGGCCGACCCGGTCACGGAAGTCGCCGTCCACCCGGTAGAAGTGCAGATCTCCCTTGAAGACGCCCGGCCCGCCCTGCATGTAGCCCCAGAGCGTCTCCCAGCGCGTCTCGTCCGGGCTCTGCGGCGCGATGAGCCCCGACATCAGCGCGCCCGCGAACTCGCCGCCGTGCACGTCCGGGCGGTGCAGCCACCCGGTGTCGTCGTACCAGGGCGGCTGGTAGGCGGCGGATTCCAGCCCGATCAGCGCACGGAAGCGCTCCGGGTGCGCGCGCGCCAGCTCGAGCACGATCTTGCCGCCGATCGAGCAGCCGAGCACCACCGGGCGCTCGAGCCCGAGCGCCGCGCAGAAGGCGAGGATGAGCTCGACGTAGCTCTGGGTGGTGAGCCGGTACTCCTCGTCCTGCCACCCCGCGGGCGGCAGCGACTTGCCGTGCCAGGGCATGTCGAAGGCCAGCACGCGGTAGTGGCGGGTGACCGCCTCGTCGTTCAGCAGATGGCGGAACTGCCGCCCGTCCGCCCCCGCGGTGTGCAGGCAAACGAGCGGGACTCCCTGCCCCGCCGCCTCGAAGTAGAGCCGGTGCGGGCGCCCACGGAGGGGCAGATGCACGTAGCGGCCCTCGATCGGCTCGAAGACGGGCTCGGCCATTCAGGACCTCCGGGCGCGCCGGGGCGCCGCCACCACGTCCTTGACGTAGCGCAGGTTCGCCATGAGCGGACCGAGGTCGCCCTCGATCCGGGCCACGCCGAGCTTCTTCATGGCGAAGAGGTCGTGGTAACCGGGGGCCGGCGTGGGCTCCCAGAAGCGCTCCCAGGCCTCCGCGGAGGCGCGGATCGCGAAGGCCCACGAGCGCATGAGGAAGGGACCGCGCTCGACCGCGGCGATCCGCCCCTCCACCACCCGGACCAGGAACTCGGCGTCGGCCTCGAGCAGGAAGGTGGCGGTGAGGTAGCGCCCGCGCTGCACCAGCCCCGCATCACCATTGACCATCTGGGGCAGAGATAGGATGCTCGCATGGGTCCCGGCGGTAGGCATCGCCGGCCATTATAGTCGCTCTCGCGAGAGCAAGGAGGAGACGCCGATGGCCGCACTTCCCCTGATCCCGTCCACCGTGGTCGGCTCCCACGGCAAGGCCGGCTGGTGGTACACCGCGGTCAAGGCCTACGAGGCCGGGGAGATGGGGTCCGGCGACCTCGAGGAGATGTTCGACGACGCCGCCGATACCGCCATCCGAGACATGGAGCGCGCCGGGCTCGACATCATCACCGACGGCGAGGTGCGCCGGCTGGACGGCTACGTCGACTCCTACTACGCGATCATCAAGGGCATCGAGCCGCTGCCGGTCCGCCGCAAGGTCGGGCCGTGGGGCTACGATCAGCAGACCCGCTACGAGGCCACCGGGCGGATCGACGTGCCCACCGAGGGGCTCGGGATCATCAAGGAATTCACCTATCTGCGGGCCCATACCACCCGCGCCGTCAAGGCCACCTGCGCGGGGCCCCTCACCTTCGGCTCGCGGATCCACCCCGGCAAGATCTACAAGGGCGTGGTCGACGTGGCCGAGCGCTTCGCCGAGGTGATCAACGCCGAGCTGAAGGGCCTCGTGGCGGCGGGGGCCGACCTCATCCAGGTCGACGAGCCGGCCCGCGGCAACGTCAGCGGCGAGGAGATGGCGCGCCTGTTCAACCTGGCGACCGAGGGGGTGAAGGCCAGGCTCGCCTTCCACATCTGCTTCGGCAACCGCTTCGGCCGCTCCCGCTTCGACCGCTCCTACCGTCCCTACTTCCCCGGGGTGCTGAAGGCCCGCGCCGACCAGTTCGTGCTCGAGTTCGCGGGGCGCGAGCTATCCGAGCTCGACCTCTGGAAGGAGTACGGCCAAGACCGCGAGCTGGGCGCCGGGGTGATCGACGTGAAGGGCTTCAATCCGGAGAGCCCGGAGGACGTGGCCGCCCGCATCCGCCGCGTGCTCGGGGTCTGCCGCCCCGAGAAGCTCTACGTCAACCCGGACTGCGGCTTCGGCTGGTCCCCGCGCTACATGTGCAACCAGAAGGTGCGGGCGCTCGCGGCGGGAGCCGTGCTGGCGCGCCAGCAGCTCACCGGCTCGCGCTAGGCCTGGGGGACCCCGGGGGACGGCTCCTGGACCGACCTACGCCGCTCGTAGTGGCGGCGCCCCTTGGCCCGGTTCCCGCATGTGGCCATGTCACACCAGCGACGGCTGCGGTTCTTGGTGCCGTCCAGGAAGAGCCACCCGCAGTCGTAACCGGCGCATTCCCGCACGGAGGTCAGATTCTCCGAGGTCAGCAGCTCGGCCGCCGCCCGGGCCACCCACCACGCCACCCGGTCGAGCCCCGGCGGCGAGTCCGGCCAGCTCCACTCGTATCCGCCCCGTGCCGACGGGACCACGCCGGCGTGCGTCATCGACCGACCGATCGCCCGGTTGACGGTGCGAAGATCGGCGGCCGGAGCCGGGAGCCCGGCGGCCCGCGCCGAGAAGACGCCGTAGATGGCCTCGCGCAGGGCGAGTGCCTGCTTGAGCGCCTCGGCGGCGGCCCGGGGTTGCCGCCGGGCGGCCTCCCCGAGGAGGGCGGTCTCCCCGGGGGTCAGGATCGTCGCCTGGCGGGCCCACGAGAGCAGATCGTCGTAACTTCTGATCATGTCGACCCGCTGGTTGAGCGGGCGCGACCGGACCGTATTGGCGAAGTCCAGGCATAGCTGGCCCGCATTGAGGTTGAACGGACTCGCCGCGGGCGCCGGGCCCTCCGCCATCGCGACCCAGATTCTATAACTTTCTAAGGCCATTTTGAAAGGCTATGCCGGCGGACGCCGGACCTTCTGGTAGAGGACGCTGACCAGCAGCAGCACCACCCCGAGGACGAGGAATGACAGGATCCGGTAGACGGTTTTCACCGCGGCGAGGTCCACGGCAAACACCTTGATAACGGTTAGGCCGAAGAGCCCGAGCGCGGCATAGCGCAGCGCGGCATTGGACCGCAGGAATCCCCACGTCAGGGCCACCCCGGCGTAGACCGTCCAGAGCACCGAGAGGCCGATCTGGGTTCGCCAGCGCCGGTCCCCCGGGTAGGCCGTTCGCAGGGCTGCCGGCCCTTCCTGGTACCGGGTCCAGTTGACGCTGAGGGTGAAGAGCAGCGCCAGCCCGGCCACTCCCGAGAGCACCCGGCCGACCACGGGCGCCATGCGCGTCGCCGGGGACCGCGCCGTCGCCCCTGCCGCCAGGCCGATGGCGGCGCAGACGGCGATCCGCGAGACCAGGGGCCGGTTGACCAGCGACTCGGCGGCCTGACGGGCCACCGCGTCGTCTGCGCCCAGGACCCGGGCGAGCAGCACGGCGGTGAGCACCGGGGTGGCGATCACGAAGGCCGGCGAGCTGGACACCGCGGCGAGCACGCTCACGACCAGGAGCTCCCCGGTGAGCAGGGTGGCCGGCCAGAGCCCGGACGGCTCCCGCCAGAGTTGCACCGCCAGGGTCAACACCGCCCCGACCCAGAGGGCGGCCCGCAGGATCTCGGGGGTCGCCCGGCGGGGCCGCACGCCGAGCACCCGCCCGGCCAGCCAGCCCCCCACCCCGAGCGCCGCCACGACCAGCAGGTGGACCAGGAAGGTCAAGTTCCAGACCGGGATCGCGTCGGGGAACCAGTAGCGATCCAGGGCGGCCGCCCGGACCGCGGCCAGCGCGAGCGCCGCCAGCCCACCCCAGGTCGCCACCGGAGCCGGCGCCCGGGTCGCGGGCCAGAGCAGGGCCACGCCCTGCGCGGCCCAGGCCAGCGTGACCCACTGCCCGTCGAGCGCCAGGGGGATCGCCAGGGTCAGGAACGTCCACGACACACCCTCGTGCACGTCGACGCCGACACGGTCCCCGGCCACGCGGGAGGCGTAGTCGGCCGCCACCAGGCGATACAGCACGGCGAGGCCGAGCGCGTAGGGCCCCTCCCACGACGGGCGCCAGCCCTCCAGCGTCACGTAGACCGCCCAGAAGTACGCGGCGGCGTTGGCGACCACCAAGGCCAGGTCGAGCGGGTCCACGCGGCGGCCCTCGGCCCGCTCGCGGACGAGCGGCACCGCGAGGAAGACGAGGAAGAGCGCCGACAGGAGCAGCAGGCGGGTGAGCGGATGCGGGGACTCCGGCTCGCGGAGCAGGGTGGGCAGGAAGAGCAGGGCGGAGCCCGCCCACGCGAGCCGGTTGAGCGAGGGCCAGGTGCGGAAGCGGGCCACGAGCAGCACGAGCCCGTCGAGCACGAGCAGGTACGCGAGGAGGTTGCGCTCGTCCGG
>DATIFV010000100.1:0-14623 GCA_035455085.1 Candidatus Methylomirabilota bacterium | reverse complement strand
CGGGCCCACAGCCGCACCGGCAGGCCCACCCGGCCGAGGTGGATCGCGAGCGCGGTCCCCCAGCTCCCGGCGCCGAGCACCGCCACCGGGGCGCGCGCGGCGGCGTCGGTTCCCTCCGCGCGGTGATTCACGCGATGCGCGTGCGCTCGCCGAGCCGGTGCTCGGTGCCGCTGGCGAGGCGGGCGATGTTCTCCCGGTGGCGCCACACGATGACCAGGGCCGCGACCGCGGCCGCCACCACCGCGTGACGCGGATAGCCCAGCAGCAGCGCGCCCACCGGCAGGCTGAGGCACGCGACCACCGAGGCCAGCGACACGTAGCGCGAGATCGCGGTCACCGCCACCCAGAGCACCGCCGCGGGAGCCACCGCCCACGGGACGAGGAAGAGAAAGGCGCCGAGCCCGGTGGCCACCCCCTTGCCGCCCCGGAACCGGAGGAACACCGGCCAGCAGTTGCCGGCGATGGCGGCCACCGTGCCACCGGCCGCGGCCCACGCCTCGGACCCGATGGCCTGGGCGGTGCGAACCGCCAGGTAGCCCTTCACGATGTCACCGACGAGGGTGAGCACCGCCGGCCCGGTGCCGAGCGTGCGCAGCACGTTGGTGGCCCCGATGTTGCCGCTGCCCGAGCGGCGGATATCGGTCCCCCCGGCGGCGCGCGCCACCAGGAAGCCCACCGGGATCGCGCCGATCAGGTAGGCGGCCAGCACCCCGAGCGCGCTCAGGGCCACCGCTCGCGGTCCCGCACGAGGTCCTTCGGGTTGGTGTGGAGGAAGAAGCGGTAGAAGTAGTCGGCCCCGGAGACGACGGTGAGGGTCAGGGCGATCCAGAGCACGGAGCGCGAGACGAGATGGAACAGCGCCACCTCCGGCGAGACGCCCTTCTCCAGGATGAGCAGGGTCAGGGCCACGTACTGGGCCACCGTCTTCGACTTGCCGAGCGAGGAGGCGGGCACCACCGCGCCCATCGAGAGCGCGATGCCCCGCAGGCCGGTCACCGCGAGCTCCCGGCCGATGATCACCACCGCCATCCAGGCGGAGATCATGTCCACGTGCACGAGCGAGACGAGCGCCGCCGCCACCAGGAGCTTGTCCGCCACCGGATCCAGCAGGGTGCCGATCTTGGTGACCTGGTTCCACCGCCGCGCCATCCGTCCGTCCAGCCAGTCCGTGATCGACGCGGTCACGAAGATGACCGCGGCGATCAGCACGCTGACCCGCGACGAGGAGATGAGGAAGACCATGATCGGCGGCACCAGCACGATCCGGAACAGGGTCAGGGCGATCGGCAGGTTCATGCGCCGACCTCCTCGGGCCGCCGCGGCTCGAATCCCCCCGCCGCGAACACCGGCACGACCCGGCTCGTGTCCGCGCGCAGGCAGCAGGCCACGTCGGCCTCGCGACCCAGGCGCCGGAGCTTGCGGGCCCAGAGCGAGGCCTCCGCGATCCGATCGAGCCGCGGGCCGTAGTGCCGCCCGAGCCCCAGGGCGGCGGTGGCGCCGTCGGAGAGCGTCGCGGAGGGGGCGGCGGCAGCCAGCTGCGCGACCAGGAGCCCCGCGCACACCGCGTCCTCGAGCGAGAAGGCCCCGCCGTCGCCCGCACAGAGGATCGACACGTCGCGGCGCTGCCCGAGCGCCCATCCCGCCGCCGCGGAGAGGTTGGTGAGCGCGGCCAGCCCCGCCGCATCCGCGCCCGCCGCGGTGAGCATCGCGGCGGTGCCGTTGGTCGTGGTCAGGACCACGACACGCCCGGCCACCCGGTCGGGCGTGAACTCGACCGGGGAGTTGCCGAGGTCGAATCCCGCGATGGCCTCCCCGCCCCGCTCCCCGGCCAGGAGAGTGTCGCCCCCGTCGCGGGCCGCCCGCGACTCGGCGGCGGCCTGATCCGGCACCGGCACGATGCGGCGGCAGCCCGCCTCGCAGGCCGCGACCGCCGCGGTGGTGGCCCGCAGCACGTCCACCGCCAGAGCGGTGCGGCCGGCGAGCGGCAGATCCGCGAACTCGGCCGGGGTCAGCGCCACGTGCACCCGCATCTCCGGGCGGACCGCTCGCCTACCGGGCCCGGTCCCGGAGGGCACGGATCCGGAGCCGCAGCGCGTTGAGGTTGATGAAGCCCTCCGCATCGTGCTGGCGGTATACCTGGTCGGCCTCGAAGGTCACGAAATCGGTGCGGTAGAGGGACCGCGGCGATCGCCGGCCCGCCACCGTCACGGTGCCCTTGTAGAGCTTGAGGCGCACCGTGCCCGTCACGTCTCGCTGTACCTGGTCGATCAGTCCCTGGACCGCCTCGCGCTCCGGGCTGAACCAGAAGCCGTAATAGATCATCTCCGCGTAGCGCGGCACCAGGGAGTCGCGCAGGTGAAGGACCTCGCGGTCCAGGGTGATCGATTCGAGCGCGCGGTGGGCCGTGTGCAGGATGGTGCCGCCGGGAGTCTCGTAGACCCCGCGCGACTTCATGCCCACGAAGCGGTTCTCCACCAGGTCCACCCGGCCGATGCCGTGCTCGCCGCCGAGCCGGTTCACCGCCTCGAGCAGGCCGGCGGGCGACAGGCGCCGGCCGTCCACCGCCACCGGGTTGCCCGCCTCGTAGTCGACCTCCACGTAGACCGGCACGTCCGGCGCCGACTCCGGGGAGCTGGTGAGCAGGAACATCTTGGGCGGAGGCTCGTTCCACGGGTCCTCGAGGATGCCGCCCTCGAACGAGATGTGGAAGAGGTTGCGGTCGGTGGAGTAGGGCCGCTCCGCGGTCACCGGCACCGGGATATCGTGGCGCCGCGCGAACTCCATCAGCGCGGTGCGGGAGTTCAGGTCCCACTCGCGCCACGGCGCGATCACGGTCAGCTCGGGCGCCAGGGCCGCGTAGGTCAGCTCGAAGCGGACCTGGTCGTTGCCCTTCCCGGTCGCCCCGTGGCTCACCGCATCGGCCCCCTCGTTCCTCGCGACCTCCACCTGGGCCTTGGCGATCAGGGGCCGCGCGATCGAGGTGCCCATCAGGTAGCTGCCCTCGTAGACCGCGTTGGCCCGCAGCATCGGGAACACGAAGTCGCGGACGAACTCCTCCCGGAGGTCCACGATGTGCACCGCGGAGGCGCCGGTGCGCAGGGCCTTCTCCTTGACCGGGATCAGCTCCTCGCCCTGCCCGAGGTCCGCGCAGTAGGCCACGACCTCGCAGCGGTAGGTCTCGATGAGCCAGCGGAGGATGACGGAGGTGTCGAGGCCCCCCGAGTACGCGAGCACGACTTTCTTGACCGATCTGGTCACGGCTGCCCCCCGGCGAGAAGGTGCACGATGATGGCCTTCTGGGCGTGCAGGCGGTTCTCGGCCTGGTCGAGGATCACGCTCTGCGGTCCGTCGAGCGCGGCGTCCGTGATCTCCTCGCCCCGGTGCGCGGGCAGGCAGTGCATGACCAGCGCGTGGCCCGGCGCGAAGCCGAGGAGCCGGTCGTTGACCTGGTAGCGCTGGAAGGCCTCGAGGCGCCGCTCGCGATCGCCCTCCTGCCCCATGCTGATCCAGGTGTCGGTGTAGACCACATCGGCGTCCTCCACCGCGTCCCGTGCCTCGGTGGTGACGGTCACCTGTCCGCCCAGGGCCCGGCAGGCCTGGAGCACCCCGGCGTCCGGCTCGTAGCCGGGCGGGCACGCCACCGCCGCGGTGGTGCCGAGCATGGATCCCAGGAGCAGGAGGGAGTTGCACACGTTGTTGCCGTCGCCCACCCAGGCCAGGCGCAGCTTCGCCAGGTCCAGCCCGCGCTCGTAGAGGGTGAAGAAGTCCGCCATCGCCTGGCAGGGATGCTCGAGGTCCGACAGCGCGTTGATCACCGGGATCGAGGCGTGGGACGCGAGCTGCTCGAGCGTCCGGTGCGAGAACACGCGCGCCGCCACCACGTCCACCCAGCGGGAGAGGTTGCGGGCCACGTCCGGCACCGACTCCCGCTTGCCCATCCCGATCTCCTGGGCGGCCAGGTAGACCGCGGCGCCCCCCAGCTGCACCATCGCGACCTCGAAGGTGACGCGGGTGCGCAGCGAGGGCTTCTCGAAGATCATCGCCATGGTGCGCCCGCGCAGCGGGGCCAAGCCGTCGCGGGCCTTCTGCCGGGCCTTCAGCTCGGCGGTGAGGGCGAAGAGCCGCGGGAGGTCCTCCCGGGCGAGGTCGCGGATGGACAGGAAGTGCTTCACTTCGCGAAGCCGCTCAGGACCTGCTCGATGATCTCGACGCCCCGCCGCACCGACGTCTCGTCGGTGATCAGGGGCGGCGCGAGCCGCAAGGTATTGTCGCCCGCGCTGAGCACGAGCAGACCCCGGTCGCGGCAGGCTCCGATGACGTCGCCCACCGGGGGCACCAGGTCCATGCCGACCAGCAGCCCGCGTCCCCGCACCGCGGTGGCCGCCTTCGGGTGCCGGGTCCGCACCGCGTCGAGCTCGTCCCGGAGCAGCCGACCGGTCGCGGCCGCGCGCTCGGGGAGGCGGTCCTCCATCATGGTCGTGAACACGGTCAGGCCCACCGCGGTGGCGAACGGGTTGCCGCCGAAGGTGGACCCGTGGGTCCCCGGGGTGAAGACCGCCCCCACCCGCTCGGTGGCCAAGGTGGCCCCGATCGGGACGCCGTTGGCGAGCGCCTTGGCCAGGGTCATGATGTCCGGCTCGACCCCGGAGTGCTGGTATCCCCACAGGCGTCCGGTGCGCCCCATTCCGGTCTGGATCTCGTCGAGCACGAGCAGGATGCCCGCCTCGTCGCAGAGCTTTCGGAGTCCGGGCAGGTAGCCGTCGTCCGGGATGTTGACCCCGCCCTCGCCCTGGATGGGCTCCACCATGACCGCGGCGGTGCGGCTGTCGATCGCGCGCTCGACCGCGCGGAGATCGTTGAACGGCACGTACTTGAACCCGCCCGGCAGCGGCTCGAAGCCGTGATGGTACTTCTCCTGGGCGGTGGCGGTGACGGTGGCCAGAGTCCGGCCGTGGAAGCCCCCCCGCATCGTGATGATATCGCCCCGGTCGCTGGCTCCGTGCTCCTTGGCCCACTTGCGCGCGAGCTTGATCGCGGACTCGTTCGCCTCCGCCCCCGAGTTCGAGAAGAACACCCGGTCGGCGAACGAGTGATCGCAGAGCAGCTTGGCGAGCTGCGCCTGCTGCGGGATGTAGAACAGGTTCGACACGTGGAGCAGGGTGGCCGCCTGTTCCCGCATCGTCCCCACCACCTTGGGATGCGAGTGCCCGAGCGCGGTCACCGCGATGCCCCCGGTGAAGTCCAGGTACTCCTTGCCGTCGGAGTCCCACACGCGCACCCCGTCGCCTCGCACCAGCGCGACCGGATTGCGCTTCGCGGTGGTCATCACGTACCGGTCCGTCCACTCGATCAGCTGCCTCGTATCGGTCATGTCCCTAGGCCTCGCCTGGAGCAGCAGCTCCGGTCGCGCTCCTTCATATCCGTTCGCCTCGCCGGGCGGCGGAGCGGCCGGCGCACCCCTTCATATCCGTTCGCCTCGCCTTCGGCTCGGCTCACAAAACAATCTCCGTCCCGATGCCGGCCTTGGTCAGCACTTCGAGGATGATCGCGTGGGGCACGCGGCCGTCGATGATGTGCGCCTTCTGGGCCCCGCCGGTCAACGCCCGCAGGGAGGACTCCACCTTCGGCAGCATGCCCCCGTCGATGACCCCGGCCTTGATGAGCCGCTCGGCCTCGCGCTTGGTGAGGGTCGAGACCAGGCGGCCGTCCTCGCCGTTGATGCCGGTCACGTCGGTGAGGTGGATCAGCTTCTCCGCGGAGAGCGCGGCGGCCACGTCGCCCGCCACCAGGTCCGCGTTGATGTTGTAGGTCTCGCCCGCTGCCCCGACCCCCACCGGCGCGATCACCGGGATGAAGCCGCTCTCCTCCAGGAGCCGGATCGGCTCGGGATTGACCGCCTCCACCTCGCCGACGAGCCCGATGTCGACCGAGGTGCCGTCCGGCAGCTTGTGCAGGCGCTTGCGGGCCCGGAGCAGGCTCGCGTCCTTGCCGGACAGGCCGACCGCACGGCCGCCGTGGAGGTTGATCAGGCCCACGATCTCCTTGTTGATCTTGCCGACCAGCACCATCTCGACGATCTGGACCGTCTCCTCGTCGGTGACCCGCATGCCCCCGACGAACCGGGGCTCCTTGCCCAGCCGCTTCATGAGCGCGCCGATCTGGGGCCCCCCGCCGTGCACGATGACCGGCCGGATCCCCACCAGGCGGAGCAGGAGCACGTCCTTGGCGAACTGCTCCTTGAGGTCGGCCTGCTCCATCGCGGCTCCCCCGTACTTGATCACGAGGGTCTTGCCCTGGAAGGCGCGGATGTACGGCAGCGCCTCGATCAGCACCTCGGCGCGCTGGACCAGCTCCGGATCCGCCATGACGCTCGTTGGCCTCTACAAGATGTAGCGGGAGAGATCCTCGTCCTTGACCACGTCGGCCAGATGCCCGTGCACGTACTCCGCGTCGATCACCAGGTCCTGCCCGGCCAACGCCGGGGCGTCGAACGAGACGTCCTCCAGCAACCGCTCCATCACCGTGTACAGCCGGCGGGCCCCGATGTTCTCGGCCCGCTGGTTCACCGTGAACGCGATGTCGGCGATGGCCTCCACCGCATCGGCGGAGAAGCGCAGCGTCACCCCCTCCGTTCTCAGCAGCTCGACGTACTGCCGGATCAGGGCATTCTGGGGCTCGCTAAGGATGCGGATAAAGTCCGGCCGCGTCAAGGGCTCCAGCTCCACCCGGATCGGGAATCGCCCCTGGAGCTCCGGGATCAGGTCCGAGGGCTTCGCCACGTGGAAGGCCCCGGCCGCGATGAACAGGATGTGGTCGGTCCGGACCGTGCCGTACTTGGTGGTGACGGTCGAGCCCTCGACGATGGGCAGGAGGTCCCGCTGCACGCCCTCCCGGGACACGTCGGGCCCCCGGCCGCCCTCCCGGCCCGCGACCTTGTCCAGCTCGTCCAGGAAGATGATGCCCGAGTTCTCGACCCGGCGGATCGCCTGGCCCACCGCCTCCTCCACGTCCACCAGCTTCTGGGCCTCCTCCTGGGCCAGCAGGCGCCTGGCTTCACCCACCTTCACGCGCCGGCGCCGGGTGCGTCCGGGCATGAGCTGCGAGAGCATGTCCTTCAGGTTGATCCCGATCTCCTCCATGCCCTGGCCCGGCAGGACCTCCAGCATCGGCCCGGCCTGCTGGACGTCCATCTCGATGAGACGGTCGTCGAGCTTGCCCGACCGGAGCTGGGCCCGGAGCTTGTCCCGCGTGGCATCCCGCGAGGCGTCCGGCGAGACCTCCTCGAGGGTGCCGCTGACGAAGGCCTCGCCCGGCCGCCGGGGCAGGAGCAGGTCGAGCAGGCGCTCCTCGGCCAGGCCCTCCGCCCGCTCCCGCACCGCGGCCGCCATCTCGGCCTTGACCATGTTCACGCCGAGCTCGGTCAGGTCGCGGATCATGGACTCCACGTCACGGCCCACATAGCCCACCTCGGTGTACTTGGAGGCCTCCACCTTGAGAAACGGGGCCTGGGCAAGCCTGGCGAGGCGCCGCGCGATCTCGGTCTTCCCCACCCCGGTGGGCCCGATCATGATGATGTTCTTGGGGGCCACCTCGTCTCGCAGCTCGGGGGGCAGGTTCTGCCGCCGCCACCGGTTGCGCAGGGCGATCGCCACCGCGCGCTTGGCCTTGGCCTGGCCGACGATGAAGCGATCGAGCTCGGCGGTGATCTGGGCCGGGGTGAGTCCGGTCATCACAGGGTCAGGACCGTGATCCGGTCGTTGGTGTAGACGCAGATGCCCGCCGCGATGCGCAGGGCCTCCTCCGCGATCTGGGGCGCCTCCAGGGTCGAGTGGGCGCAGAGCGCGCGGGCCGCGGCGAGGGCGTAGGGCCCGCCGGAGCCGATGCCCACCACGCCGTCGTCGGGCTCGATCACGTCGCCCGTCCCCGAGACGATGAAGGTCGCCTCCGCGTCGGCCACCGTCAGCAGGGCCTCGAGCCGGCGCAGCACGCGGTCCATGCGCCACTCCTTGGCCAGCTCGACCGCCGCGCGCGCCAGGCTGCCCCGGTGCTCCTCGAGCTTCGCCTCGAACCGCTCGAAGAGGGTGAAGGCGTCGGCGGCGGCCCCCGCGAAGCCGGCGAGCACGCGGTCGTGGTGCATCTTGCGCACCTTGCGCGCTCCCGCCTTCATGATGGTCTGGCCGACCGAGACCTGCCCGTCCCCGGCCACCGCCACGCGGCCCCGATGGCGGACGCACACCACGGTGGTGGCATGGATGGGCGCGGAGCTGGAGGACGTCATCGCTCAGGTCGCGCGCGGATGCGCGGCGTCGTACACGCGCATGAGGTGCTCCGGGCTCACGTGCGTGTACCGCTGCGTGGTGGACAGACGGCGGTGCCCCAGGAGCTCCTGGATGAGGCGCAGATCCGCCCCGGCTCCCAGCATGTGGGTGGCGAAGCTGTGACGCAGGGTGTGCGGCGTCACCCGCTGGACGATGCCGGCCTCGCGCGCGCGGGCGCGCACGATGCGATGCGCACTGCGCGTGGTGAGTCGCCCGCCCCGCGCGTTGAGGAAGAGCGGGCCCCGCCGCCGGCCGCGGCGCTCCAGGTACGCGCCGAGCGCCTCGAGGGCGGTCTCCCCGACCGGGACCACCCGCTCCCGGGCGCCCTTGCCGAGCACCCGCACCGTGCCGCGGGCCTCGTCGAGGTCGTCGAGGTCGAGGCCGCAGCCCTCGGCCACCCGCAGCCCGCTCGCGTAGAGCAGCTCGAGCAGCGCCCGGTCGCGCGCGCCGGCCAGGGAGGGCTCGGGAGCCGGGCCCAGCAGGGCCGCGGTCTCGTCCACCGGGAGGAACGAGGGCAGCCGCCGGCCGAGCCTCGGGCCGCGCACCTGGCGCGCCGGGTTCGCGGCGAGGACCCCCCGCCGGGCGAGGAAGCGGAAGCAGCTCCGCACCGCGGCCAGCTTCCGGGCGATGGTGGCCTTGGCCAGCCGGCGGTGATGCAGGCGGGCCGCGAAGGCGCGCACCGCGCGGGTATCCGCCGCCTCCCAGCCCGCGATCTGCTCCTCGGCCAGGAAGCGGGTGAACTCGCTCAGGTCCGCCGCGTAGCTCCGGAGGGTGTGGGGGGAAGCGCCGCGCTCGACGCCCTGGTACTCGAGGAACGACCCGACCGCCGCGTCCATCCGGACTTCACGCGACCGTGGGCGCCACTTCCTGCCGGTAGCCGCACTCCTCGCGGAAGCACTGCCGCGTGATCTTGCCGCCGCGGGCGTAGCGCTCGGTCAGGAACGGCGCCGCGCACTTGGGGCAAGGCTCCGCCACCGGCCGGGCCCACAGCGCGAACTTGCAGGTGGGGTAGTTGGTGCACGCGTAGAAGGTCTTGCCCTTGCGGGTGCGCTTCTCGGTGAGCTGCCCGCCGCAGTTGGTCTCCGGGCACATGATGCCGAGGGTGACCGGCTTCGTGGTCTTGCACTCCGGGTAGCCCGAGCAGGCGATGAACTTGCCGAACCGGCCGTGCTTGATGACCATCGGCCGGCTGCACGTGGGGCAGATCTCCTCGGTGGGCTCGTCGGCGGGGCGCTCGCGCCCGCCCCCGAGGTCCTTGGTGTACTTGCAGTCGGGATAGGCGGAACAGGCCAGGAACCGGCCGAAGCGGCCCCACTTCTCGAGCAGCGGCTTGCCGCACTCCGGGCACTCCTGGCCCGCGTCCACCCCGACCTTGACGTTGTCCATCTTCTTGCCCGCGGCCTTGAGATCTCGGGCGAACTGCTTGTAGAAGGCCTCCACCGTCTTCACCCAGTCCGCGTCGCCCTCCTCGATCTTGTCGAGCGATTCCTCGAGCTGGGCGGTGAACTCGACGTCCATGACCTCGGGGAAGTGGGGAACGAGCATGTCGGTGACCTGCATGCCGAGGTCGGTCGGGAACAGGGTGCCGCGCTCGCGCCGGACGTAGCCCCGATCCTGGATGGTGCCGAGGATCTGGGCGTAGGTGGATGGCCGCCCGATCCCCCGCTCCTCCAGCGTCTTCACCAGCGAGGCCTCGGTGTAGCGCGGAGGCGGCTGG
The DNA here is from genome assembly GCA_035455085.1 of Candidatus Methylomirabilota bacterium. Classification (GTDB taxonomy): domain Bacteria; phylum Methylomirabilota; class Methylomirabilia; order Rokubacteriales; family CSP1-6; genus CAMLFJ01. The sequence goes on along the minus strand of DATIFV010000100.1, from coordinate 4,588 downwards.
GTGAAGTGCTGCTTCGGGTCGAGCGCGAGGAGCTTGAGCACCTCCCCCACCGTCAGCGGGGGCATCACCGCCTCCGCCTCGTCCTCCGGCGTCTCGTCGGTGGCCTCGCGCGATTCCACGTACACCGCGGTGAAGCCCGGGAACTTCAAGGTCGAGCCCTGGGCCCGGAAGAGGCAGTCGCCCGCCGTGATGTCGGCGGCCACCGTGTCGTACACCGCGGGCAGCATCTGGCTGGCGAGGAACCGCTCCCAGATCAGCCGGTAGAGCGCGAGCTGGTCCCTGGTGAGGAAGCGGGCCACCGCCTTGGGCTCGCGCGCCACCGAGCTCGGCCGCACCGCCTCATGGGCCTCCTGGGCGCTCTTCTTGGCCTTGTAGGTGGGCGGCGCGTCGGGCAGGTACTCGCGCCCCAGGCGCCCGGTCACCCACTGGCGGGCCTCGTCCTGGGCCTCCGCGGCCACGCGCACCGCATCGGTGCGCATGTAGGTGATGAGGCCCACCGCGCCCTCCTCACCCAGCTCGACCCCCTCGTAGAGCTGCTGGGCCAGCATCATCGTCTTCTTGGCGCTGAAGTGGAGCTTTCGGCTCGCGTCCTGCTGGAGGGTCGAGGTGATGAAGGGAGGCGCGGGATTGCGCCGCCGCTCCCCGCGGGTGACCGACTTCACGGTCCAGGCGGCGCCGTGCAGCGCGGTCATCACCGCCATGGTCGCGGCCTCGTTGGGGAGGTCGGCCTTCTCGCCCCGCACTTCCTTGAGGGTCGCGGTGAAGTCGGGCGGGTTCTTGCCCTTGAGCTTCGCGTGCAGGGACCAGTACTCGACCGGCACGAACGCGGCGATCTCGCGCTCGCGCTCGGTGACCAGACGCACCGCCACCGACTGCACCCGTCCGGCCGACAGGCCCCGCCGGATCTTCTCCCACAGCAGCGGGGAGAGCTTGTACCCGACCAGCCGGTCCAGCACCCGGCGGGCCTGCTGCGCGTTGACCTTGTTGGCGTCGATCTTGCCCGGCTGCAGGAAGGCGGCCTTCACCGCCCGCTCGGTGATCTCGTTGAACATGATCCGATGTGTCTTGCTCTTGCTGATGCCGAGCTCCTGGGCCAGGTGCCAGCCGATCGCCTCACCCTCGCGATCCGGGTCCGTCGCGATGTAGAGCGCGTCCGCCTTCTCGGCCGCCTTCTTCAGCTCGTCGAGCACCTTCTTCTTGGCGGGAAGCACCTTGTACTCGGGCTTGAAGCTCTTCTTCTCGTCCACCCCGAGCTTGGACTTCGGCAGATCGCGGACGTGGCCCATCGAGGCCTTGACGATGTACTTCGAGTCCAGGTACTTCTGGATCGTCTTGACCTTGGTGGGCGACTCCACCACCACCAAATGCCGCTTGGCCACCCGGTGACCTCCTATCCCCGTCCGGCTCGGACGAACCGCTTGCCTTCGATCTGCCGCACCCGCCCCTGCAGCTCCAGGTCCAGCAGGGCCGCCGACACCCGGCCGGCCCCGAGCCCGCTCCGCTCGATGACGAGGTCGATGTCGACCGGATCCTCGCCGAGGAGGGCGAGGATCCGGTGGGCGACCGATCGAGCGGGCGCTACCACCGCAAGCTTCTCGGTCGTATCCGCTCGGCTCGCCTCCGGCTGCGCCTCGCCCTGCTCGAACGGCTCGCCTTCGGCTGCGCCTCGCCAAGCAACTGCGGCGCCTCCTGCCGTCCCATGTCTCTCGTCTTCTTTGAGGCGGGTCTTCCAGCGCTCGGGCAGCACCGCGGCCACGTCTTCCCAGCCCATCGCCACGTGCGCGCCGTCCTGGAGCAACCGGTTGGCGCCCCGGCTCTCGGCCGCGGTGATGCGCCCCGGCACCGCCAGCACCTCGCGACCCAGCTCGGCGGCGAGCCGCGCGGTGATCAGCGAGCCGCTCCGCTCCGCCGCCTCCACGACCACCACCGCGAGCGACATCGCCGCGATGACCTGGTTGCGCAGCGGAAAGTTCTGCGGGAGCGGCGGCGTGCCCGGCGCGAACTGGGACACGACCGCGCCGCGCTCGGCGATCTCGTCCGCGAGCCGCCGGTGCTCGGGCGGGTAGACCACGTCCGGCCCCGACCCCAGCACCGCGATCGTGCGTCCGCCCACCCGCAGCGCTCCGCGGTGCGCGGCCGCGTCGATCCCGCGCGCGAGACCGCTCACGATGGTCACGCCGCGGGCGGCCAGGTCCGCGGCGAGCAGCTCGGCCACGTCGAGGCCGTAGAACGTCGCCCGGCGGGAGCCGACGATCGAGACCGCGAGGGCGTCCTCCTCGAGCAGGCGGCCCCGCACGTGCAGCGTCTCGGGCGCGTCCGGGATCTCCCGCAGCCGCGCTGGATACTCCGCATCGGCGCGCACGAGCGCGCGCGCGGCGGGGCCGCGCTCGCGTGCCGTGTCGTCCTCGATACGCTCATGTATCACGTGCGTCACTCACCTCGTGCGTTCGATCCGCAGTGCGACTCAGTATACCGGACGGTCAAATTCGGTCAAAACCGGCGCGGCCGCGTCACCGCGGCGCGCGCCCGCCGCCGAGCGAGGCGAGCAGTGCCCGAGCCTGGGTCGCGGCTTCCGTCCGCGGGTGCGACCTCACGACCTGCTCCCACGTCTCGCGGGCGCGCGGGAGGTCGTGCAGAGCCCGGTAGCACATGCCCAGCTTGAGGAGCGCTTCCGGCACCGGCTGGCTCTGCGGATAGAGATCCGGCACCTTCTGGAGCTCGACCACCGCCTGGTTGAAGTCGCGCTGGCGATAGTAGGCCTCACCGATCCAGTACTGGGCGCTCGCGGCAAGGGAATGCTTGGGGAACTTCTCGATCAGCTCGGTGAACTCGAGCACCGCCTGGCCGTGCTCCTCCGCGCGGAAGCTCGCCATCGCGGTCGCGTAGAGCTTCTCGGCCGACACCTCGCGCCCCGGGGGCGCCGTCACCGGCTTCGGGGCCGGCGGGGCGGGGGGCGGCACGCTCAGCGCCGCGACCTTCTGGTTCGTCTCCTCCAGCGCGCCGCGAAGCCCGCGGACGGCGCCGTCCTGCTGCTGGAGCGCCGCCTTGAGCTGGTCGCGCTCGGTGGCCGATACCTTCGCCTCGCCCACCAGGAAGGCCGCCTGCGCGTCGAGCGCCTTCAGCTCCCCGGCCAGCTTGCCCACGTCCTTGGCCATCTGGTCCTGCCCCCGGCGGAGCTCCTCCACCTGCTTGACCAGGGCCGCCATCTCGGCCTCGCGCCGCGCCTTCTCCCCCGTGCCGCAGCCCGCCAGGGCCAGCAGCCCGAGCACGAGGAGCGGGCCCGTGCTCACGATCCGGCCACGGCCACGGTTCACCATGACCTTGACCGTAGCACCTGTCCCACCGAAAAGCTAATTTTCACGAGCCTTTGACTGACATCACGGTTTTCGCTAGCATGACCGAGCCATGGATGAGGTGCCCTGGGTGCTCGCGCTGTCGGCCCTCGGCACCGGGGCCGTCTTCGGCTACGTCCTGCAGCGGGGCGGCTTCTGCCTGACCCGGGCGCTCTCCAATGCCGTCCTGATGCGGGACGGCAACATCCTCCGTGCCTACCTGCTCGCCCTGCTCGTCGCGATGGTCGGGGTCCAGGTGATCGAGACGCTGGGGCTGGTGGACATCCCCCTCCGCCCGCTGCGCTGGCTGTCGAACATCGTCGGCGGCGGCCTCTTCGGGGTGGGGATGATCCTCGCGGGCGGCTGCTCCGGCAGCACCTGGTACCGCGTCGGTGAAGGCGCCGTCGGGGCCTGGGTGGTGCTGCTCGGCTTCGCGATCGGTGCCACCACCGCGGGCGTCGGGCTCCTGGCCCCGCTGCGGGCCCAGCTGCAGAAGCCGGTGGTCACCATCGGGGACGGGGGCGCCCCGACGCTCGCCAACGTCGTGGGGATCTCGCCCTGGGTCGCGATCCTGGTCCTCGCGCTGGGCGTCGGCGTCTGGCTCACGCGCGGCCCGCGCGAGCCCGAGCACGGCAAGTGGCCGTGGCCGGTGACCGGGGCCGCGGTGGGAGTCGTGATCGCGCTGGGCTGGTGGACCTCGGCCTTCGGCGACCGGCCGGTCGGCATCACCTTCGCGGCCAACACCGGCCATCTGCTCACCTACCCGATGATCGGGTATCCGAACCGCGTCACCTGGAGCATGCTGATGGCCCTCGGCGTGCCGATCGGATCCTTTCTCGCCGCCTGGACCGCGGACCAGTTCGCCTGGAAGCTTCCCGCCGCGCCGAGCCTGATCAAGATCTTCGGCGGGGGACTGCTCATGGGGGCGGCGGCGCTGGTCGCCGAAGGCTGCAACATCAACCAGGGCCTCACCAACTCCGCGACCCTCGCGCTCGGCAGCCTGCTCACCTTCGCGTCGATGTGCGGGGGCGCGTGCCTCACGCTCTGGCTTCTCTTCCTGCGCAAGTCCTAGCGTCTCGCCCCGCGCTCGGCGGGCGGGCCGGGCCCAGGGGGGCGGGGGTGGGGCTCTGACCACGACCCGCTTACACGTCTTCTCGCGGGTTGCAGTTCCCAATCCAGCGACGTGAGCTTTCTCGCTCGCGTGGTCGGGAACGGGTCACCCCCCCCCCCCCCCCCCCCCCCGGCCCCGCCCCCCC
>DATIFV010000099.1:0-18262 GCA_035455085.1 Candidatus Methylomirabilota bacterium | reverse complement strand
CGGTGCTCGCGTCCGCCCGGGGCTACCTGGGCGGCGACTCGGGGGTGAGCCACCTGGCCGCCGCGGTCGGGGCGCCGAGCGTCGTCCTGTTCCCGCCGGCGACGCGGCGGCGCTGGGCGCCGTGGAGCCCGACCGCGTTGGCGATCGAGCTCACCGGAACGGACCGCGACGTGGCCGATGCGATCCAGGCGCTCGGCGCGATGCTGGAGACGAAGACAGAAACGGCGCGGGACGGTCCGGCGACCGACCCCGCGCCGCCGTGAGCGGGAGGGCGACTACTTCTCGTTGAACGCGCGCAGCATCCAGGCCATCTTCTCGTGCTTCTCCATCAGGCCGGTCAGGAAGTCGCTGGTGCCCGCGTCGTTGTGCTTCTCCATCACGGTGGCCAGGTCGGCCCGCAGGGTCCGCACCAGCGCCTCGTGATCGGATTGCAGATTCGCGACCATCGTGAGCGCGGGCGGCTGCTTGCCGGGCTGCTCCTTGAGCCGCGTGTGCTGCGAGAACTCGGCCAGGGTCCCGAGGGCCTTGCCCCCGAGCGAGCGGGCCCGCTCCGCCACCTCGTCCACGATGTCGTTGAGGGCCTCGTACTGGGCCTCGAAGAACTTGTGGAGATCGTTGAACTGCGGTCCCACCACGTTCCAGTGGTAGTTCCGGGTCTTGGTGTACAGCACGTACTCGTCGGCGAGCACGGTGTTGAGGATCTTGACCACGCTGTCGCGGTTGGACTCCGAGAGGCCGATGCTCAGTGCCATGTCGTTTCTCCTTGCCGTTTCGATGCGGCCGCGGGCTCCGCGGCTTCCGGCCCGCCTACTTTTGCTTGGCGATCACGTGGTCCTTGACCTTGTCGTAGGTGGCCTGGGGCACGACCTTCTTCTGGACCAGCTCGTCCTTGCGCTTGTAGGGGCGGTGCTGGACGATCTTCTTGGCATAGGCGTCGCCGATGCCCGGGATCGTCTTGAGATCGGCCTCGCTGGCCGTGTTCAGGTCCACGGGCGCGTGCCCCGCCGGCGCCTGGGCGGCCTTGGGGGCCGGGCCGGCCTTGGGCGCCTGGGCCCAGGCCGCGGGGGCGCCCAGAGTACCCAGCGCGAACAGCCCCGCGACGAGCAGCGCGATCAATCGCTTCATGGCGTGTCCTCCTGTGTGGTGATCGGTGCGCGATGGGCGGCCGTCATCGGATGCCCAGCAGCTCGACCTCGAAGATCAGGGTCGCGCCCGGGGGGATGACCCCGCCCGCCCCCCGGTCGCCGTAGCCCAGATGCGCGGGGATGACCAGCTTCCGCTTGCCCCCGACCTTCATCGAGATGACTCCCTCGTCCCAGCCGCGGATGACGCGGCCCATGCCCACCGGGAACTCGAACGGGGCGCCGCGGTCCACCGAGCTGTCGAACTTGGCGCCGCTCTTGAGCCAGCCGGTGTAGTGCACGCTGACCGTGTCGCCCTTCTTCGGGTGGGCGCCGCTCCCCTCGACCAGGTCCACGTAGCCCAGCCCGGTCGCGGTCTCGACGATCTGCTCGTCCTTGGCGTCGCTCATGGGGTGCGCGCTCCTTTGGGGCTCAATAGTACCAGCGGTGGAGCCGCTCCGGGGACACCCCGCAGCAGTGCAGGAAGCGCAGTCCCCACATGAGCCCGATGGTGCGCAGCGGCCCTTCCCGCTCCCACTTCCGGGCGGAGGTGGTCACGCGCAGGCGGAGGGCTCCGAGCCGCCCGCGGCGCTTGAGCCGTCGGCTCAGCTCGATGTCCTCCATGAGCGGGATGTCGGGATAGCCGCCGACCGCCTCGAAGTCGGCACGCCGGACGAAGATGCCCTGATCCCCGGTGCAGATGCCGGAGAGGCGGGAGCGCGCGTTCATGAGCCACGCGACCAGCCGCAGCAGCGGGCGGGGGCTGTCCAGGCGCACGTCGAAGCGCCCGCCCACCGTGCCGGGCTCGGCGAGGACGCGCGCGATCGCCGCCGCGGCGCCGCCGGGCAGCCGCGTGTCGGCGTGCAGGAACAGCAAGGCGTCGCCCCCCGCCGCCCGCGCGCCCGCGTTCATCTGGCGTGCCCGGCCCCGCGGGCCCGCGAGCAGGCGGACCCCGGGCCGCCCCGCCGCCACCTCCGGGGTGCCGTCGGCGCTGCCGCCGTCCACCACGACGATCTCCGCCCCGGGGCAGTCGCGCGCGAGCTCGGGCAGGAGCCGGGCGAGGTTGGCCGCCTCGTTCAGGGCCGGGATGACGATCGTGAGCTTCACCGGCCGGGGCCGAGGGTGATCGCGTCGTAGTACGCGACCACCCGCTCGCCGGTGTCGTCGGTGTCGGTCATCAGCGCGATGCCCGCGATCCGGGGCGGCTCCACGCCCGCGATCCGACGGTAGTCCTCGTAGATGTCGCGGGTCTCGGTGACCCACCGCCCCGCCTCCGCGGCGCCGCTGCGCACCACCACGATCTTGGCGCGGCCGGTGTAGGCGTTGTCGAGCACGGTGCCGGCCGGCAGTCGGCTCTCCCACACGTAGCTGAGGGCCAGGCCCGGCGGATAGCGGCCGTGGAGGAGACGGTAGGCGCCGAAGCGCGAGCGCTCCCACCACGAGGCGGCGGCCGGATCGTACTGGAAGGCCACGTACACGCGCGCCGCGTAGTCGTCTCCCTCCTTGCGGCGCGGGTCCGACCTCGCGAGCACGCCCTCCACCTTCCAGCGCCACGACAGCACCCGATGGACCCGGGGGTCGAGGTCGAGCGGGCGGTAGAGCCCGGAGGCCGCCGCGTCGCTCTCCGCCCGGAGCACCCACCGCTCGCCGTCGAGCACCACCGTGTAGCGGGTGTGGCGCGCCACCCGCGGGAAGGTCAGCGGCTCCCACCCCGCCGGCGCCGCGGTGGGATCGGCGGGCGGGGCGAAGCCGCCCAGCAGGAGCGGCTCGGCCCCGCGGGCCCCCGAGGCGAGGAGCAGGAGCCCGAGCAGGGCCGGGAGCAGGCGGGCGAGGCCGGCGCGCCTCTTCATCAGGGCCGCAGCAGATCGTCGAGGGCGGCGCTGCGCCCGCGCAGCCAGCGGGGCAGCAGCGAGAGGACGACCAGCAGCACCCCGGCGAGGGCGAGCATGAGCAGCATGCGCCGCGCGTCCCAGGCGCCCGCCACCACCGCGCCCGCGGCGGCGGTGTAGGCCACCGTCGCCGGCAGCATGCAGACGAAGGAGGTCACCGCGTACGCCCCGAAGCCGATGGACGTGAGCCCGTAGGCGTAGTTCTGCAGGTTGAAGGGGAAGATCGGCACGAGCCGCGTGATCATCACGATCCGGAACCCGTGCCGCGCCACCGCGCGGTCCATGCGCGAGAGCGCGGGATGGCCGGCCATCCAGCCCTCGACCACGGCGCGCGCCGCGTAGCGCGCGATCAGGAACGCCAGGCACGCCCCGGCGGTGGCCGCGATCTCCACGTAGACCGTGCCCCACACCGGGCCGAAGGCCAGCCCGCCCAGGATGGTCAGCGGCAGGGCGGGCACGAAGGCCACCGCGGCCACCACGTAGCCCAGGATGAAGACCACCGGCGCCCACGCGCCGAAGCCGTCGATGCGCTCGCGCAGCTGGACCAGGTTCTCGAGCCGGATCAGATCGGCCAGCCCGAGGGCGCGGGCGGCGATCGCGGCCAGGGCGAGGGCCAGGAGGGTGACGACCAGCAGGCGCCGGCTCAGTACTTGCCCCGGGCGCGCTCGCGCGCGGGCAGGTTCTCGAGGCAGGTGGTCCACCAGCCGGTGCGGATCGTCTCCGCGAACTCGGGCGGCAGCCCCTCCCGCTCGATCTCGCGGGCCAGCGTCTCGTGGTCGTAGGCCAGGGGCACGAACTCCACCTGCAGGTCCGGGCCGGCGGTGAGCATCGTGTACCAGACGTTGGGGCGCCCGTCGTTCTCGGGGCGCCCGATCACGCCCACGTTGACCGCGTGGCGCCCGTCGGGTAGCGCGCGATGCCACTTGATGCCGGTGTGGGTGCACAGCATCACGTCGGCCTCGGCGCGGTCCATCAGGTGGCGGAGCAGACCGCTGGGGGTGGCCGACTCCCAGAGGAACTCGTTCACGATCCGCGGGGAGCCGTGACACATCAGGGCGCGGTGCGGCCCCAGCTTGAGCCACCGGTGACGCGGCAGCGTCCCGAGCCAGGCCCGGTTCGCGGCCGAGGTGTGCTCGAAGGTGTAGCGATAGCTGATCGCCGCGTAGTGGTTGTCGCGGGGATCGGTGTAGCCGCAGCCGCAGTCGGTGCGCCCGGACGCGAGCGATACGTCGTAGTTGCCCTGGATGGCCAGTACCCCGTGATCGCGCAGGAGCGGGAAGACCCGGTCCGGGTGCGGACCGAACCCGCCCATGTCGCCCAGGCAGAACACCGCCTCCGCGTCGCGGGCCCGCGCGTCCGCGAGCAGGGCCTCCAGCGCCGGCGCGTTGCTGTAGACGCCGCCGAGCACCGCGATGCGCCGGTACTCGCTCAGCTGTTCCGGCACGTCATCCCCGTGTCGCGGCAGGTCACGCAGGCCGGATGGTAGAGCGGCGCCGGCCGGAAGGAGTCGGCCAGGCCGCCCGCGGACAGGCGCGCCCCCTCGAGCCCGGCCAGGATCGGGCAGGCGTAGACCCCGCCCGCCGCGACCACCCGCGCGTCCGCGCACTGCAGGGCGGACCGGTCGAAGCCCTCGAGGTCGGCCTCGGTCAGCGGCGGCGTCGCCCCGGCCGGCTGCCGCCCGGTCTGGAATACCGGCATGATCTTCACGCGCGGGCGCGGGACGCCCTGCCCGTGCAGGAAGTCGCGGAAGCGCGCGTACATGCCGGCACCGGCGGGGTGCTCGTCGCGCGTGATCTCGGTGGCGGTCACGATCGGCACCAGGCCCCGCCCCGCGAGGAGCCGGATCGCCTCGATCGCCCGGCCCCAGGCGCCCTCGCCGCGGATCCGGTCGTTCTTCTCCCGATCCGTGTCGTCGAGGCTCACCCGGATCTCGAGGGAGTACGGGGCCCGGGCCGCCATCGCGGCGAGGGCGTCGGCCTCCGCCGGCCCGATGAGGGTGCCGTTCGTGAGCACGGTGGTGGGGGCGGCGGCGAGGGCCAGCTCGAGCAGGGGCAGGATCTCCGGATGCAGGAACGGCTCGCCGCCGGTGAAGTAGATCTCCTTGACCCCCGCCGCCTCGGCCTCCGCGATGGCCCGCCGGATGGTGGCCGCATCGAGCGGCTTGAGCCACGGCGACCGGGGCCCGCTCGCGTTGAGGCAGTGGCGGCACTCGAGGTTGCACCACGTGCCGGTGATCTGCACCCAGAGCGTGGAGAGGCCGGTGAACGGGGCGGCCGGTGCGGGGCGCGCCGCCGTGACCACCGCGAGCGGGAGCCGGCTCATTCGGCGGGCTCGTGCTGCAGCGCCCAGTCGTACGGCCGGTAGACGTCGCACGGCCGCGCGCGCCCGCCGACCGCCTCCCGCACCGGCCCCGGCTCGAGGTGGCGCGCCAGGAAGGCGCCGAGGCCCCCCGCGGCCTCGAAGTCGCTCGCGTACCACCGGAGGATCCGCGAGCAGGCCACGCGGCCCCTCCCGTCCACCTGCACCTCCTGGTTCAGGAAGTTGCGCGCGGCCAGCTCGAGCTGCTGGTCGAGCGCGGCGGCGCGATAGACGCCGACCGGCGGGCAGGACTGGGCACCGCAGGTGATGGCGAAGTGGATGCGCGGGTCCACCGGGGCGATGACCAGGGCCCGGCGCGGGTCGCGCGCGCCGAAGGGGCGCCGCCCGAGCCAGCCGTGGACGGCGTTGCCGCGCAGGACGCCGTGCTCGATGTCGTCGGCGCTCAGCACGAGGCCGCCGATGCGATAGCACACGCGCCGGTAGAAGCCGCGCAGCTCCCAGACGGTGCGCCGGATGCCGAGCGCCACCACCGCGTGGAAGACCAGCGCGTTGTACACGTTGATCCAGAAGGCGAGCCGGGCCGGCCGGCCCCCGAGGTCGTCCGGGCGCACCGCCGCGAGCGCGCCGGCCCGCGCCGCGGCTTCCGTCCACTCCGGCGAGCCGCGCAGGGCGCGATAGTCCAGACGGCCGTCCGGGCGGGTGAAGCGGCCGATGAGCGCGAGCAGGCCGCGCTGCAGGACCTCCGCCGCGGCCTCCGGGGCGAGACCCGGGCCCGCGGCGGGGTCGTTCAGGACGATCCGGCCGAAGAAGGCTCTCATCGCAGGCTCGAGCTTGCGCCCATCCCGGTCCTGATTGTCACAAGCCCGTCAAATCAGACGAAGACGCCTTCCGGCAGGAACGCGGAGACGATCCAGTTCGGGGCGTCCACGATCTCGCTGATCTTGAGGTCGACGGTGACGCTGCACAGGATGTAGGCCTGCTCCCGGGAGAGGCCCCGCTCCCGCACCAGGTGGTCGATCATGTAGCGCACCGCCTGCTGCGAGGCCGCGAAGAGATCCGGCCCGTGCGCGGTGGTGGCGAACCAGGGCCCGGGCGCCGCCGCCGCCGAGGGCGCGCGGGTGGTGCGCAGCTCGGGCTCGGCCAGCTCGCGGCCCGGTAGGAGGTCGAAGCGCGCGGTCACGCGGCCACCCATCTCCACCGCGGTGACGCAGACCTCCCCGTCACCCTGGATCGCGTGGGTGTCGCCAACGCTGAACAGCGCGCCGTCCATCCACACCGGCAGGTAGAGGGTGGAGCCGGCGGTGAGCTGCTTGATGTCCATATTGCCGCCGTTCTTGCGGGGCGGCATCGTGCTGTGCCCGCCGGGCAGGTCGAGCGCGGTGCCCATCACGCCGGGAAACGGATCGATCGGCACCGCGATCCGGTCGCCCGCGCGGGCGTGGCGGCCGTCCGAGAGGTCCCAGATCTGCAGGTACGGCTTGGGGAAGTCGGCCTCGGGCAGGAGGCCGCGGCCGGGCCGGATCGAGGTCCAGCCGAACTCGGCCGGCTTCACCTCGAGGATCTCGACCACGAGCACGTCTCCGGGCCGGGCACCCCGGACCCGCACCGGTCCGGTCAGCGGGTGGCCCCGGAACGGCCCGCGCGCGATGACGTCGTCGTGGGTGGACGTGCGGCGGTAGTAGCGGTCGGCCGCGTCGCGGCAGTCGAACACCACCGTGTCGCCCGGATCGATCTCCAGCCGCGGGGCCAAGGCGTTGTTCCACTCGTGGTGCACCTGCGTGTCGTCGAGGTGGTGGAGCATGGCGGCGTCGAGTATACACGCCCGGCGCGGCGCGGCGGCGGCGTAGTATGCTCTCCGGGTGCCGTTCACCGCGACGCTCTGGCGCTCGATCGAGCCGATCTACGCCGCGATCCTCGCCCATCCCTTCGTGAGCGGGCTCACCGACGGCTCGCTCCCCCGCGAGGCCTTCCGCTTCTACGCGGTGCAGGATGCCCTCTACCTGCGCGACTTCGCCCGCGCCCTGTCGCTGGCCGCGGCCCGCGCGCCCCGCGAGGAGTGGATCATCATGTTCAACGAGCACGCGGCGGGCGCGCTCAAGGTGGAGAGGACCCTGCACGAGTCCTTCTTCAAGGACTTCGGCCTCTCCCCCGAGGCGGTCTCGGCCACCCCGCTGGCCCCGACCAACCTGGCCTACACCTCCTACCTGCTGGCCGCCGCCCACGGCGGGCCGTTCCACGAGGCGGTGGCCGCGCTGCTGCCCTGCTACTGGATCTACTGGGAGGTCGGCAAGAGCCTCGAGCGGTCGGGCTCGCGCGACCCGCTCTACGCGCGCTGGATCGGCACCTACGCCTCCGAGGAGTTCGGCTCGGTGGTGCGCGACGTGCTCGCCTGCACCGACCGCCTGGCCGAGGGCCTGCGCGAGCACGAGCGCGAGAGCATGCGGCGCCACTTCGTCACCACCAGCCGCTACGAGTGGATGTTCTGGGACATGGGCTGGCGCCGCGAGGCCTGGCCCCTCTAGGTTCGCGAGCGAAGATCGGTCGAGGGTGAGGGGCCCGAGGGTGACAGGCGGACCGTGCTATGCTACCGCCGCGTTCCCACCCTTCGCGCGAGGGCACGACATGCCACAGAGCCTTCCCGGATATCTCGAGGAGATCAAGCGCGACAGGCCCGAGGACATCGTGGTGGTCTCCAAGGAGCTGGACCCGGCCTTCGAGCTCACCGCGCTGGTGGTGAAGCTCGAGCGCGAGGGCCGCCGGCGGCCGGTGCTGATCTGCGAGCGCGTGCGCGGGACGCGCTTCCCGGTGCTGACCAACCTGCACGCGAGCCGCGCGCGCCTGGCCCTCGCCATGGGCAGCGCGCCGGACGCGATGCTGGCCACCTACCTGCGCGCGATGGACAGGCCGATCCCCCCCGTCGTCGTGAAGGGCGGCCCCTGCAAGGACGTCGTCCTCACCGGCGACCGGATCAATCTGTACGACCTGCCGCAGATCCTCCACCACGAGGGCGATGCGGGCGCTTATCTCACCGCGGCCATCTCGTTCGCCAAGGACCCGACCCGCGAGACCTGGAACTGCGCCTACAACCGCCTCATGATCCAGGGTCGCGACCGCACCTCCATCCATCTGACCGCGGGCAAGCACCTGTGGGAGTTCCAGCGCATCGCGGAGTCGCTGGGCCGGCCGCTGCCGGTCGCCTTCGCGATCGGCGTGCATCCGGCCATCGCCCTGGGGGCGCTCGCGATCGGCTCCATCGACGAGGACGAGCGGGCCATCATGGGCGCGCTGTTGCGGGAGCCGCTCGAGCTGGTCAGGTGCGAGACCTCCGACGTGCTGGTGCCCGCGCAGGCCGAGCTGGTCATCGAGGCGGAGATCCTGCCCGCGGCGCGGACGCCGGAAGGCCCCTTCGGGGAGTTCACCGGTTACAGCCTGGGCGAGCGCCCGCGCGAGGTGGTGCAGGTGAAGGCGATCACCCACCGCCGGGGCGCCTACTTCCAGGACATCACGGTGGCCCACCTCGACCACATGCTGCTCTCCACGATCCCGATGGAGGCCAACCTCTACCGCGCGGTCCGGGCCATGGTGCCCTCGGTGAAGGCGGTGCGGGTGCCCGCCCCCTTCACCTGCTACGTCTCGATCGAGCAGCGGCTCATCGGCCAGGCCAAGAACGCGATCCTGGCCGTGCTGGGCGCGGACCTGTACATGAAGCGCGTGGTGGTGGTCGACGAGGACGTGGACATCTTCGACGACCGCCAGGTCACCTGGGCCATCGCCACGCGGTGCCAGCCCGACCGCGACATCTCGATCATCACCAACGCGCGCGGGTCGGACCTGGATCCCTCGTCGCGCGAGGACGGCTACTCCGCGAAGTGGGGAGTGGACGCCACCGCCAAGCCGTCGCTGGCCGCCTACACCCCGCGGCACCGCGTGCCGCCCGCGGTGTGGAAGCGCCTGAATCTGCGGGACTACGTGGAGTAGGGCGATGACTGCCGCGACCTCCCCCTGGGCCGCCGGGGCCCATCTGGTCGGCAGCGTGCCCCTGGCCAGCGCGGAGGCGGTCTTCCGCACGATCGCGGCCGAGCTCGGGGATCGGGTGCGGCGGATCCCCGACGGCGAGACCGGCCCGCGGTCCGACTGGATCGTCTGGCAGCTGCCCGTCTTCACCACCCCGCGCCACCTCGAGGTCGTGCCCCCGGGGCCGAACAGCTGGCGGCCGCTGCCCCGGGTGCGCCTGGCCGAGGGGGCGCGGCCGGAGAGCGTGGCCTTCGGAGCCCTCGGCTACGCGGACGCGGCGATCTCCTCCTACCGGGTCTTCGCCCGGCTCAAGCGCGACGGGCTGGTCCCGGTGGCCTGCCGCTTCCAGGTGTGCCTGCCCACCCCGCTCGCCCCCATCAGCGCGTTCGTGGTGCCCGAGCACCAGCGGGTGCTGGAGCCGGTCTACGAGGAGCGGCTGCTCCACGAGCTGCGGCTCCTCCTCCAGGAGATCCCCCACGATCAGCTCGCGGTGCAGTGGGACACCAACTTCGAGTTCGGGATGCTCGAGGGCGTCTTCCCGGTCTGGTTCGACGACGTCAAGGGCGGCATCCTCGAGCGCCTCCTGCGCCTGGCCCGCCACGTGCCGCCGGACGTGCAGCTCGGCTATCACTTCTGCTACGGCGATGTCCAGCACCGCCACTTCAAGGAGCCCACCGACGCGGCGCGGCTGGTCGAGGTGGCCAACGCGCTGGCCGCGAGCCTGGGGCGGGCCCTCAACTGGATCCACCTGCCGGTGCCGCGGGAGCGCTTCGACGAGGCGTACTACCGGCCCCTGGGAGAGCTGCGCCTGCGCTCCGAGACCGAGCTCTACCTCGGCCTCGTCCACCGCACCGACGGCGTCGAAGGAACGCGGCGGCGCATGGAGGAGGCCCGGCGCTTCGTCTCCGGCTTCGGGGTCGCGACCGAGTGCGGCTGGGGCCGGCGGCCGCCCGACACCATTTCGGAGCTGCTGCGCATCCACGCCGCGGTCAGCGCTCCGATCGCGCCGGACCTCGGGCCGCGCCGGCGATTCCAGTGGCCGGCCGGGTTCGCGCGCGTGCCGGACCAGGACTGGACCCTGCAGCCGGTCGACACCTTCGGCCTGCGCTACGACACCGTGGAGAACCACGGCTGGTACCGCAACCTCGACCCCACCGTGGAGGACCTGGCCCGTCACCTCCGGGACGGCGACCTCCTGGTCGACTACTCGGGCGGGACCGGCATCCTCCTCGACCGGCTGAACCTCCGGATCTTCGATCGTCAGATCGGCACCCTGATCGTCGACAGCTCGCCCAAGTTCCTGCGCGTCGCGCTCGACAAGTTCCGCGACGAGGAGCGCGTCGCCTTCCGGCTCCTGCGCTGGCTCAAGGCGGAGCGGCGGCTCGAGCTGCTCGACGAGGTCGTCGGGCCCGAGCTGCTCGCGCGCCGGGCCGACGCGATCGCCTCCACCAACGCGATCCACCTCTACCGCGACCTCCCGGAGACCCTCGCCTCCTGGGCCCGGGTGCTGCGGCCGGGCGGGCGGGTGTTCGTGCAGTCCGGCAACATCCGCAACCCTCAGGCGCGGCCCGCGGAATGGATCCTGGACGAGACGGTGTGGGCGATCCACGAGGTGGCCACCGGGCTGGTCCGCAACGACCCGCGCTACGCCGCCTACCGCTCACTGCTCGACGACGAGCCGCGCATGCGGGCGCACGTGGCCTACCGCGATCAGGTCTTCCTCCCCATCCGCCCGCTCGACTACTACGTGAGCTGCCTCGAGGGCGCCGGCTTCACGGTGGAGGCGGTCACCGCCCGCTCCATCGAGGCCCGGGTCGAGCACTGGTTCGAGTTCCTCAGCGCCTACCACGAGGCGGTGCTGGGCTGGCTGGGCACCTCGGTCAAGGTCGACGGCAAGGCGCCGAGCCACGAGGTCGTCGCCGATCGCCTCGCCCTGATCCGCCACGCGATGGACACCCTCTTCGGCGGCCGCGAGGCCTTCCGCTGCTGTTGGACCTACATCAACTGCGTCCGGCCCTAGGCCGCCCGGCGCGCGCGCGGTGACGTCGGGCCCCGCCGGGAACTTCGCGGCGCGGCTCGCCGCCGCCGCGCGCCGCCGGCCCGAGCAGCCCGCCCTGGTGTGGGAAGGCGGCGCCCTCTCCTGGCGGGAGCTCGAGGCCCGCGCGGGCGGCGTGGCGCGGTGGCTCGCCCGCGACGGGGTGGGCCGGGGCGACGTCGTCGCGCTCCTGCTCCCGAACGGCTGGGGCTTCGCGGCCGCGCTCTGGGGCGGGCTCGCGCTCGGGGCCACCGTGGCTCCCCTCAACCCGCTGCTCGCCGGCGAGGAGCGCGCGCGCATCCTCGAGCACCTCACGCCGAAGCGGGTGATCGACGCGGTCCCCGCCGCGGAGCCCGCCGCGCTCCCCGCGGGGGCGGACGCCGCCGCGCCCGCCGTCGTCCTCTATACCTCGGGCAGCACCGGCCGGCCCAAGGGCGCGGTCCTCTCGCACGCGGCGCTCATCGCGGGCAACGAGTCCTGGGCGGGGCCGGTGATGGCCCTGTCCGAGGGGGACCGGGTGCTGGCCGCACTCCCGCTCGCGCACTCGTTCGGGCTGAACGGGGCCTTGCTCGCGCCGCTGCTGGCGGGCGCCGCGGTGGTGCTGCAGGAGCGCTTCTCGCCCGAGGAGACCCTCGGGGCGATCGGCCGCCACCGGGTCACCGTCTTGCCGGGAGTGGCCACCATGTTCAGCCGGATCCTGGAGAGCCCTGCGCTGGCCGCCGCGGACCTCTCGAGCCTGCGCCTGGCCGTCTCCGGGGCCGCGCCGTGCCCGTGGCCACTGACCCGCGAGTGGCGCCGCCGCACCGGGGTGCGCATCGTGCGCGGCTACGGGATGACCGAGCTGTTCCGTCCCGTCTCCTACCTGGCCGCCGAGCCCGCCGACCTTCCGGACTCGATCGGCCGCGCGGTGCCCGGCGTGCTCCTGCGCCTGGAGGACGGCGAGCTGTGGATCCGGACCCCCGCGATGATGGACGGCTACCTGCGGGCGCCGGAGGAGACCGCGGCGGTGATCGAGGACGGCTGGTTCAAGACGGGCGACCTGGCCACGATCTCGGCGGACGGGTTCGTGAGCATCGTCGGCCGCAAGCGGGAGCTGATCCTGCGCGGCGGCTACTCGGTGGTGCCCGCGGAGGTGGAGGCGGTGCTGCTCGGCCATCCCGCGGTGGCCGAGGCCGCGGTGGTCGGGATCGCCCACCCGGAGTTGGGCGAGGAGGTCGCCGCCTTCGTCATCCTGCGCCCCGGCGCGTCGATCGGGCCCGAGGAGCTGATCGCGTTCAGCCGCGGGCGGCTCGCCGGCTACAAGTATCCACGGCGGATCACACTGGTAGCGGAGCTGCCGAGGAGCGCGACCGGGAAGATCCTGAAGGCGAGCCTGCGGGAGCGCTGACTCCGGCGGAGAAGGGCGGAAGGGAGGGACGGCGCGAGGGTGCTCCCCTCGCGCCGCCGTCCTATGTGAACGCGCGGCCTGCCGCGCGGCTGGACGCTACCTACTTCTTGGGCTGCTCGGGGGCCTTCGCGGCCGGCGCGGCCTCGCCCTCGGTCTTCTTGGCCGCGTGCTTCTTCTTGGGGTGCTTGGCGGCCTTCTTGTCCATCTTGTCCGACTTCTCCATCTTGTCCATCTTCATGTCGCCGCCCTTGGCGGGCGGGGCCGGCTGCGCGGGCGCCGGAGCCGCCGGGGCGGGGGTGGCCGGCGTCTGCGCCAGCACCGGAGCGGCCACGCCGAGGGCGAACACCGTCGCCACCACGAGGGACATCGCACGAGTCGCGTTCATCGAGAACTCCTTCTCACCGTTGAGATGATCTGTTTGTGGTTGGTTAGTCGAACAGATGCGTGAAGAAATTCTTCACGCCGTGGCCGAATGACACGGCCGCCTCCTTGGTCCTGATCCAGGCCGACTTCGCCTCGGGCTCCGCCGCCCGTCCCGCCTCCTTGATCTTCTCGCCCGCGGTCTCGGCGCCGCCGACCACGGTCTGACCGATCCCCTTGGCCGTCTCCTGCACGCCCTGGCCGATCTGCCGGGCGCCGCTCTCGACCTGCTGCGCGCCCTGCCGGGCCTTGCTGTCGTCGGCCGCCGCGGCCGGCCCCGCCAGGAGCGCCAGGGCCAGGAGCAAGACGACACCGGGGAGCGTCCTGTTCACCGCCGTCCGCATCTGCTCCTCCTCGCTCGTGGGTGTAACGCAGTGGCTCGCGCGGAAGTTCACCGCAACCCACATGCCAGCCCCGCGGCCCCGCCGGCGCGGTCAATCGGACCTCTTGCGGGCGATTCCCGCCGGCGCCTGGCCCGGATCCGGCCGGAATTACACGGCGACGTGTAAGGTTTACCAGGAAAACACGCGGGTGGGCGTCAGCTCCACGATCACCGAGTCGGACTCGCTGAGAGCTGCCTCCCGCGGGTACTGCGGATACTTTGCGTAGAGGCGCCGCCGGAGCGCCCGGAAGCGCGGGCCCCGCTCGATCAGCCGCGCGGTGCCCTGCACCATCACCCCCTGCAGCCGGCCCCAGTCGTCGGAGTAGAGATCCACCGTCAGGGCCAGCCGCGGGTTGGCGCGGAGGTTCCGCACCTTGCGCCCCTTCCGTCCCGACGCGAAGTAGATCTTGCCGCCGACGAGGATCTGGCAGACCGGCACCAGGTGCGGCATGCCCGCCGCGCCCGCAGTGGCCACGCGCGCGACACGCTCCCACTGGATGAGCTTCGCCTGCGCTTTCGTCAATCGCATGGGCTCTCTCCTCTCCGTGGCCCGAGTCTACTCCCGCGAGCACGCGCGGCCCGCATCGCCGCGTCGGCCACACGCGATTGACCGCGGCGCGAGCCTTGTTGTAGATTCGGCCGCATGAAAAGCAAGAGTGCTTCGAAGAAGACGAAGGCAGCGGCCCGGGCCAAGGCCAGGCCGGCCAGGAAGTCGGCCCAGAAGCCCGCCGCGAAGGCCCCGGCCAAGACCGCCCCGAAGGCCGCGGCTCCGGCTCCCCGCCCCACCCCCTATACCCCGAAGCCGATCGAGGGGATAGGCTGGGCCCCGTTCCGCTACGTGCGGTAGCCCGCCCGGGCCGCGCGATCAGCCTCGCGGTCCTGGGGTGCCTGCTGGTCGGGGGCTGCGCCGCGCTCGAGCGCTCCGGCCAGAGCTGGTGGGAGCTCCGGCGCGACTCCTCCGGCCAGGCGCCCGATCCGGCGGAGACCCGCGACGCGGTGGTGCAGGTCTACGCCGCCCGCACGGTGGGATGGCGCGGGGTGGTGGCCGTGCACACGTGGATCGCGGTCAAGCCGAGCGGGGCGCCCACCTACACCCGTTACGAGGTCATGGGCTGGGGGGTGGGGAATGGCGCGCCGGCGATCCGGGTCAACCGTACCGGCCCGGACAACTACTGGTTCGGCAGCCGGCCGGAGCGCCTGGTGGACCTGCGGGGACCCGGGGTGGACGAGGTCATCCCCCGGATCCAGGCGGCGGTGGAGGCATACCCCTACCCGGACAGCTACCGGACCTGGCCGGGCCCCAACAGCAACACCTTCATCGCCTACCTGGGCCGGGCGGTACCGGAGCTGGGTCTCGACCTGCCCGTCACCGCCATCGGCAAGGACTACATCCCGGGCGGCTGGCCGGTGGCCCGGAGCCCCAGCGGGACCGGGGTCCAGGTCTCGCTGTTCGGGCTGCTGGGGGTGCTGGCCGGGGCGAAGGAGGGGCTCGAACTGAACCTGCTGAGCCTGACCTTCGGCCTGGACCTGAAGCGCCCGGCGCTCAAGGTGCCGGTGGTCGGACGCCTCGGGCTCAGCCCGTACCCCGAGACACGGTAGCCCAGCCCGCCTCGGCCAGGGGCCGGGCGCGCTCCCCGCGCTCGCGGGCGTTGGGGTCGTTGGCGGTGCCCGCGATCACCCGGCCCATGATGCCCTGGGCGATGGCGGCCAGCCGGAACATGGCGAAGGCCAGGTAGAACTCCCAGGCGGGGATGCTCGAGCGGCCGGTGCGCCGGCAGTACGCGGCCAGGTACTCCGCCTCCGACGGCAGCCCCAGCTCGGCCAGCGGCGCGCCCAGCACGCCCCCGAGGGTGGCCGGCGCGAGGCGATACGGCATGCAGTTGTACGCGAGGTCGGCGAGGGGGTTGCCGAGGGTCGACAGCTCCCAGTCCAGCACCGCCACCACCCGCGGCTCGGTGGGGTGGACGATCAGGTTGCCGGGCCGGAAGTCCCCGTGGACGATCGTGGTCTGATCGTCGGCGGGCACGTGCTCGGGCAGCCAGGCGATCAGCCGCTCCATGGCCTCGATGCGCTCGGTCTCCGAGGCCCGGTACTGGGTCGTCCAGCGGTGGATCTGGCGGGCGAAGTAGCTGCCCGGCCGGCCGTAGTCCGCGAGGCCGGCGGCCTGGACGTCCACCATGTGCAGGCGGGCCAGCACCTCGTTCATGGAGTCGTAGACTCTCCCGCGATCGGCGGGGGACAGGCCCGGCAGCACCGGGTCGGCGATCACCCGCCCCGCCACCCATTCCATGATGAAGAACGCGGTCCCGATCACCGCATCGTCCTCGCAGAGCGCGTAGGTACGGGGCACCGGCACCGCGGTGGGGGCCAGCGCGGTCATGATGCGGTACTCGCGGTCCACCGCGTGGGCCGAGGGCAGGAGCTTGCCCGGCGGCTTGCGGCGCAGCACGTACTCGCCGCCGGGGGAGCTCAGGCGGTAGGTCGGGTTGGACTGGCCGCCCTGGAACTGGCTCACCGTCACCGGCCCCTTGAAGCCGGCCACGTGGGCCGCCATGTAGCGCTCGAGGGCCCCCACGTCAAAGCGGTGGGTCTCGCGCACCGGGACGGTGTCGGACGTCGAGCTGACGTCGGGGGTCGGGCGGGCGCGCGTCGGACGGTCCATGGCGGACGAGTCCGGATTATGGCACGTCCCGGGCCTCAGGGCGCCGGGCGAGTTGGCGCCGTCGCGGCGTGCCGGCGGCGCCACAGCGCGGTCAGGACGAGGACCAGCACCAGGCCGGCCCCGCCGCCCACCGCGCAGGCCCGCGACACCCCCCAGTGCTCGGCCACCGTGCCCACGAACAGCGCCCCGATCGGCGTCATCCCCGCGAAGACCAGGGCGTAGAGGCCCATCACCCGGCCGCGCAGCTCGTCCGGCACCGCGATCTGCACCGTGCTGTTGCAGCTCGTCATGAAGACGATCTGCGCGAAGCCGAGCGCGACGAGCACCGCCGCGGTCACCCCGAAGCGGCGCCCGGCGGACAGGGCCACCAGCAGCGCGGCCGCGGCCAGCGCCGACCCGACCACCACCGCGAGCGGCGGCCGGCCCGCGGCCAGGAGGGCGACCGCGAGGGCGCCGGCGAGGGCGCCCGCGCCGAGCGCGGCCATGAGCAGGCCGAAGCCGTGCGCCCCCTCGTGCAGCACGTCGCGCGCGATCAGGGGCACTACCACGCTCGTGTTGACCACGAAGAGGCTCACCACCATCAGGAGGGCCATCACGAGGGCGACCCGGGGGGTGCCCGCCGCATAGCGCACGCCTTCCGCGATCTCGGCGCCCATGCCGAGGCCGCGGCCGGGCCGCGGGCCGCCCTCGGTGCGGATCGCCCCGAGCGCGGCGAGGACCGCGACGAAGCTGAGCCCGTTCGCGAGGAAGGCGGCCGCGGTCCCGTAGCGCGCCACCAGGAGCCCGGCCGCCGCCGGGCCCACCACGCGGGCGCCGTTGAACACCGCCGAGTTGAGCGCGATCGCGTTCATGAGATCGCCGCGCGGCACCAGGTGGGCGACGTACGACTGCCGCGACGGCATGTCGAGCGTGTTGGCGAGCCCGTAGAGCGCGGCCAGCACCGCCACGTGCCAGAACTGCACGTGACCACTCCACACCAGCGCGGACAGGGTGAGGGCCTGCAGCATCAGCGCGGCCTGGGTGCCCAGCAGCATCCGTCGCTTGCGGACCCGGTCGCTGATGGCGCCGGCCACGAACGAGAAGAGCAGGATGGGCCCGAACTGGAGCGCCCCGATCAGGCCGAGGCGGAACGGCGAGCTCGTCAGCTCGAGCACCAGCCACGACTGGCCCACGCTCTGCATCCAGGTGCCGATCAGGGAGATGAGCTGCCCGCACCAGAACAGGCGGAAGTCCCGGTGGCCGAGGGCGCGCAGCCCCGCTGGGAAGGCCATTCGCTATACTGTGCCATGCCTCCCGCCCGTCCGCTGCGGCGCGCCGCGCTCGCGCTCTGGGCGCTGGCCTGGCTGGTGTGGCCGGCGGCGGCGCCCTCCGGCGCCGTGGAGGCGCCCGCCCCGCGCGCGAGCCGGCCGGCGGGGCCGAGCCTCGCCGGGCAGCTCTTGGTGGCCACCGAGACCCTGCGCGATCCGCGCTTCGCGCAGACCGTCGTGTACGTGGTCCAGCACGACGCGAGCGGTGCGATGGGGCTGATCGTCAACCGGCCGGTTCGCGAGCTGCCCCTGGCGCTCCTGCTCCGCCAGTTCGGTCTGGACGATCGCGGGGTGACTGGCACCGTGCTCGCGCACTACGGGGGGCCGGTCGATCTGCGGCTGGGCTTCTTTCTCCACAGCGCCGAGTACGCGACCACGGGCACCGAGCGCATCGCCGGGGACATCGCGATCACCCCGCAGCCGGGCGTGCCCGGGCTGCTCGCCGACCTCGCCCGTGGTGCGGGACCGCGGAAATCGCTCTTCGCGCTGGGCTACGCGGGGTGGGCCCCGGGGCAGCTCGAGGGCGAGATCGACCAGGGGAGCTGGATCACGGTGCTCGCGGACCCCGCCCTCCTCTTCGACGAGGACCCCGCCCGGAAGTGGGACCGCGCCACCGCCCGCCGCTTCACCATCTGACGGGGTCAGGTCTTACAATTGGGGTCAGGTCTTGAATTACGACATTTCTCAGGCGGGTCGGTGGGTCGTCACGCGTCGGAAATGTCGTAA
>DATIFV010000098.1:0-2322 GCA_035455085.1 Candidatus Methylomirabilota bacterium | reverse complement strand
CCAAGCTCGAGCGAGGCCGCGTCTCCACCTCGATCGCCAACCTCATCCTGATCAGCCGCACCGTCGGCATCGAGCTGGGCCAGCTCTTCCAGGACGCGGCGGGCACCACCGCGACCCAGCACTACGCCCTGGTGCGGGCGGGCGAGCGCCGCGCCCCCCAGGCGGTCCCCGCCACCGGCTACACCTACCAGCCGATGGCGGTGGGCTGGCCCGGGCAGCGGATGGACGCCTTCGTGCTCACCTTCCCGGTGCGGAACCGGGCCGACGTGCTCACCGCGCACGAGGGCGAGGAGCTCTCGTTCGTGCTGGAGGGCGAGATCCTCTTCCAGCTCGGCGAGGAGCGGATCCCGCTCAAGGCGGGCGACTGCCTGTACTTCAACGCCGAGATCCCCCACATGGGCAAGAACGTGGGCCGGGTGGACGCCAAGGTCCTCATGGTGGCGGCCCCCGGTCGCGGACCCGGGCGCGAGTACGGCTGGTGGAAGGTGCCGGCCCCCACCCCGAAGGGCCGTCCCCCGCGGCGCGGCCGGGCGGCGCGGACCAGGAGAGACCCCTAGTGGAGCGGACGATCTACACCTCGTGCACGCTGGACTGCCCGGACGGCTGCGGGATCATCGCCCACGTGAAGGACGGCCGCGTGGTCAAGCTCGAGGGCCATCCCGACCACGAGTTCACCCGGGGATACCTCTGCGGCAAGACCTATCGCTTCCCCGAGCGCGTCTACAGCCCGGAGCGGCAGCTCCACCCGCTCAAGCGCGACAACGGCCGTCCCGACGGCGGCTGGGTGCGCATCGGCTGGGACGAGGCGCTCGACCTGGTGGCCGAGAGGATCCGGGGCTACATCGCCGCCCCGGGTCCGCTGTCGATCCTGCACTACCAGCGCACCGGCTCCTGGGGCGCCACCAAGCTCCTGAGCCGGCGCTTCTGGAACCTGCTGGGCGGAGTGACGACCACCAGCGGCTCGCTCTGCAGCGGGGCGGCGCGGGCGGGCCAGGCCCTGGACTTCGGGGTGCGGGCCGGCCACGACCCGTCGGACATGCTCAACAGCCGGCTCGTGCTCCTGTGGGGTCGCAACCCGCTGGCCACCAACCTGCACACGGTGCCGATCCTGAAGGAGGTGCGCCGGCGGGGAGGCCGGGTGATCCTGATCGATCCGGTGCGGAGCGAGTCGGCGGGCTTCTGCGACCTGCACGTGCAGCCCCGCGTGGCCACCGACGCGGAGCTGGCCATGGCCATGGCCAAGGTCATCCTGGAGGAGGGCCTGGAGGACCGCGGGTACCTCGAGCGGCACGCCCACGGCTTCGACGGCTACCGCGCGCTGCTCGACGCCCGGGCTCTGGCCGAGCTGGCCGCCGCGTGCGAGCTCGAGGAGGCGGACATCCGCACGCTGGCCCGGGAGTACGCCACCACCCGGCCCGCGTCGATCCTGCTCGGCTGGGGGCTCAACAAGTACCGGCACAGCGCGGAGATCTTCCGCTGCGTGGACGCCCTCGGCGCCCTCGCCGGACACATCGGGGTGCCGGGCGGCGGCGTCTCCCACGGCTACAACACCCAGCGGCACTTCGACAAGGCGGTGGAGGCCGCCGATCGCGCGAAGCAGCACCGGGCGATCCCGGAGCCCCTGCTCGGGCGCGGCCTCCTCGAGGCGCAGCAGCCCCCCATCCGGATGATGTTCGTCAACGGGGGCAACCCGGTCAACCAGTCGCCCAACTCGAACCGGGTGGCCGAGGGCCTCGGCGGCCTGGAGTTCGTGGTGGTCGTGGACCAGGTGCTCACCGACACCGCCGACCACGCGCACGTGTTCCTGCCCACCACCACCTTCCTCGAGGAGGAGGACATGCTGGTGTCCTGGGGGCACAACATCCTCGGCGGCGTGAACCGGGTCATCGAGCCGGTGGGCGAGGCGCGCTCCGATCTCTGGATCTTCCAGCACCTCGCGGACCGGCTCGGGATCGGGCCCGAGATGGCGGGCACTCCGCGCGAGTGGCTCGCGCGCATCTTCACCCCGCTCACCCGGCGGGGCGTGAGCATCGAGCAGGTCATGCAAGGCCCGGTGCGCTGCCCGGTCGCGCCGATGGTGCCCTTCGCGGATCACGTCTATCCGACCAGGTCGGGCCGCTTCGAGCTCATCACCGAGCTGCGGCACGAGCCGCGCACCTTGCCGGACTACCCGCTCACCCTCGTGACCAACTACAGCAAGAAGTGGCTCCTCTCCCAGATCCTCGAGAAAGAGCACCCGTCGATCGCCTCGGTGCGCATCGGTAGCGAGACCGCGGCGGCGTACCGCATCGAGAACGGGGAGCGGGCCATCATCCGGTCCCC
>DATIFV010000097.1:0-4561 GCA_035455085.1 Candidatus Methylomirabilota bacterium | reverse complement strand
CAAGAAGCTGCTCGACGGCGCCCTCACCGCGCTCGCCGACCATGCGGTAACGGGCCGCGCGGTCGAGGTGCACTGGGTGCCGGGATCCTTCGAGCTGGCCCAGGCCGCGCTGACACTCGCGCGCACCGGGCGCCTCGCCGGCGTGATCTGCGTCGGGGTGGTCATCAAGGGCTCCACGCCGCACTTCGACTACGTCTGCAGCGCGGCGGCCCAGGGTATCCTTCGCGCCGGGCTCGACACCGGCGTGCCGGTGACCTTCGGGGTGGTGACCGCGCTCACCGAGGAGCAGGCCTGGGAACGGGCGGGCGGCGCCGTCGGCAACCGGGGCGAGGAGGCGGCCCTGGCCGCGCTCGAGATGGCGAGCTGGCTGCGCTCGCAGTCGGGACGCTCCGGAACGCGCACGGGACGGCGGAGGGCGCGCTGATGGGACGCCGCCGGAAGGCCCGGGAGCTCGCGCTGCAGCTGCTCTACCAGCTCGATGTGCAGGGCGAGGACGATCCCCAGCCGCACCTCGACGACTTCTGGCTCCGTCACCCCGTCGATCGCGAGGCGCGCGAGTTCGCGGAGGCGCTCGTGCGCGGGACCAAGGCCCACGAGGCGGAGATCGATGCCCTGATCGAGCGCTACGCCGAGAACTGGGAGATCGACCGCATGGCGGTGGTGGACCGCAACATCCTGCGCCAGGCGATCTACGAGCTCCGCTGGGGCGGCGGAGTACCACCCAAGGTCGCCATCAACGAGGCCCTCGAGGTGGCGAAGAAGTTCAGCACCCACGAGTCGAGCCGCTTCATCAACGGAATCCTCGATCGCATCCACAAAGAGAAGGCTCCCGCCTCCTGACGGGAGACCGCCCATCCGCTACGCGGTCGTCTCGGACGTCCACGCTAACCTGGAGGCGCTGACCGCCGTCCTCGCCGATGCCGCCCACGAGGGCACGCACGAGGTGCTCTGCCTGGGCGACCTCGTCGGCTACGGGGCGGACCCCATCGCGTGCGTGGAGACGCTCGGGGAGCGGGCCGGCGCCATGGTGGCGGGCAATCACGAGCACGCCGCGCTCGGCCTGCTCGATCTCCGGTGGTTCAATCCTTGGGCCCGGGCCGCCGCGCAGTGGACCGGCGAGCGGCTCGACCGCGGCCACCGGGACTACTTGGAACGGCTGCCCCTCGTCCGGACACTCGAGGACGCCACCCTCGTGCACGCGAGCCCGCGCAGTCCGGAGGACTGGGACTACCTCGTCTCCGCCGAGGACGGCTTCGCGGTGTTCGGCGACTTCGACACCCGTCTGTGCTTCATCGGCCACTCGCACCTGCCTGGCGTCTGGTCGGTCGGCAGCGGCGGCCCCGACCACTCGGGGCGTCTCGCCGCGCCCGAGGCCCACGTGCGCCTCGACGACGGCCGGCGCTACCTCGTCAACGTGGGCAGCGTGGGGCAGCCGCGCGACCGGGATCCGCGCGCGTGCTACGCGGTCTGGGACCGCGAGGCCCGCACGGTGACGGTCCGCCGGGTGCCGTACGATCACGCGGCGGCGGCCGCGAAGATCCTCGCGGCCGGGCTGCCGCGGGCCCTGGCCGATCGACTCGCGCATGGGTCCTGAGGCCGGGGCGAGCCGGGGCCGCGCCGCCGCCCGGGTCGTCGTCCTCGCCGCCGCGGGCGTGCTCGGCGCGCTCGCATTCCCCAAGACCTCCTGGTCGCTGCTGGCGTGGGTCTGGCTCGTTCCCGCCCTGGTCTCGGGCGCGATGCAGGCCCGCCGCCCGGCCCTGCTGGACGGCTGGCTGTCCGGCACCGTCTTCTACGTCGTGCTCCTGCGCTGGCTCGATCACACCTTCCGCCACTACAGCGCGATCCCCTGGCCGCTGACCTGGCTGCCCATCGCCGCGCTGGCCGCCTACTGCGGGCTCTACGTGGGCGCGGTCGCGTGGGCGGTCGCCTGGCTCCGCCCCCGGCTCGGCCCCGGCCCGGCGCTGGCGGCGGCCCCGGCGGTCTGGGTGGTCGGGGAGTGGGTGCGGGGCTGGCTGATGGGGGGATTCCCCTGGGGCCTGCTCGGGTACTCGCAGGCCGCCCAGCTCCCGGTGATCCAGATCGCCGAGCTGGGGGGCGTCTACGCGGTCTCCTTCCTGATCGTCGCGGTCAACGCCGCGCTCGCCGGGCTCGTCCTGCTCGGGCCGCGTCGGGCGTGGCCGGGAGCCGCCGCGGGCGCGCTCCTGCTCGCAGGCAGCCTCGCCTTCGGCGTGCACGCCCTCTCGGGGCCCGGCCCGGGGGGCGCGGGCTCGGTGGAGGTCGCGGTGATCCAGCCCTCGATCGAGCAGACCATCAAGTGGGATCCGGCGCGCCACGCCCAGATCCTCGACATCTACGAGCGCCTGACGCGGGAGGCGGCGCGGGAGCGGCCCGCGATCGTGCTGTGGCCGGAGACCGCGACGACGATCTTCCTGCGCGGCGACCCGGTGCTGCTCGAGCGCCTGCGCCGCCTGTCCGAGGAGGTCGGCACGCCGCTGCTGGTGGGCTCGATCGACCGGCGGGACCGGCCGCGGGAGCAGTTCCTGAACAGCGCATTTCTGCTGACCGGGCAAGGGATTAGGGCCAAGTATGATAAGATTCAGCTGGTTCCGTTCGGGGAGTACGTCCCGCTCGCGGGTCTGCTCGGCTTCGTCAGGGGCTGGGCGGAGTTCATCTCGGAGTTCGGCGCCGGCGACCGCGAGGTCGTCTTTCCGCTGCCGGGCGCACCGTTCGGAACCGTGATCTGCTACGAGATCATCTTCCCGGAGCTGTTCCGGGGATTCGTGGTCCGCGGAGCGGCGTTCATGGCCAACATCACCAACGACGCGTGGTTCGGGGAGACGAGCGGCCCCTGGCAGCACCTGGGGACGCTGGCCCTGCGCGCGGTCGAGCACCGGGTGGCGCTCGCGCGCGCCGCCAACACCGGGGTCTCCGCCTTCGTCGAGCCCACCGGGCGGATCGGCCCGATGCTGCCGCTGCTCGAGCGCGGCGTGCTCCAGCGGCGGATCCCGCTGCGGGGCCGCCCCACGCTCTACACGCGCCTCGGCGACTGGCTCGTCGCCGTCTGCGGCGGGCTGGGAGTCGCCGCGTTCGCCCTCGCCCTCTTCCGGAGGTCACCCGCGTCATGCTAGGGGAGCTCAAGCGTGACGTGGCCGAGCTGGACAAGCGGCTCGACGACCTCCGAGGGCATCTTTGACCTCCCGGCCAAGGAAGCCCGCCTCGGCCTGATCGACACCGAGATGTCCTCGCCCAGCTTCTGGGAGGACACCCGCAAGGCGCAGGGCCTCGTGCAGGAGCGGGCGGAGCTGGCGCGCACCGTCGTCACCTTCAAGGACCTCGCGGGCCGCGCGGAGGACACGCGCCTGCTCTGGGAGATGGCCACCGAGGCCGGCGACGAGAGCATGACCGCCGAGATCCAGGAGAGCCTCCAGCGCCTCGGCCAGGAGGTCGAGGCCTTCGAGCTGAAGGTCATCCTCTCGCGGCCCGAGGACCGCAAGAACGCGATTCTCTCGATCCATCCCGGCGCGGGCGGCACCGAGTCGCAGGACTGGGCCCAGATGCTCATGCGCATGTACCTGCGGTGGGCGGAGCAGGCCGGCTTCAAGGCGGAGGTGGTGGACCTGCTCGCGGGCGAGGAGGCGGGCATCAAATCGGCCACCATCGAGATCACCGGGGAGTACGCCTACGGCCACCTCAAGGGGGAGATCGGCGTGCACCGGCTCATCCGGATCTCGCCGTTCGACGCCTCCCGGCGCCGGCACACCTCGTTCGCCTCGGTGGCGGTGATCCCGGAGGTCGAGGACGTGGAGGTGGTGGTGCGCGACGAGGACCTCCGGGTGGACGTGTACCGCTCCTCGGGGCCCGGCGGGCAGGGGGTCAACACCGCGGACTCCGCGGTGCGCATCACCCATCTGCCCTCCGGCATCGTGGTGGCGTGTCAGAACGAGCGCTCCCAGCTCCGCAACCGCGACACCGCCATGCGCATCCTGAAGGCGCGGCTCTTCCAGATCTACGAGCAGAAGCAGAAGCAGGAGCTCGCGGACCTGACCGGGGAGAAGAAGGAGATCGCCTTCGGCAGCCAGATCCGGACCTACACGTTCCACCCCTACCAGATCATCAAGGACCACCGCACCGGGGTCGAGGTGGGCAACGTGGAGGCGGTGATGGACGGCGGGCTCGACCCGTTCATCCGCGCCTACCTGACCGCGGCCCGTCCCGCGGCCCAGGCGTGATCCCGCGGGCATGACGACCTCGCCCGGGCTGCCGCCCGACGCCAACGAGCAGATCCGCCGGCGCCGCGAGAAGCTCGAGGCCTGGCGCGCGCGGGGGATCGATCCGTTCGGGGCCCGCTTCCCGGTCACCCACTGGGGGGGCACCCTGCAGGCGCGGTTCAAGGAGGCCGACGAGGCCGCCCTGCAGGGGGCGGGAGCGGTCGCCCTCGCCGGCCGGGTGATGGCCATGCGCCACCACGGCAAGACCTGCTTCGCGGTGCTGCGGGATCAGTCGGGACAGATCCAGCTCTACGCGCGCGCCGACGTGCTCGGCCCCGCCTACGCGGCCTTCG
>DATIFV010000096.1:0-14423 GCA_035455085.1 Candidatus Methylomirabilota bacterium | reverse complement strand
CGGCCGCCGCCGCGGCGCCGCCCGAGATCCTGGCCGAGCTCGAGCGCGGCATCCGCGAGACCACCGGCCTCGCGGTGGAGCCGACCGAGCCGGGCTGGATCGCGGTCGCGTGCGAGAGCTCCCGGATGGCGGCCTGGCTGTGCGCCACCATCATCCTGGAGAACGTGGACGCTCGCCTCGACGGCACCCGGCTCCTCCTGCCCGCCGGCCCGGAGTTCACGCTGGAGGACCAGGTCAAGAGCGTGATCACGGTGGTCGCGAAGACCCACCACTACTGGCGGGAGCACCTGGAGCCGCCCCGGCCGGCATGATCCTGATCGCGGGCCTGCCGCGCGTGGCCGATCCCGGCGAGCTGGCCGGGCTCGCGGCGGACGCGGTCGAGCTCACGACCGAGGAGCGCCGGCGGCCCCGGCGGCGCGTGGTCAGCCGGGGCGGACGTGTCTTCATCCTCGCCCTGCCCGCCGGCGAGAGCCTCGTTCCCGGCCGTGTCCTCTACGTGGGCCCCGGCTGGTACGTGATGGTGGAGGCCGCGCCGGAGGCCCTGCTCGCGATCAGCCCGCGCACCGCGCGGGAGGGGCTGCGGGTGGCCCTGGAGGTCGGGCGGCTCCACGCGGCCCTCGCGGTGGCCGACGGCCGCCTGCTCGTGCCCGACGACCCGGCGGTCGAGCGGCTGCTCCAGCGCCTGCGCGTGCCGTGGGTCCGCGCGTGGGAGCCGTTCCTCCCGGTGGCCTCCGGCTCCCCCCACTGAGGGCTCCCGCGAGATCGCGCGTGACAAGGCGGCCGGCGTCGACTATGGTGCTCGCGCCGAATACGGAATGATGTTCGGCAATGTGAACAGGGTGGGGAGCGGATGAGCCGGGAGCGGACGATCCGGGGGCGGGTCGCGGTGGTCGGGGTCGGCGAGACCACCTACTACAAGCACGGGCGCGCGCCCAAGTCCGAGTTCGCGCTGGCGCTCGAGGCCATCCTGCGCGCCTGCGCCGACGCGGGGCTCGACCCCCGGCAGGTCGACGGCTTCGCCTCGTACAGCAACGACCGCAACGATCCCTCGCGGCTGGCCGCCGCCCTCGGGCTGCCCGAGCTGCGGTTCGCGAACATGCAGTGGGGCGGGGGCGGCGGGGGCGGCTCCGCGGCGGTGGGCAACGCGGCGGCGGCGGTGGCCGCAGGGTACGCCGATTGCGTGGTGGTCTTCCGCGCGCTGGCCCAGGGGCAGTTCCAGCGCTTCGGCGCGGCCCCGCCCGGCGGCACCGTCAGCGGCGAGCCGGCGCTGACCTTCCCCTACGGGCTCATCTCCCCGGCCCAGCGCTTCGCGATGCGGGTGATGCGCTTCATGCACGAGCACCGGGTGCGCCCGGACGCCCAGCGGGCCATCGCGCTGGCCTCGTACCACCACGCGCAGGCGAACCCTCGAGCGATCATGCACGGCCGTCCGCTCACCGCGGAGGCCTACGACGCCTCCCGCTGGATCGTCGAGCCGTTCCGGCTCTACGACTGCTGCATGGAGAACGACGGCGCCGCCGCCCTGGTGTTGGTGCCGGCCGAGCGCGCCCGCGACCTGCGCCGGCCGCCCGCGTACCTGCTGGGGGTGGCGCAGGGCTCGGAGTACCGCAACGCCGCGCGCGGCCACAACGCGCCGACCTATGCCACCTCGAGCTTCACCACCGTCGCGCCGCACCTCTGGGAGATGGCCGGCCTCGGGCCGAAGGACGTCCAGGTGGTGCAGAGCTACGAGAACTTCACCGGCGGCGTGCTGATGAGCCTGGTGGAGCACGGCTTCTTCGCGCCCGAGGAGGCCAACGACTTCCTCCGCGTCGAGCACCTGATCGCGCCGGCCGGCCGGCTGCCGCTGAACACCAGCGGGGGCAACCTGGCCGAGTGCTACATGCACGGGCTCGAGCTGCAGATCGAGGCGGTGCGCCAGCTGCGCGGCGAGTCCACGAGCCAGGTGCCGGGGGCGCGGGTGGGGCTCGTGATCTCGGGCCCCATGGTCACGCCGGTCTCGAGCCTGCTGCTCGGCACCGAAGACACCCGGTGAGCGGCGCCACCTATCTGCCCGCGGGCCTGCCGCGCCCGGTCCCCGAGCCCGACGGGCTCGACCGGCCGTACTGGGAGGGCACGCGCGCGGGGCAGCTCCGCGTCCAGCGCTGCCGGGGCTGTCGGGGGTTCCAGTGGGGCCCGGAGTGGATCTGCCACCGGTGCCTGGGAGACGACCTGGAGTGGGTGGAGGTGGCGCCCCGCGGCCGCATCTACTCCTGGGAGCGCGCCTGGCACCCGGTGCACCCGGCGCTCAAGGACCACGGGCCCTACGTGGTCGTCCTGGTGGAGCTGCCCGAGGCGGGCGGCATCCGCATGATCGGCAACCTGCTCGGCGATCCCGGGCAGCCGGTGGAGATCGGCGCGGCGGTGGAGGCGGTGTTCGAGCCCCACGACGACGCCACCCCGCCGTTCACGCTCGTGCAGTGGAGGAGGACCGCAGCATGACTCCGACCCCCGTGGCTCCGCTCGACATCGTCGTCAACGAGCCCAATCGCTGGCGTCTCGACACCCCCGGCCACGCGGGCTGGCCCCGCACCGCGCGCCCCGACGACCCGCGGAAGTACTTCATGGTCTCCGCGGACTGCCACGCCAACGAGCCCGCCGACCTCTGGGCCACCCGGATCGACGAGAAGTACCGGTCGCGGGTGCCCAGGGTTATCACCGACGACAACGGCGTCAAGTGGCGCGTGTCGGAGGGCCACCGGCCCGACCGTCTGCGCACCGAGGCGCTCGACGGCGAGGACGGGCTCCGCCAGCGGGTGGGGGCCGATCCGGTGGAGCGCCTGCGGGACATGGATCGGGACGGGATCGACATCGAGGTGATCTTCCCCAACAAGGGACTCGCGATGTGGGCCACTCCCGACCCGGTCTTCGCGATGGCCCAGTGCCGCGTGTACAACGACTGGGCCCACGAGACCTTCGGGCGCTATCGCGAGCGGATGGCGCCGGCGGCCGCGCTCGCCACCGGAGATCTCGAGGGGGCGATCGCGGAGGTGCCGCGGGCGGCCCGTCTCGGCTTCCGCGTGCTCACCCTGCCGTGCAAGCCGATCTGGGGCGGGCACGACGTGGACCATCCGAACTACAACCTGCCCGTGTTCGATCCGCTCTGGGCGGCGGTCCAGGACGCGAACCTGCCGGTGACGTTCCACGTGTCGACCGGCCGCGACCCTCGGGCCGCGCGCGGCAACGGCGGCGCGGTGATCAACTACGTCTCGCACTCGCTGTCGCCGACCATCGAGCCGGTGGCGAACCTCTGTGCCTCCGGCGTGTTCGAGCGGTTCCCGCGCCTGCGGGTCGCCACCATCGAGGCGGGCATCGGCTGGGTGCCCTGGTTCCTCGGCGCGATGGACGAGGCCTACCGCAAGCACCACTTCTGGGTGCGCCCGAAGCTCAAGCGCCTGCCGAGCGAGTACTACCGCGAGCACTGCTGGGCCTCGTTCCAGGAAGATCCGGCCGGGCTGGCGCTGGCCGAGCCGATGGGGCTGGCCGACCGCTTCATGTGGGGCAACGACTACCCGCACCACGAGGGCACGTGGCCGCACTCGGCGGAGGCCATCGAGCGCACCATGGGACATCTCTCGGACGCCGCCCGCGCGGCGGTGCTCGGCCTCAACGCCGCGCGCTTCTTCGGCTTCGAGGTGCCGGCGGGCCGCCGGTGAGCCGGGCCGCGGCCCGGGAAGCGCCCGGCCGGCCCCGCCGGCGATCGGCGGGCGCCCACCGCGCGGCCGGGCGCGTCGTCGACATCCTGGAGTCGGTCGTGGGCAGCCGGGAGGGCCTGCCCCTGCGCGAGCTGACCGCCCAGCTCGAGGCCCCCAAGAGCAGCCTGCTCCCGCTACTGCGCACCCTGGCCGCGCGGGGCTATCTCGAGCAGGGGCCGCTCGGGGAGTACCGGCTCGGGCGGCGGGCGCTCGAACTCGGGGTGGGCGCGCGGGCGCATCGGGAGCTGCCGGAGATCGCGCGGCCCGCGCTCCGCGCCTTGATGCAGCGCACCGGCGAGACCGTCTTCCTCGGCACCCTCAGCGGCGACGGGACCGCGGTCGTCTTCGTCGACAAGGTCGACAGCGACCAGGTCATCCGCTACACGGGCGGCGTCGGCGAGCGGCGCGCGCTGCACGCGACCTCGAGCGGCAAGGTCATCCTCGCCTTCCTGCCGCCGCCGCGGCGGGAGAAGGTGCTGCGCACCCTCCCCCTCAAGCGCTACACCGACTGCACCGTGACCAGCCTGCCCGCGCTGCGCGCTTCCCTCGAGGAGGTGCGCCGGAGCGGCGTCTGCTTCAACCTCGACGAGCTGGCGGTGGGCGCGGCCGGGATCGCGGCCCCGATCTTCGACCGCGACGGGCAGGTGGTCGGGGCCTGCGCCATCGGCGCGCCCACCGACCGCGTGCGGTCGCGCCTCAAGAGCCTGGCCGCGGAGGTCAGGGCGGCCGCGCGCACGATCTCCGCCGGCCTCGGTCACCGGCCGCAGCCGCCAGCGCCCGGAAAGGACCAGCCATGATCACCAAGTTCGCGACCGTCTATCCCGGCCACGTGGACCTGCCCGACATGGGCCAGCTCGCCACCCCCGCCAATGAGCGTCGCTTCTCGAACGAGCACCTGGCGACCGTCTTCCGGAAGACCGAGAACGTGGCGCGGGTGATGGACGAGTGCGGCTATCATGCGATCTGGCTGGCCGAGCACCACTTCCAGCACGAAGGTTACGAGTGCCTGCCCAACATCCTGATGGTGGCGGTGCACCTGGCCCACGTCACCCGGCGGATCAAGATCGGCTGCGGCTTCAACATTGCGCCCATGTGGCACCCCCTCCGGCTCGCCGAGGACTTCGCGACCGCCGACATCCTCACCCGGGGCCGCACCATCTTCGGCGTGGGCCGTGGGTATCACAGCCGAGAAGTCGAGACCTTCGGCGCTCCGATCCTCGACCAGGAGGCCAACCGCGAGCTGTTCGAGGAGCAGGTGGAGATCATCCGCAAGGCCTTCGACCAGGAGTCGTTCTCCCATCACGGCAAGCACTACACCCTGCCGCCCGCGGTGCCGTACCGCGGCTACGAGCTGCGCGAGATCACCCTGGTACCGCGCCCCGTCCACCGGCCGGTCGAGATCTGGCAGCCGATCGTGAGCGCGAAGCCCCGCGCGCTCGACTTCATGGTGCGCCACGGGATCAAAGGCGTGATCGGCGGCGGCGCCGCCACCATGGCCGAGGGGCCGATCCACGCGTACCGCGAGGCGGCAGCCCGGGCCGGGCGCGATCTAGCGCCTGGAGAGGACCTGTGCCTGGGCATCTTCTTTCACCTGGCCGAGACGCGCGAGAAGGCGGTGCGGGAGATCACCCCGTACTACGAGGAGCACGTGAAGATGTTCGCGCCCCTCGGGTTCGTGCCCGGTATCACTCCGGCCCAGATCGAGGCGGCCGCGCGCCGTGGGGGCTGGGGCGCGGCGGGGGTGCCCACCGTCGAGCACTACACGAGGACGGGGGCGTGGTTCGCGGGCCCGCCCGAGGAGCTGGTCGCCTACCTCAAGGAGCTGGAGGCGCGGTTCCCCGGCCTCGAGCACGTCAACATGAGCATCAGCATGGGCACGCCCGAGGCGGTGATGCTCGAGCAGCTCCGCTGGCTCGCCCGGGAGGTCATGCCGAAGTTCGCGCCGAGGTCCTGACGTCGGGCGCGACGATCACCGCGAGCCCGAGCAGCACCAGCCCCATGCCGGCCAGGCGCGTCGGACCGAAGCGCTCGCCGAAGGCGAGCGAGGAGCCGGCGGCCGCCACGAACGGGATCAGGAGCGCGAACGGGGTGACGGTGGCGGCCGGATACCGCCGGAGCAGGTGGCCCCAGATCGCGTAGCCGAGCACGGTAGCGACCAGGCCCATGTACAGCAGCGCGCCCAGGGCGGGCCACGACGCGGCGGTCAGTGCGGTCCAGACCGCGCCCGGGCCATCGAGCAGCGCGGAGAGCGCCAGGGCCGGCAGGGGCGGTACCAGGCTCAGCCACACCATCAGCGGGAGCGCCTCCATCGGGGGCAGCCGCTTGACCAGCACGTTTCCGATGCCCCAGCTCACCGCCGAGAGCGCGGTGAGCGCGAGGCCGACCACGGTCAGGTCGCCGCCCACCGTCGTGGCGATGAGGGCGAGGCCCGCGAAGGCGACCGCGGTCCCGGTCCACTGACGGCGCGTCGGGCGCTCGCCCAGGGCGACCGCGGCGAAGAGGATCGTGAAGAGCGCCTGGGTCTGGACCACGATCGAGGCCAGGCCGGGCGGCGTCCCCAGGGCCATGCCGAAGAACTGGAAGAGGAACTGGCCGGTGAACAGCCACAGGCCGATCAGGATCAGGCGGTCCCAGGACAGAGGCGGGCGGGGGAGGAAGAGCGCGGGGACCGCCGCGATCAGGAAGCGGAGGGCGGTGAGCTGCGGCGGCGAGAAGTCGTCGAGGGCCACCCGCGTGGCCACGAAGGTGAGGCCCCAGATGACCACCACGAGCATAGCCAGGACCAGGTGCGCGAGCGCCATGAGGCCCGACGATAGCAGGGGACGCGGGAGGGGAATGTCGTATTTCAAGACCTGACCCCGGTTGGACAAGCGCGGGGAGGCGAGCGTAGACTCCGGGCGGCTCATCATCTCGGTTCCGGGAGGCGGCCTCATGGCTCCGAGTCTCAAGATCGATCACGCGCGGTACATCCTCACCCTCGATCCCCAGCGGCGCATCATCCAGGACGGCGCCATCGTCGTCGAGGGCGGACGCATCAGCCGGGTGGGCAAGGCGGCGGAGCTCGCGGGCGCGCGGGCCGACCGGGTCATCGACGGCCGCCACCTGGTGATCACCCCAGGCTTCTTCAACGGCCACATGCACATCAGCTACGCTCATCCCGTCCGCGGGATCTTCCCGGACGAGCAGGCGAGCCCGCTCCTGCACGTCTTCAACCTGCAATCGGCCATGACCGAGGAGGAGGAGTATCACGCCACCCTGCTCGGTCTCGTGGAGCTGGTCAGGAACGGCACGGTGTGCTTCCTCGACCCCGGCAGCACGAAGTTCCCCGACGCCTGCCTGCAGGCCTACGAGGACGCGGGCATCCGCGTGGTGCTCGGCGAGGCGGTGACCGACCAGGAGGCGCCGTGGAAGCTGCCCCGCTATCCGGCGGCGGAGGCGATCGCGCGCACCGTCTCCTTCCTCGAGAAATGGAACGGCCGGCTCGACGGACGGATCCGCGCGTGGGCCATGCCGTTCTCCCACGAGACCTGCAGCGCCGGCCTGCTCCGCTCGCTCAAGGCGGCGGCGGACGAGCACCGCACCGGCCTGACCCTGCACCACAACAGCGGGACCAAGGCGCGGCAGGACGCGGTGGCCCGGTACGGGGCGAGCCCGACCGCCTATCTCGAGTCCATCGGGGTGGTGGGCCCCCGCGTCCTGCTCGCCCACTGCCTGGGCCTCGACCAGGCGGAGCTCGACGTGATCGCGCGCTCCGGCACCGCGGTGGCGATGTGCCCGGTGACCGCGGCCAAGGGCGGGCGCGGCGTGCCCGAGCACGGCCGCATGCCCGAGCTGCTGGCCCGCGGGGTCAAGATCGCGCTCGGCTGCGATTCCCCGAACAACTCGAACCACCTCGACATCGTCCGCACCATGAACATGGCGGCCATTCAGTACAAGGACGCGCGCCAGGACACCCGCCAGGTGCCCGCGGAGGCCGCGCTCGAGATGGCCACCCTCCACGGTGCGCAGGCGATGGGGCTGGGCGACGAGCTGGGCTCGATCGAGCCGGGCAAGAAGGCGGATCTGGTCGCCTTCGACACCCTGCGGCCGGAATGGCAGGCGCTGTGGAACCCGGTCAACAACCTGGTCTACAACGCGGACGGCCGAAGCGTGCACACCGTGGTGATCGACGGGCGGGTGGTGGTGGACGCCTACCGGCAGACCTTCGTCGACGAGCCGCGCCTGTACGCCCGGGTGCAGGAGATCGGCGAGCGGCTGCAGGCGCGCACCGGCATCAGCTTCCCGCGCTCGCGCTGGCCGATCAGCTGAGGGGGGACCGTGCGATGGAGAGGCGGCGGAGTCCGATGGGGCCCGGCTGGCTGGAGCGGTCGGCGCGGGCGGCCACGGCCTGGGCGGGAAGCTCGGCCGCGTTCGGGTGTGCGGTCGCGATCATCATCGGCTGGGCGCTGCTGGGTCCGGTCTTCGGCTTCTCGGACACCTGGCAGCTCGTCATCAACACCGGCACCACGATCGTCACGTTCCTCATGGTGTTCCTGATCCAGCGCTCCCAGAACAAGGACGCGCAGGCGCTGCATCTCAAGCTCAACGAGATCGTGGCCGCGCTGCAGGGTGCGAGCAACCGGCTGATCAACATCGAGGACCTCACCGAGGTGGAGGTCCAGACCCTGCACCGGCACTACCAGAAGCTGGCCGAGCTCGCCCGCCGGGACAGCACGCTCACCGCCTCGCACTCCATCGAGGAGGCCGAGGTGCGCTCGGCTGCCAAAAAGCGCGGGCGCTGACACTTCCGAGCAGTCCGCGTGGCGACGGGGCGCGATAACCCACCGATTTCACAGGCGCCGCCGCTGGTGCACTTCTTGCACCGCAATGCCGAGCCGGCAGCCGCCCGGCCATCCGCGCTACCGAGAGGAGGCACCACGTGACTGAGCCGCGCATCCTGGTGGTCGAGGACGAGACGAACGTCCGCGAGCTGGAGGCGGAGATCCTGAGAGAGGAGTTCGAGCACGTGGACACCGCGGTCGACGGCACCGACGCGCTCCGCCTCCTCGCCGAGAACGTCTACGCGGCGATCGTGAGCGATCTCGCGATGCCGAAGCTCGACGGCCGAGGGCTCTACCAGGAGGTCGAGCGGCGGTGGCCGGCGGCCCAGGGCCGGCTCGTGTTCGTGACCGGCTACGCGGAGGCCGAGGAGTACGACGAGTTCCTGCGGCAGAGCGGGGTGCCCGTGCTCGCCAAGCCCTTCACGATCGCCGACCTGCTCGGTGCGGTGCAGCGTGCCTTCTCGCCGGCCTGACCGGGGCCGCCCGTGAGCCGGATGGTGGAGCCGTCTGCGCAGCGCTACCGGCAGCTCGTGGAGCACGGCCGCGGCCTGATCTGCACCCACGACCTGGCCGGGATCCTGCTCTCGGTGAACCAGGCCTCCGCCGATCGCCTGGGCTACGCGCAGGAGGAGCTGGTGGGCCGGAGCCTGGGCGACCTGCTCGCTCCGGCGGTCCGCCATCTCTTCCCGCAGTACCTGGATCGGATCCAGCGGGCCTCGTTCGACGACGGGCTCATGCTGGTGGTGACGCGGTCGGGGGACGAGCGGGTCTGGGTCTACACCAACGCGCGCGTGCGGGAGCCCGGCGGGACCGACTACGTGCTCGGCCACGCCCACGACATCACCCACATCCGGCAGTCGGCGGACCGGGCCCGCGAGGCGGAAGCCCTGCGCTCGGTCGGCCAGCTCGCGCTCGCCACCGCCCACGAGATCAACAACCCGCTCACCGTGATCGTGGCGAGCCTGCAGCTCATGCTCGCCCGTGGCCAGGTGCCCGACGAGGCGGCCGCCTACGTGCGCCGCGCGATCAAGTCGGCCGAGCAGATCCGCGACACGGTGCGGAACATGTCCCGCATCACCCGCCTCGAGCTCTCCCGCCAGGCGCCCCAGCTTCCCCCGGTGCTCGACCTCACCAAGTCGAGCGGGCCGGGGTCATCTCGCCAGTAGCAGGCAGGCGGCTCCGACGCCGGCCAGGAGGGCGGCGCCCAGGCGGCGGGCGAGGTCGGGCTCCCCGAAGAGCGCGCGCCCCAGCAGCACCGCGGCCACCGCCGACATGCGCCGGATCGCGTTCACGTAGGAGGCCGGCGCCATGGTCATGGCGTGGGTCTGCATGCCGGTGCCGGCGACCCCGAGGAGACCGTGGCTCATCAGCGTGACCGCGTGACGCGGCGTGAAGCTCGCCCGCAGCCCCCGCGGGTCGATCACCAGCAGGATCACGGTGGTGAGCGCGGCGGTGGTGCCGTGCGAGGCCACCAGGTAGCTCGGCGCGCCGAGGGCGAGAGCCGCCCAGCGGTCCACCGCGGCCAGGAAGCCCAGCAGGAACGCGGAGCCCAGCGCGTCGAGCGCGTCGGGCCGGGCGAACAGGGCGCGGAGACGGCCGAGCAGGCCCGCGGTGTCGCCGCCCCCGGAGAGGCTGGCGGTCCCGGCCAGGGTCAGGGCCAGCCCGAGCCAGCCGAGCGCATTCGGCCGCGCCCCCGACAGCGCCGCGTCCGGAAGGATGGTGAAGACCGGGCTCAGGGCCAGGATCGGCCCGACGATCGAGATGTCGCCCCGCGCGCTGGCCCGCGCGAGGAGCCCGCTCATGCCGAGGACCAGAAGCGAGGACGCGGCGATGGCCGGCCACGCGGCGCCGGGCGCGACGAGGGCGTGCCCCGAGACCACGAAGAAGACGATCCACGACGCGCAGGCCACCCCCTGGGTCCATGCCACCACCACCAGCGGGGGGATCTCGCGCGCGCGCCCCTTGATGACCGCGAACTGCAGGGCCTGGGTGAGCGCCCCGCCGAGGGCGAGCGGGAACCAGCTCAGACGGACCGGTGAGGCGCGCCGCGCCGCTGCGGCGGGCGCCCGGGCCGCAGTGGTCGGTCGACGAGACGACGGAGAGCCGCACGGCCCGCACGCATCGAGCGATGTCCTCCCGGCAGACCCTACCCGAGCCGCATGCGCCGGGTCAAACCGCCCCATGCCGGGCTCCGGGGCCTCGAGAAGCCTTGACGGGCTCCTCCGGGGCCCCTAATGTGGCGCGGGAAGGAGGCTTCCATGGCGGGCACATCCTACGGTCTCATCCTGGCGAACCGGGCGGTGGTGCTGGGGGCGCTCCCGGCACGCGACCTGATCGAGCTGTCCCAGCACGCCGAGGCCTCGGGGGCCTTCGACGCCCTCTGGGTCGGTGACAGCCTGCTGGCCAAGCCGCGGCTCGAGGCGGTGGCGCTGCTCTCCGCGCTCGCCGGGGCCACCTCGCGACTCCGGCTCGCGGTGGGCTGCCTCGCCACCTTCGTGCACCGCCACCCGCTGCTCTTCGCCCAGCAGTGGGCGAGCCTCGACGTGCTCTCGGGCGGACGCTCCTGGCTGGCGGTGTGTCTGGGCGGGCCCGACGAGCAGAGCGCGGCGCAGGCGCTGGAGCACCGGGTGATGGGCGTGCGCTCCGGCGAGCGCGTCGGGCGCCTGGAGGAGGGCATCCAGATCCTCCGGAAGGTCTGGAGCGGCGAGAAGGTCTCGCACCGGGGTGAGTTCTACCAGTTCGAGGGGGTCAAGATCGAGCCGCGCCCGGTGCAGCAGCCGTGCCCGATCTGGATCGCGAGCAACCCGACCGGCCTCACCTGGAAGGGCGGGGCGAGCGCCTCCGCCGCCGCGGTGGACCGGGGCTTCCGCCGGGTGGCCCGCTACGCCGACGGCTGGATGACGAACAAGGTGAGCCCGGCCCAGTTCCGCGAGCAGTGGGCGCGCATCACGCAGATGGCGAAGGAGGAGGG
Source organism: Candidatus Methylomirabilota bacterium (assembly GCA_035455085.1). GTDB lineage: Bacteria > Methylomirabilota > Methylomirabilia > Rokubacteriales > CSP1-6 > CAMLFJ01. Next base: position 2,898 of record DATIFV010000096.1, on the reverse strand, counting down.
CCGCGATCCGGCCGTGCTCGGCAGCGCGCTCTACCACAACATCAACATCAACGAGGATCGTCGACAGGCGCTCGAGGAGAGCAAGGCCTTCCTCGACACCTACTACTCGAGCAAGTTCTCGCCCGAGTTCGTGGAGGGCTGGACGGTCGCGGGCAGCCCCGCCCGCTGCATCGCGGAGCTGCGCGAGTACGCGGCGGCGGGGCTCGGCCACGTCGCCCTCCGCCTCACCTCGTGGGACCAGCGCGGCCAGCTCAAGCGGTTCCTCGGCGAGGTGGCGCCGGCGCTGACGAGCGGCCGCTGACCGGTTCGCGGTCCGGCGGGTCCGCTCCCGTGGGGCGGGTCAGGCGACGAGGTCGAGGATGATGGCCGCGTGGTCGCTCGCGCGGTGGCCCCAATCGTAGCGGAAGCCTCGCAGGCGCGGGCGGAGCGCGCGGTTGAGGAAGGCCTGGTCGATGCGAAAGCCGTTGCCGCCGTTGGGCGAGTACCACGTGTAGGCGCGGGCCGTCCCGCGCAGGTCGCGGAAGGCGTCGATCCAGCCCGCCTCCTCGAGGTGGCGCATCCAGCCGTCTTCGACCCGGTTGAAGGCGGGGACCTCCTCGTCGACGCCGATCCGGCCCGAGTTCGTGTCGCCCATGAGCACCGCGGGCGTGGCCCAGCGCCGCCGCGCGACGGCGAGCACCGCATCGAGGTACGGGTACTTCCGCCCTCCGGCCCGGTTGGGTACGTGCATGACCCCCAGGGTGAGCGGTGCGGGAGCCATCACCCGCGCCAGCAGCCAGCGATGTGGCTCGGCCGGAACGCCGGGCAGGCGTAGCCGGCGCAGGGGCCACCGCGCCGCGAGCAGCAGGCCGTTGACACCCGGTCGAGCCGGGTCCGCGGTGGTCCACTGATGCGGCAGCCCGAGGGCGGCCAGCGCCCGCGCCAGCTCGCCGCTGGGCGGGGTGGCCCGGAACTCGGCGAGGGCGACCGCGTCGGCCGCCCACGCGCGGATCCGGTGGGCGAGGGCGGCGGTCCGCACCCCGCCGCCGGCGCGGATGTTCCAGAAGATCACCCGCATCGGGCCGTCCCGCCGCGCCGGGCTACTTGTCGAGCCAGACGTCCTGGAGCCGGCAGCAGTTGTAGGTGACCTGGTTCAGGATCAGGTTCTTGACGTACGGGTAGTGCGCGAACCGGTCGGTGCGCCAGCCCATGGTGGGACGGGCTGCGTCCTCCTCGAGCTTCTTCTGGATCTGCCAGACGAGGGCGAGCCGCTTCTTCTGATCGATCTCCTGCGACTGCGCCTCGATCAGGCGGCTCACCTCCTCGTTGCAGTAGTCGCCGTAGTTCCGGGACGACCCGCAGGCGTAGTTCTCGTAGAAGTTCGCGTCGGGATCGTCCACGCCGAGACCGGTGAGGTTCGCGCCGATCACGAACTCCCGGCGGGTGACCATCGGATGCCACTGGGCGGTCTCGATCTGCTTGAGCGTCGCCTCCACCCCCACCTGCTTCAGGGCGCTCACCACGAAGCCGGAGAAGTCCAGGTAGATGGCGATGGCGCGGGTGACGACCTCGATCCTCAGGGGGTTGGTGGGCCCGAAGCCGGCCTCGGCGAGGAGCTTCTTGGCCAGGGCCCGCCCCTCCGCGGCTCCGCCGTAGCCGGGGAGCTGGGCCAGGTCCTTCTCGAGCAGCCCCCAGACGCCCCACGGCTTGGGGGCGAGGGAGGCTCCCACCACCGCGGCGCCGCGGTGCACCGTCTGGGTGTAGGCGCGCCGATCGATTGCGAAGCTCAGGGCGCGCCGGACCTTGACGTTGTCGAAGGGGGGCTTCTTGGTGTTGAGGAGGAGGTTCTCGCTGACGTTGCTCGCGGTCTCCGTGAAGACCATGCTCGGCACCGCGGCCTTCAGCTGCTCGTGGATCGAGAGCGTGGTCTCGCCCGGGTAGGCCACGTCGATCTGGTTGGCCTGCAGCGCGGCCACCCGCGTGCCCCGCTCCACGATCACGGTGTACCGCACCCCGTCCAGGTAGGGCCGTCCCTTCACGAAGTAGTCCGGGTTGCGCACCAGCTCGACCGACTGGCCGCGCTTCCACTCCTTGAACTTGAACGGGCCGGTGCCGATGCAGCGCGTGCGGTGCTCGGCGATGGGCACGTGCGCCGGGATCACCGGGGAGTAGCCGGAGGCGAGCATCGCCACCAGCGAGGGCTGGGGCCGCTTGAGCCGGAAGACCACCGTGTGGGGATCCGGCGCCTCCACCGCGTCGACGTTGGCGTACCATTCCTTCCGGGGATTGATGCGCAGCTTGGTGGGGGCGTCGGGCGCCTCGCGCACCACGTCGAAGGTGAACTTCACGTCCTTGGAGGTGAAGGGCTGCCCGTCGTGCCAGCGCACGTTCTTCCGGAGGAAGAAGACCAGGTTCCGGTAGTTGTCCTGCCATGACCACTTCTCGGCCAGCTCCGGGACGATGGTGTCCATCCGTCCGAGCCGCTTGGTCTGGTCGTAGACGACCAGGTTGCTGTAGCAGGGCATGGACGGCCAGGTGACCGAGTTGGTCGCGGTTTCGTGGATGGAGAACCCCTGAGGCAGGTCCTCGCGCAGCACGAGGCGTAGCGTGCCTCCCGGCTTGCCCTCGCGCACGGCGGATGCCGGGGCCTGCGCGGCGGCGGGGACGGCGGCGAGGCCGCCGAGGATCAGGAGGAGCGCGAGGACACGCGCGGCAGTGGGCATGATCGGATCTCCTTGGGGCCGTTCGCGGAGCGTCCCCTGATCCCCCTCTCCCCCGGGGCGGGGGAGAGGGGCCGGGGAAGGACTAGACGGTGACGGGACGGTACACCGGCATGCGCCATTCGGGGAAGCGCGTGTCGATGCCCCGGACCACGTTCATGTAGGCGGTGGAGAGCCGCTGGGTGATGGGGCCCACGCC
>DATIFV010000095.1:0-2724 GCA_035455085.1 Candidatus Methylomirabilota bacterium | reverse complement strand
TATGGAACCGCGAGTGAAGGAGATCTTGAGCTGGTACAGCAGCGATAGTCCGGGCACCCGCACCAACATCGCCCGGCTGCTGAATCACGGACGGCTGGCCGGCACCGGGAAGCTGGTCATCCTGCCGGTGGACCAGGGCTTCGAGCACGGGCCGGCCCGGAGCTTCGCGGTCAATCCGCCAGGCTACGACCCCTCGTACCACTTCCGCCTCGCGATCGACGCGGGCTGCAACGCCTATGCGGCGCCGCTCGGCTTCCTGGAGGCGGGGGCGGCCGAGTTCGCGGGCGAGGTACCGCTCATCCTCAAGATGAACAACCACGACGTGCTCCACGACGAGAAGGACCCGCTCTCCGCGGTGACCGCCTCGGTCAAGGACGCGCTCCGGCTCGGGTGTGTCGCGGTGGGCTTCACGATCTATCCGGGCTCCTCGCAGGCCCAGATCATGTACCAGCAGTGCCGCGAGATGATCCAGGAGGCGAAGGCCAACGGGCTGGTCGCGGTGGTGTGGTCCTACCCGCGCGGCAGCGACGTGAGCAAGGCGGGCGAGACCGGCCTGGACGTGGTGGCCTACGCGGCCCAGATCGCGGCGCAGCTGGGCGCTCACGTCATCAAGGTGAAGCCGCCCACCGAGCACATCGAGCAGGCCGAGGCCAAGAAGGCCTACGAGAAGGCGAAGGTGCCGATGGCCACGCTCAGCGAGCGGGTGCGGCACGTGGTGCAGTCCGCCTTCGACGGCCGCCGCATCGTGATCTTCTCGGGCGGGGCCACCAAGGAGAACGACGAGGCGATCTTCGACGAGTGCCGTGGCATCCGCGACGGCGGCGGCTTCGGCTCCATCATCGGGCGCAACTCGTTCCAGCGGCCGCGCGAGCACGCGCTGCGGTTCCTGGACACCGTGATGAAGATCTACTCGGGCGAGAAGAAGTAGCCGCGTCCCGGCCCGTGCCCGCTCCCTCGGAGGCCCAGGTCCGCGAGTACCTGAAGACGCTGTCGAACTGGGGCCGCTGGGGGAGCGAGGACGAGCTGGGCACCGTCAACCTCATCACCCCCGCCAAGCGCCAGGCCGCGGCCCGGCTCGTTACCCGCGGCCTGAGCGTGAGCTGCGCCCGCCCCATCACGACCGACATCACCCCCGACACCACCATCCAGCCCATGCGCTTCATGGTGGACTCGGGCGAGGGGCGCGACACCGCCTCGCCGGAGCGCCTCCTGGAGCGCCGGGGGGCCGCCGAGTTCATCGGGATGGTGTTCCACGGCTACACGATCACCCACGTCGACGCGCCGTCCCACTACTTCTGGGACGGCAAGCTCTACAACGGGCGCTCGTGCAACGCGGTGACCTCGCGCGAGGGCGCCACCGTCAGCTCGGTCGAGGTGCTGCGCGACGGGGTGGTGAGCCGCGGGGTGCTGCTCGACGTGGCCGGCACCCGGGGGGCGCCCTGGCTCGAGGGCGGGGTGGGCGTGATGCCCGAGGACCTGGAGGCCGCCGAGAAGGCGGCAGGGGTGCGGGTGGAGTCCGGCGACATTCTCCTGGTGCGAACCGGCTACTACGCCCGCCGGCTCGCGGAGGGGCCGGTGAGCCCGCTGCGGGCGGGCAGCCCGGCGCTCCACGCGGCCTGCTGCCCGTGGCTGCGGGAGCGGGGCGTGGCCATGGTGGGCACCGACACCCACAACGACGTGCATCCCCAGCCCTACCCGTCCATGGGCAACTCGTTTCACGTGGTGTGCCTGGTGGCCATGGGTCTCTGGCTGATCGACAACGCCAGCCTGGAGGACCTGGCCCGGACCGCCGCCGAGCTCGGCCGCTGGGAGTTCCTGCTCGCGGTGGCGCCCCTCCGGCTCAGGAACGTGACGGGCTCCCCGGTCAATCCCATCGCGGTCTTTTGACCGGAGCGAGGCAGCGCGGCGTTTTCAGGGGGTAGGGGAAATTCGAGGTGGCATATACTTAGCGCTATGGACCGGCACGCGTCCTGGTTCGCGCTGGTCGCCCTCGTGCTGGTGGTCGTCGGCCTCGTCGCGCTGGCCGCGCCGCCGCCGGCCCAGGCGTTCGATCCACAGCTCGCGCTGGCTCTCGCCTCCGCCGCGGGCGCGGTCGCCCTCATCGTCGGCTACCTCATCGTGGCCAACGGGCGCGACCGGGAGCGGTCGGCTTCCCTCCAGGGGGTCTATACCTGCACCGACCAGGAGGCCGCCGGCCCGATGGGCTGCGGAGGGCCGGGCGCCGACGCATCCAGGCCGCCGGCCGCTCTCGCCGCGATGCCGGACAGTCCCATGGTGGCCCAGGGGCGTCTCTCATCGTCGCCTGAAACGCCGGGTGCCCTCGGGCAGGTCTGCCCGGCCGGTCAGGCCGCCGGGCCGATGGGCTGCGGCGCCGCCGAGCCCGTGTACGCCGCCGCTCCGTCGACCGCCGTGCTCGCTCCCGCCGTCCAGGGCCAGTAGCCTCCCCCCGGGGTCAGGTCTCACATTCCGACATCCGTGGTCTGTCCGGAAATGAACCGACCGGCGGGGTAGGATCCCCGCCGGTCGTGACCCGCTCGGAGCGAATCGACTACTTCCGGATCGCGTGAATGACCTCGCCGAAGAGCGCCCACCGCTCTCCGTCGAACTTGGCGAGCTGCTCCTCCTCGATGGGCGCGTGGTCGGTCGGGCTCGTGTTGACCTTGATCCCGGGCAGCAGGAGCGGCAGCTCCAGGTTCTTCACGTTGGCGGCCTGCCGCATGATGT
>DATIFV010000094.1:0-7223 GCA_035455085.1 Candidatus Methylomirabilota bacterium | reverse complement strand
GCTCCGGCTGCCCGCCGCGCCGGCTGCCGGCGGCCCGGCCCAGGGACGGCTCGGGGCCATGCGCGACGGGCTCGCCGCCGCCGCCCGCTCGCCGGTCCTGGCCCCGGTGCTGATCGCCAACCTGGCGGTGGGCGTCCTCTACGTGGGGGCCTTCTTCGTGATCCTGCCGCTGATCGTGCGCGACGTCTACGGCGGGGGCTCCACGGAGCTCTCGCTCGTGAGCCTGGGCTTCTGGGGCGGCACGATCGGCTCGACCCTGGTGCAGATCCGCCTCGGCGCGCTCCGGCGTCCCGGCCGGGCCATCGTGCTGGCGCTGGTCCTGGGCGCCGGCGTGCTCGCCGCGATGGGGCGGCCGAGCCCCTTCCCGGTCTTCGTCGGGCTCTGCCTCGTCTGGGGCCTCGGGGCCGGCGTGGTGATGACCCAGGCCCGCACCCTGGTGCAGGCGGCGGCGCCCGAGGCGCTCCGGGCGCGGATCCTCGCGCTCTTCCAGCTGGGCCTGATGGGAGGCGCGCCGGTCGGCGCGGTGCTGATCGGCTACCTGGCCGCCCTCGCCGGGCCGCGCGGCGCCGCGGTCTATCCCGCGGGCGGCATGCTGCTGGTCCTGGCCGGGCTGCTGCTGCGCTCGCGCCTATGGCGGCAGGGCGAGGCCCGCTGAGGCGGGCTCAGCGCATCTCGTGGAGGTAGAGCGGAACCTTCAGCTCGGCTCCCAGGGGCTCGGGGCGGGCCGCGGCGGGCCGCGGCAGCTCGGTGCCCACGCGCTCCTGCATCCGGACCACCAGGTCGCGGTAGGAGGAGGCGCGAATCACCCGATCGAACTGGGCGCGGTAGTTGGTGAGCAGGCTGATGCCGTCGATCGTGATGTCGCGCACCATCCAGTGGTTGCCCTGGTAGACCATCTCGTGGTCGAGGCGGATCTGCCGCCCGCCGCGGCCCACGATCGCGGTGCGCACCGCCGCCCGGTCGCGATCGACCGACTCGCCCAGGTAGAGCACCGTGATGCCGCCGCCGCCGATGTCCACCTCGGCCACCGAGGCGAGCCAGTAGACGAAGCCGCGCTGCACGAAGCCGGCGAAGATCGAGGTGAACTCCCGCTGCTCCACCGTGGTGCGCGTGCGCCACTCGGGCCCGAGCACGCGCTCCGCCGCGCCCCGGAAGTCGAAGACCTTGCTGAACAGGGCGCGGATCGCGACGAGGCGCTCGAGCGGACGGTCCTCCGTCGCCGGATCGGTGATGATGCGGTTGGCCTGGGCGAACGTGGCCCGCAGGGTGTCGGTGGGCGAGGCGGCCTCGGCACCGGTGACGAGCAGCCAGCCCAGCATGGTGACGGCAAAGAATGCGCGGCGAGCCATGACTTCGGAGGGTGCATCGCCTGTGCCACCGGGCGACGGCGCACGCGCGCCGGAAAGCCTCTGATTGAGGCCGGATAAGCCGCGCCCGGCGCCGCCCGCGGCCTCGGGGATGGACGACGACCGTCAGACCGTCAGCCGCCCTTCAGGCGCGGGTCCAGCAGGTCGCGGAGCGCGTCACCCAGCATGTTGAATCCGAACACCGCGAGCGACAGGGCCACCGCCGGCCAGATCGCGAGCCACGGGGCCCGGTACATGTGGTCGAGGCCGGCCAGCGAGAGCATCCCGCCCCAGGTCGGGTAGGGCGGCGGGACGCCGAGGCCGAGGAACGAGAGGCTGGCCTCGGTCAGGATCACCGTGGACAGGCCGGTGGTCGCGACCACGATGATGGTCGGCATCACGTTCGGCAGGATGTGCGTCAGCGTCATGCGGACGTGGCCGGCGCCGAGCGCGCGGGCGCTCTCCACGAAGGTGTGCTCCTTGACCAGCAGGGCCACCCCGCGGACCACCCGCGAGTTCTGGATGCCGAAGGCGATCCCGAGCACGAGGGTGATGTTCCAGACGCTGGGGCCGAGCAGCGACATGATGGACAGCAGCAGCAGGAGCGGCGGGAAGGCCATCCAGGCGTCCACCCCGCGCTGGACGAGCAGGTCGAAGCGGCCGCCCAGGTAGCCCGAGACCATCCCGATGAGGGTCGCGAGCACGCTGCCGATCGCGATGGCCCCGAAGCCCACGTAGAGCGAGATGCGGGCGCCGTAGAGCAGCCGGGTCAGCAGGTCCCGGCCCAGCTCGTCGGTGCCCAGCCAGTGGGCCGCGTTCATCGCCACGAAGCGCTCGCGCAGGCTGGTCTGGGCGTAGCCGTAGGGCGCGATCCAGTCCGCCAGCACCGCGGCCACCAGCATCAGCAGCACGATCAGGCCCCCGGCGGTGCCGAGCGGCTTGCTCCGCAGCATCCGCACCCACACGTCCGCCCACCACGGCCGCGGGCGGGCCGCGCGCCGCGGGGGGAGCGCGACCGCGGCGGGGCTAGTACCTAATTCGCGGATCGAGGAAGGCATACGAGATGTCGATGAGCAGGTTCAGGCCCACGACCAGGGCCGCGATGATCAGGTTCACCGACTGCACCACCGGGTAGTCCAGGCGGGTCAGCGCCTCGAAGAAGAAGAGCCCGACCCCGGGCAGGCGGAAGATGGACTCGATGATCACCGAGCCGCCGATGTAGAGCGGCATCTGCAGGCCGACCAGGCTGATCACCGGGATCATCGCGTTCTTCAGCGCGTGCCGCAGGATGATCGGGCGCTCCGCGAGGCCCTTGGACCACGCGGTGCGGATGTAGTCCTGGCGCAGCACGTCGAGCAGGGCCGAGCGCATGATGCGCATCACCGGGCCGGCCCGGGTGACCCCGAACACGAAGGCGGGCACCAGCATGATCTTGAGGTTGTCGACGGGATCGGTGGTGAAGGGCACGTAGGTCCAGACCGGCGTCCACTTGAACCAGATGGAGGGCAGCACCACCACCAGCACCGCCAGGCCGAAGTAGGGCACCGACAGGGCCAGGATCGCGAGCACCCGCCCCACGTAGTCGGAGACGGAGTCCTGGCGCACCGCGGAGACGATGCCGACCAGGACGCCGAGGACGACCGAGACCAGGATGGTCAGCAGGGCCAGCTCGAGGGTGACCGGGAAGCGGCGCACGAACTCGTCCAGGATGGGCTGGCGCGTCCAGTAGGAGCGGCCGAAGTCGCCCCGGGTGACGATCCCACCGATCCACTCCAGGTACTGCAGGTGCACCGGTCGGTCCAGGCCCAGGTCGCGCCGCAGGGCGTCGAGGGTGGGGGCGTAGGCGTGGCCCTCGACCATGCGGGTCGCCACGTCGCCCGGCATCAGGCGCATCAGGGCGAACACGAGGACGCTCACCAGGAAGAGCGTCGGGACCGCCAGGGCCAGCCGCCGGAGGAGATACCGCTTCACGTCGGGGTGAGGGTGGGGCCAGGCCTTCCTACTTGTCGAGCCACGTGTAGAGCAGCCGCATGCCGAGGCCGTAGCCGTCGTGGTGCCGGAAGCCCTTGACGTAGGGCGGGTGCGCCACGTACTGGGGCCACTGCGGCACGTAGACGTAGTACGCCTTGTCGGCCAGGTAGCGCTGGATGTCGTCGACGATCTGGCGGCGCTTCTTGGGATCCATCTCGCGCCGCTGGGCCAGCAGCATCTTGGTCAGCTCCGCGTCGGCCACGTGGCTCTGGTTGGTGGCCAGCTCGGGATAGAACCGGCCGAAGAGGAAGTCGTCCACCTCGGTGAAGGGGGTGGAGGGGCCCATCGCCGCCTTCTCGTACTTGCCGAGCGCGGTCGTCGAGATGTACTTGCCGTACTCCTCCGGCTTCAGCTCGACCTTGATCCCGATCTTGCCCAGGTCCTCGGCGGCCAGCTCGTAGTAGCTGCGCCACGGCACCACGTAGCCCGGCCAGTGGTAGATCGGCATCGTGAAGCCGTTCGGATAGCCGGCCTCGGCGAGGAGCTTCTTGGCCGCGGCCGGATCGTGGCCGACCAGGTACTTGGCCTTGGCCGCGTCGATCTTGGCCGCGTCGAGCTTCCAGTCGGTGAGCGCGCAGGGCACCGGGCCCGAGTCCACGCAGCCCTCGCCGAAGAGCAGCGCATCGTTCCAGCCCTTGCGGTCGATGGCGAGCGACACCGCCCGCCGCACCCGCACGTCGTTGAAGGGCGGCTGGTCGGTGCGCAGGTAGATGAACCCCTGGCCGATGACCCGGTAGGGAGTGACCGACATCTCCGGGTTGGTCTGCTTGAGGGTGCGGGCCTCCTCCGGGCTGATCCAGCCCCAGACGTGCGGCAGCTCGGCCTTGCCCGCCCGGAGGACGGCCAGGCGCGCGGCCGCGTCGGGCGTGATGTCGATGGTGACCCCGTCGAGGTAGGGGAAGCCCTTCATGAAGTAGTCGGGGTTCCGCTCGAAGACCATACGGACGCCCTTCTCGTAGGACTTGAGCACGAAGGGGCCGGTGCCGATCACCGCGTCCGGGTGGTTGAAGTCCTTGAACTTGTCCTCGACCTCCTTGGCCAGGATCGCGCAGAAGCTCGGGCTCGCCAGGTGGTTGAGAAACGGCGCGTAGGGCTCCTTCAGGGTGATGCGCACCGTGTAGCGGTCCACCACCTCGATCGCCTGCACCGGCTCGAAGCGCTCGCGGAAGCCCGACTTGGCCATGAAGCGGTCCAGCGAGTACTTGACGTCCTCGGCGGTGACCTCGCGCCCGTTCACCGGAGGCTTGTTGTGGAAGCGCACGTTCTTCCGGACGTTGAAGGTGTAGACCTTGCCGTCCTTGGACACCGTCCACTTCTCGGCCAGGTCGGGCAGGATCGAGAAGTCGGTCGGCGACTTCTGCTCGGGCCCGTTCGGGAAGCGGACGAGCTGGCTGTAGGCGAGGCTCGTGTAGGAGTGGGAGAGGAAGCTGATCGTGAGATGCGGGTCGAGCCCGGGGGCCTCGCGCTCCGCGATCCGGATCACGCCGCCCCGCTTGGGGGTCTGGGCGGGACCGGGGTCCGCGACGAGCAGCACGGCGAGGACCGACAGGAGGACACTCAGCGCGCGACGGTGCGCCATGGGCCGATTCTCCTCTTCCCTGATCGAGGTCAGGTGGCTGTGTGACGTCCGAAGAAGGAGCGGGTGGATCCGAAGGTTGGAATATTTACTCCGAAGGCTCCGGGCTTGTCAATCGGTCCGCCCGATCCGGCGCGCCGATCAGGCCGGCGGCCACGGGATCTTCATCGCGTCCAGCCGCCGCAGCCGGTCCTGGCCGAGGGTGCGGTCCCAGATCTCCGCGAGCTGCTCGGCCGTCCAGTCCCCGGGAGCGCTGACGGTGCGGATCGGGGCCGGGTGCGAGAAGACGCTCACCTCGCTGCCGCGCACCCCGATCACCTGGCCGGTGATGTGCCGGGCCCGGTCGCTGGCCAGGAAGGTCGCGACGGGGGCGATGGCTTCCGGCGGGGTGGCAGTGGCCGCGCCCCGGCGCTCGCCGGGCAGGCGCTGGGTCATGCGGGTGTCCGCGGTCGGCGAGATCGCGTTGCAGCGCACGCCGTACTTGGCCATGGCCAGCGCGGTCGAGCGGGTGAGGCCCACGATGCCCTCCTTGGCCGCCGAGTAGTTCGGCTGGCCCGGGCTGCCCTCGAGGCCGGCCGCGGAGGTGAAGGTGACGATGCTGCCCGCCTTGCGCTCGCGCATGTGGCGGGTGGCCGGCTGCATCACGGTGAAGTGGCCCTTCAGGTGCACCGCGATCACCGCGTCCCACTCCTCCTCGCTCATGTTGAAGATCATCCGCTCGCGCAGGATGCCCGCGCAGCAGACCAGCACGTGCAGGTCCCCGAACTCCCGGAGGGCCAGGTCCACCACCGCCCGGCCTCCCGCCATGGTGGCCACGCTGTCCGCGGCCGCGACCGCCTGGCCGCCCGCGGCGCGGATCTCGGCCACCACCCGATTCGCGGGCTCGCTGGAGGGGTCGAGGCCGTCGACGCTGACGCCGTAGTCGTTGACCACCACCCGCGCGCCCGCGGCGGCCAGGCCGATCGAGACCGCCCGCCCGATGCCCGTGCCCCCGCCGGTCACCACCGCCACCTTGCCGTCGAGCAGTGCCATTGCGTCTCTCCTCCCGTTGCGGTTGCGTCTCCCCTCGCGCTGCCGTATCGTCGACGCGTTCACGTCGACCGCCGCCGATCGTGCGCGACGCCGAGCGGGCAGTCAAGAGCGCATCCAGCGAGGGAGCCAGCCATGGCCAAGACGCGCGGCACCGGGTTGCTGATGCTGTGGACCGACGTCGACGCGCAGCACGAGGCGGAGTTCAACCGCTGGTACGACGAGGAGCACCTCGACCGGCTCCTGAAGGTGCCGGGCTTCCTCTCCGCGGCGCGCTACGTGGCCCTGCGCGGCGGGCCCAGGTACCTCGCGATGTACGAGCTCGAGGAGGCGAGCGTGCTGCGCACCGCGGCCTTCCTCGACGAGGTCCGCTTCCGCCCCTCCGCGCGCCGCCAGCAGGCCTCCGGGGGCCACGTCGGCCGCAACTACCTGCTGAACGGCTACCGGCAGATCTTCCCGGCGCGCACCGACCCGGTGGAGCTGACCATGGGGCCGTCGCCGTATCTGCAGATGGGGCGCATGGACATCCCGGCCCACATGGAGGAGGAGTGGAACGACTGGTACAACTGGGTCTACATCCCGGGCTACCTCACCGTGCCCGGGGTGATCCGCGCCCGCCGCTTCATGGCGGTGGAGGGCCAGCCCAGGTACCTGACCGTCTACGAGTTCGAGCGGCCGGACGTGCCGGACAGCGAGCCGTGGAACCGGGTGCGCGACGCCAACCCGTGGACCCGGCGGGTGCGCCACCACATGCGGCTGGACCCGGGCTCGCCGGTGGTCTACCGGCGCATCAATCCCGTGCTCGGGCCCCCCCGGCCGTCATGATCAAGCGCGTGACGCTGCTGACCCGCAAGGCGGGCCTGACCCGCGAGCAGTTCACGCGCCACTGGCTCACCGTGCACGCCCCGCTCGCCCACGCGGTGCCCGGGCTCCGGCGCTACGTGCAGTCGCACATCCTCGAGGAGTACCGCCGGCCCGACATCCCGACCACCCCGATCGAGGTGGACGGGATCGCGGAGCTGTGGTTCGAGGACCGCCCGGCGATGGAGCGGGCCCTCGCCTCGCCCGAGATGAAGGCCCTCCACGCCGACGGGGCGCTCTTCATCGGCGCCAACAAGACCTACGTGGTCGAGGAGAAGGTGATCATCTGACCTCCCTCACCCCGACCACCCCGACCCTCTCCCTCCAGCGGAGGGAGAGGGAGCCACCTCCCGCACGCAGGTCCCCCGGAGCACCCTCTC
>DATIFV010000093.1:0-7256 GCA_035455085.1 Candidatus Methylomirabilota bacterium | reverse complement strand
CTGCGGAGCATCGGCGACCTGGGCCGGCACCCGGAGCTGCGGGCCGCGTTCAGCTCCGGCTTCCTCGAGCGGGCGGACGGCTGGCCTGGGCTGCGGGCGCGCTACGGGTTGCGCCTGGCCCGGGTGCAGGTGATGGAGCACGCGCTCACCTACCGCGCGCTCGCGGCCGGGGACGTGGACGTCATGGACGTGTACTCCACCGATGGCCAGCTCGAGCGGCTGAGCCTGCGGCTGCTGGACGACGACCGGCGCTTCTTCCCCGACTACTCGGCGGTGCTGCTGGCGCGCCGGGAGATGACGGAGCGCTACCCGCGCACCTGGGCCCGCCTGCGCGCGGCGCTGGAGGGCCGCCTCGACGGCGCCGGCATGGCCCGGCTGAACGCCATGGCCGATCTGGACGGTCGCGGCGTGCCCGAGGTGGCCGCGGCCTTCCTCGGCCGGAGCAGCCCGACGGGGCGCGGGGCGCTCGGAGAGCTCTACGCGCTCGGCCTCGATCACCTGGCGCTGGTGCTGGTCTCGGTCGGCGCGGCGGTCGTGCTCGGCATCCCCATGGGCATCGTCGCGGCGCGCTACCGGCGGGCCGGGCAGCTCGAGCTCTCCGCGATCGGGATGCTGCAGACCGTGCCGGCGCTGGCCCTGCTGATGTTCATGATCCCGATGTTCGGCATCGGCAAGGGTCCGGCGCTGGTCGCACTCTCGGTCTACGCCCTGCTGCCGATCGCGCGGAACACCTACGCGGGGCTGATGGCGATCGATCGCGCCCTGCTCGAGATCGCCGACGTGCTACGCCTGCCGCCGTTGCGCCGGCTGCTTCGGATCGAGCTGCCGCTGGCCGCGATCGCGATCATGGCCGGGATCAAGACCGCGGCGGTGACCACGGTGGGCACCGCCACCCTCGCCGCGTTCATCGGCGGCGGCGGCTACGGGGTGCTGATCGTGCGGGGGCTTGCCCTCGACGACACCGCCACCATCCTGGCCGGGGCCGCGCCGGCCGCGCTGATGGCGCTGGCCTTCCACGGTCTGTTCGAGGTGCTGGACCGCGTGGTGGTGCCACGGGGGCTGCGGGGCTGAGGCTCGCCTTCGGCTTCACCTCGCCGAGCCTTCGGCCGCGGTCGACCCGGTTCGCGGTCAGGTGCGGGCGGGCTCGAGCAGCGCATTGAGACGTCGGCAGATCGCGAGCACCTCGACGTGCGCGGGGGGGAACCAGGCGCGGATCCACTCGGGGCGGTCGAAGAAGGCCAGCGGCGGCCGGCCGGGCCGGCGGATCGCGATGCGCCGCACCAGGCCGCTCGCGTTGATGAAGCTCACGTCCTCGAGCTGCCGGCCCGGTGCGGCCAGGCCGGCGGTGATCGGGCACCGCTCGCGCACCGTCGCGATGGACTCGGCGACTCCGCGGAGGCAGAAGGCGTGGGTGTGCGCCCGCGCCGGCGGCGGGAGCGCCTCCACCACTGCACGCATCGTGAGGCCGGAGAACACGGTGTCGTCGACCACCGCGAGTGACGCGCACTCCGCCGCCCCGTCGAGCTGGACCGAGAGGTCGTCCGCCCCGGGACCGACCAGCCGGTAGCCGCCGCGGCCGTCCTCCTCGCGGGTGAGGTCGATCCGGCGCATCCGCGGGAACCAGCCCGTCCGCGCGTGCAGGGTCTCGGCCACCCGCTGCCCGGCCGCCCCAATCCCGAGCGTCAGCCCGAAGGGTGTGTGGCCGCCCTGGGCCACCACGCGCTCCACCTGCTCGTCGAGCGTCAGGATGCGCACCCGCTTCGAGTCGCGGGCGAGCACCGCGAGCAGCTCGCGCGCGGCGACCGCGGCCGGCGAGCCCGGGCCGGTGTCACGCGCCACCTCCTCGGTCAAGTCGTCGTGGACGTAGAGGAGGCGCGGGGTGGGCTGCGCGTAGGCCGCGCCCTCCCCCGGCGTCATCGGGGCCTGGCCAGGGCGAGCGCGAAGTAGTTGTCGGGGTCCACGTGCCACCGCGCGAGGTCGAGCCCGGCCCCGGCCAGCATCGACATCACGGCGGCGCGGGTGAACTTGTAGGAGCTCTCGGTCCAGATGCCCTCGCCCGCCTGCAGGCGCACGGTCATCCCCAGGCGCCCCAGCTTCACGGTCTGGGGCGTGTCGGCCACCAGGTGCATCTCGATCCGCGAGGCCGGCTCGTTGTAGAAGGCGTGGTGACGGAAGGCCTCGGGCTGGAAGTCCCCGTCCACCGCGCGGTTGACCACGCGCAGGATGTTGCGGTTGAACTCGCGGGTGACGCCCGCCGAGTCGTCGTAGGCCGCCTCGAGAACCTTGACCTCCTTGACCAGATCCACTCCGAGCAGCAGGCGATCGGTTCGGCGGGCCAGGCGCGCGCGCAGGCCCGCGAGCAGGCGGTGTCGCTCGGGCGCGTCGAGGTTGCCGATGGTGCTGCCCAGGAAGAGCGCCAGGCGCCCGCCGCGAGGGGGCGGAACGTGCTCGAGATCGTGCTCGAAGTCGCCCACCACCGCGTGGACGGACAGACGCGGGTAGTCGCGGAGGAGGCGGGCCGCGGTGCTCTCGATCGTGAGCCGGTCCACGTCCAGGGGCACGTAGCGCACGGGCCGTCCCCCCGCGCCGGCCGCGTCCAGGATCCGGCGCGTCTTCCCCGAGCTGCCCGCGCCGATCTCCATGATGTCGTCGGGAAGAAGTGTCCCGATCAGGTCGGGCAGAATTTCCGAGAGCAGGGCCGATTCGGTGCGGGTCGGGTAGTACTCGGGGAGCTCCGTGATCCGCTCGAAGAGGAGCGACCCCGCGCGGTCGTAAAAGTACTTCGGGGGCAGGGACTTGGGGTGCGCGGTCAGGCCGCGCCGCACGTCCGCCTCGAGGCGCTCCTGCCACACCCGCCCGTCCGTATGGATATCTAGCCGGTAGCGCATGGCCCGGTCCTGCTGCAATCTAGACGCCGTCGGAGGCCCCTTGGATGCAGGGACGATAACCGCCGGGGCCGGGAGGGGCGATATGGTCGAGACGATCGCAGACCGGCTGCGCGACGCGTGGGCGCGCACCGACCGGATCTTCGAGCTCCTGGCGCCCGGGAGCTGGCTCGCCCGGCCCATCGCCCTGCGTCACCCGTTCGTCTTCTACCTGGGCCACCTGCCCGCCTTCGCCCGGAACCACGTCGATGGTCTGCTGGAGCGGCCCCCGTTCAAGGCGGCCTTCGACGAGCTCTTCTCGCGCGGAATCGACCCCGACGTGGACGACCCGACGCACTGCCACGACCATCCCGAGGTGCCGGAGCGCTGGCCCGCGGTGGAGGAGGTCCTCGCGTATCGCGATCGTGTCCGCGCGGCGCTGCTGGGATCCGTGGACGCGGTGGCCGCGCTCTCGGACCGGCGCCTGATGGCGCGCGACGGTCGCGTATTCAGCATGGTGATCGAGCACGAGCTGATGCATCAGGAGACCCTGCTGTACATGCTGCAGCGGCTGCCCCTCGAGCGCAAGGTACGGCCCGCCTGGCTGCCGCCCTACCGGACGGGCGCGGGGCGGCGCGCCGGGAAGGTCGAGGTGCCCGCGGGGCCGGCCGCCCTCGGCGCGCAGTTCGACGAGCTGCCGTTCGGATGGGACAACGAGTTCTCCGCCCTCGACGTCCACGTGTCCGCCTTCCGCATCGACGCCACCCCGGTGACCAACGCGGAGTTCCTCGCCTTCGTCGAGGACGGCGGCTATCGGCGTGCCGATCTGTGGACCGACGAGGACTGGGTGTGGCGCGATCGCGCCGCGATCGAGCACCCGGCGGTGTGGGAGCTGATCGACGGGGCCTGGAGCTATCGCACGCTCTTCGACCAGCTGCCGCTCGATCGGGTGGCGGGCTGGCCGGTGTACGTGAGCCTCGCCGAGGCACGGGCCTTCGCGCGCTGGCGCGGCGGGCGCCTGCCCACCGAGGCGGAGTTCCATCGCGCCGCCGTCGGGCTCGCGAAGGGGGGCCGTGCCGAGCAGGGCAACGTCGCCTTCCGGTACTGGGCACCCACTCCGGTCGGCTCGCACCCGGAGGGCGCGAGTGCCTGGGGCGTGCAGGATCTCATCGGCGACGGCTGGGAGTGGACGAGCACGGTGTTTGCGCCTCTGCCCGGCTTCAGCGCCTACATCCCGGGCTACCCGGGTTACTCCGCCGATTTCTTCGACGGCAAGCACTACGTGCTCAAGGGAGGCTCCTGGGCCACCGCGGCGCCGCTGCTCCGCGCGAGCTTCCGCAACTGGTTCCAGGCCCACTACCCGTACGTGTTCGCCAAGTTCCGGTGCGTCACCGATCCCTGACCGATCCGGAGGAGGACCCGCCTATGTCGCTCCGCCTGTTCCGACCCGCAATCGCGCTGCTGGTGCTCGCCGCCGGGAGCGGCGCCCCCGCGGCCGCCGACACCTTCATGGGCCATGCCGTCCATGGTCATTCCGGCTACAGCCTGGGCGGCGCCCTCTACGTCAACGCGTTTCCGATCTTCGCGGAGGTGAGTCTCGACGGCAAGCCCATCGGGGTGGCCAACGATCTCCAGGCCTCGCTCGTCGACGCCCGGGTCGGCGGGCACGTGCTGACCGTGACCGCGCCCGGCTTCCGGCCGGCCACGGTCCTGGTGCGGGTGGTCCGGGACTGGACGACACGGGTGCGCCTGCAGCTGATCCCTGCCCGCTGATCAGCGGGGCGCGGTCCAGTCGGCCGGCTCGACGTCGACGAAGCAGGAGTTGAAGGGCGTCGCCCCCGCGGGCGAGGAGCGGTCGGGGGTCAGCAGGTTGGAGCAGCCGGCGGTGTCCTGCCCGTCGGCGTCGAGCGAGAACCACGCGCCTTCCTTGATCGAGACCACGCCGGGAGCGATCCGGTCGGTGACCCGCGCCGGGATCAGGGTGCGGCCGCGGCCGTTGAACACGCGCACCTGCTGGCCGTCCACGATGCCGCGGGCGGCCGCGTCGGCGGGGTGGATCCACACGTCGTCGCGGTCGGCGCGCGCGAGCACCGGCTGGTTGTCGTGGATCGAATGGGTGCGGGCCCGGGACTTGGGCGTGACCAGGCGCAGCGGGTGGCGCGGATCGGCCGGCTCGGGGATCCAGGTGGGGATCGGCGGGATGCGCCCGAGGCCGTAGGGATCGGGATCGGCGGCGAGGCTCATCGAGTAGATCTCGATCTTGCCCGACGGGGTGGTGAACGGGTACCGGTCCGGGTCGCGGATCTCCCGGGCGAAGGCCACCGCGTCCGCGGGGGCGGGCAGGCGGGCCAGCCCCTTGGCCCGGAACGTCTCGTAGTCGTCGATGGCGTGCTTTGTCAGCTCGCGCAGCCACTGGTCCTCCGTCCGGTCGTTGTAGCCCCGGATGCCCAGGCGCTCGGCCAGGGCCGCGCAGATGTCGAGGTCGTTCCGGCACTCACCGACCGGCGGGATGGCCTGCTGCATGAAGATCGCGTAGTGGCCGGCCCCCGCCCACGGGGTGTGGACGTCGTTGCGCTCCCAGAACGTGGTGGCGGGGAGGACGATGTCCGCGTAGCGGGCGGTGGGCGTGATGAAGTGGTCGTGGACCACCACGAAGTCCAGCCGCTGCACCCCCCGGATGATCCGGCTCACGTTGGGCAGCTGGTTGAAGAGATCGCCCGCGCACGAGTAGATCATCCGGATGTCGGCCGGGTAGCCGCCCGCCCGGCCCCGCTCCAGGAGATCGGCGAGGAGCGGGGAGGACACGCGCGCCCCCGCCGGGTTCTCGCCGGTGGGCAGCGCCTGGATCCCGCAGCGCCCGGTGGCCCCGTTGCTGGTGCCCGCGTTGCCGCCCGGGATGCCCACGTTGCCGGTCATCGCGCAGAGCGCGTAGGCCGCGCGGTGGAACTGCTCGCCGTAGAGGGTGCGGCCGGGCGCGTAGCCGGTCTGGAGCGCGGCGGGCCGGGTGGTGGCGTACTCGATCGCGAGGGCGCGGAGGATCTCGGCGGGAATCCCGGTGATCGCGGCGGCCCACTCCGGGGTCTTGGGCACGCCGTCGGCCTCCCCGAGGAGGTAGGCGCGGTACGAGGCTCCCGCGGGCGCGCCGGGCGGCAGGTGGGCCTCGTCGAAGCCCAGCACGTGGCGGTCGAGGAAGGCCTGATCGTGCAGGCTCTCGGTCACGATCACGTGGGCCATCGCGATCAGCGCCGCGGTGTCGGTGGCGGGGCGGATGAACACGTGCTGGTCGGCCAGCGCCCAGCTGGTGCGGGTCCGCCGCGGGTCCACGCAGATGATCTTCACGCCCCGCCGCTTCGCGAGCTTCAGGTGCTGCAGGGTGCCGGTGCCGAAGGTGCCGTCGGCGGGGCTCCAGCCCCACATGAGGATCAGCCGCGAGTTGACGTAGTCGGTGGGCTCGCGGCCCGCGCTCTTGTAGTCGGCCTTGGCCCCGTAGGTCTGGCGCACCGCGAAGACCTCGGCCTCCGCCGAGATGTTGGTCCACAGCTCGGTGCAGCCGCCGAACATGCAGAGCAGGCGCTTGACGGTGGACCGGCTGTGCAGCATCGAGAGGCTGCCGGTGCGCGAGCAGTCCAGGATGGCGGCCGGGCCGTACGCCTCGCGGATGCGGAGCATCTGGCGCGCCACCTCGTCGAGCGCCTCGTCCCAGCCGATCCGCTCGAACCGGCCGGCCCCGCGCGGCCCGACCCGCCGCATGGGATGGGTCAGCCGGTCCGGATGGTGCAGGCGCTCGAGCTGGCCGAAGCCTCGCACGCAGGCGTGGAGGGGGGCCTCCTCGGGCGTCCACCGGCGCGGGTCGGTGCTGATGCGCACGATGCGCCCATCGCGCACGTGGGCGTTGACCACGCAGCGCCCCCCGCAGTTGTGGCCGCAGGTGCTGGTGACGACGGTCTCGCCGGGCGCGGCGGGGGGCCGGGGCGCTTCGTAGCGGATCTGGCCGGACATGAGGTTGACCGCGAGCTTACCTCCCGGCGGCCCGAAAGGCCAGTCTGCTAGACTCGGCCGCCATGGCGATCCGGGTCGTGATCGTGGGCGGCGGCCTCATGGGCCTCTCCGCCGCCTTCCACCTGCGCCGGGCCGACCCGGGCGCGCGGGTCACCGTGCTGGAGCGCGCCCGCGTGGGCGCCGCCGCCTCCGGGGCCAGCGCGGCCGGCGTGCGGGCGATGGGCCGCGATCCGGCGGAGCGGGCGCTGGCCCTCGCGAGCCTCGCGCGCTGGCCCGGGCTCGATCTTGAACTGGAGGGTCCCACGCGGTACCGGCAGACGGGCGGCCTCCGGCTGGCGCTCGACGAGGCGGCCTGGCGGGCGGCCCCGGCCTGGGTGGCGGAGCAGCGCGCCG
>DATIFV010000092.1:0-4820 GCA_035455085.1 Candidatus Methylomirabilota bacterium | reverse complement strand
GAGCCAGCGGCCGTCCGGCAGCAGACACTTTGCCCACGCCAGCCCGCCGCCGTGGCGCCACCGGCAGGCGGCGATCAGGTGCCCGCGCCGGTCGAACTGCAGCAGCCGGCGCCGTGGGCGGCCGGGGGCGTAGGCGATCAGGGAGCCGGCCCGGCCCGCGGCGATCGGGGGATCCGGATCGTCGAGCGCGGCCGCGAGGCGGCCGATCGACTCGGGGTCGAGGGCGGCGATCTCCGGGCGGGCGAGCCAGCTGCTCAGCCGGGCCAGGGCGGTGCGGTCCAATTCGGCTCCACTCTATCATCGCGGGCCCGCGCCGGTTGCCGGAGCGGAGGGCGGCGGATACAATGCGGCGCGTGAAGATCGCGCCGATCGTGATCGGGATCGCGCTCGGGCTCGGCGCGTGCGCGCCGATCACGGTGCCCATGCCGGTCCAGCCCTTCCCGGACATCCCGGTGCCCGCCCGGTGGATCCCGTACTCCGACGACTGGGCGATCATCCGCACCCCCAAGGTCACCGCGGCCCGGCTGATCTACTTCACGGAGACGAGCGTGGACGCGACCCTGGCCGACGCGCGGGCCCTGCTCACGAACGCGGGCTGGACGGAGAGCCGGAGCGAGCGCTTCGTGAACGCGGAGCGGTTCCCGGGGGTATGGGTCGAGTTCCTCAAGGAGAGCGACATCTGCCGGGTGACGGTGATCGAGGGCTCGAAGGCCACCCACGTGGACTACACGATTGCCCGCGTGACCCCGAGTGTCTGATGGCCACGCCCGACCTCGGCTGGATCCCCGCGGGCGAGCTGGCCGCGCTCATCCGCGCGAAGCGGGTGTCCCCGGTGGAGGTGGTCGACGCCGCGCTGGCCCGCATCGAGCGGCTCAACCCGGCGCTCAACTGCTTCGCGGCGGTGACCGCCGAGGAGGCGCGCGACGCCGCGGTGGCCGCCGAGGTGGCGGTGATGACCGGGGAGGCCCTCGGGCCGCTGCACGGCGTGCCGGTGTCCATCAAGGACCTGGTCTTCACCCGCCGCGTGCCCACCACCGGCGGCTCGCGGCTCTTCGCGGACCACGTGCCCGAGGAGGACGCGGTGTGCGTCGAGCGCCTCAAGGGCGCGGGGGCGATCATCGTCGGCAAGACCACGACGCCCGAGTTCGGCCACAAGGGCGTCACGGACAGCCCGCTCTTCGGCGTCACCCGCAACCCGTGGAATCCCGCGCTCACCCCCGGTGGCTCGAGCGGCGGGGCGGGAGCGGCGGTGGGCGCGGGCCTCGGGCCGCTCGCGGTGGGCACCGACGGCGGCGGCTCCATCCGCGTCCCCGCCTCCTTCTGCGGGATCTACGGGCTCAAGCCCTCCTTCGGCCGCGTGCCCCAGGCCCCCGGCTTCCCCGGCTGGGAGACCTTCTCGCACACCGGGCCCATGACCCGCACCGTCCGCGACGCCGCGCTGATGCTGGACGTGATCGCGGGCCCGGACGACCGCGACCGGTACTCGCTGCCCGCGGCGGGCCGCTCCTTCCTCGCCGCGTGCGACGAGGACCTCGCGGGGCTGAGCGTGGCCTGGACGCCGGACCTGGGCTACGCGCGGGTCGATCCGGAGGTGGCCGACCTCTGCGCGGCGGCGGCGGAGCGCTTCGAGAGCTTCGGCGGGCACGTCGAGGTCGTCTCGCCGTCCTGGGACGATCCCGAGGAGATCTTCCGCGTCATGGCCGGTGCCGAGACGTGGAGCGTGTGGGGCGAGCGCCTGCCGAGCGACGGCGAGAAGATGGACCGCTCGCTCCGCGCTTTCCTGAAGTTCGGGGCCACCGTCACCGCCGCCCAGTACCTGGGGGCCCAGCGGCGACGGCACGAGCTCTGGACCGAGGTGCAGCGCTTCCTCGCCCGCTTCGATCTCCTGATCACGCCCACCGTGGCGGTGCCCCCGTTCGAGGTCGGCAAGCCCGGGCTCAACGAGATCAATGGGCAGCCGTGCTCGCCGCTCGGCTGGATGCCGTTCTGCTTCCCGTTCAACCTGACCGGGCAGCCGGCCGCCACCGTCCCGGTCGGGTTCACGCGCGGGGGGCTGCCAGTGGGGCTGCAGATCGTCGGCCGTCGCCACGCCGATCACACGGTGCTGGCCGCCTCCGCCGCCTTCGAGGCCGCGCAGCCCTGGGCGGACCGCCGCCCCCCGGTGGACTGAGCGCGGCCTCTCGGGCCGCCGCCGCGCCGGGTGCCTGGGGGAGCCGCCGGAAAGGGGGGGCGCGCGCAACGTGCTCGGCTCCTGGCCGATCGGGTCCTGAAGGGCCGGATCGCCCGGGTCAGCGCCGCGGGGCTCCGCTTTCCTGCTGCTTCTCCGCGTCCATGACGCGGGCCCGGTGCTCGCGCAGCGCCTGGTCGTAGCGCCGCAACATCGCATCGCGCTCGGCATGAGCTTGCAGCCGCTCGGTCAGCATCCCGGCCAGGAACGCCACCGCCAGCGCCGCGAGGAGGATCACCGCCTGGAAGACTCGCCGGGCGCGGGAGGCGTCGCCCACCATGGGCGGATGATAGCAGAGCGCCGGAGTGCCCCGCCGCCCTTGCCGCCGGGGTGAGAATGACGAGCGGGAGGTACGACGATGACGAGCCGGATACCGAAGCGAGTCGTGGGGATCGCGCTGCTGGCCGCCGCGCTGCTCGGCGCGGGAGTGGGGCCGGGACGCGCGCAGGTGCAGACCCGCTCCAGCGGTGACGACCTGCGCGTGGAGTGGAGCGCGTCGGAGGATCGTCGCGGGCGATCGGTGGTGAGCGGGTACGTCTACAACCGGCGGGCGGGCGTCTACGCGATCGCGGTGCGGCTACGGGTCGAGGCCCTCGACGGCTCCGGGGGCGTGATCGGCTCCAGCACCGGCTACGTGATGGGCGACGTGCCGCCGTCCAGCCGCTCCTATTTCGAGGTCCGGGCGCCGGTCAAGGCCCCGAGCTACCGGGTGACCGTCGATTCGTTCGACTGGCGCGGCTACGGCGCCGGAGGAGGCTAGGCCATGGCAGGTCGCCGGCTCTCACGAGGTCTCGGCCCGGTGCTGGTCCTACTGGGGATCCTGGCGGTTCCGTTGCCCGCGCCGGCCCTACCCGAGACGGAGGATCCGTACCTGGCGGGTTACGCGGGCGCGGTGCTCGAGCGCGA
This sequence comes from Candidatus Methylomirabilota bacterium, assembly GCA_035455085.1. Taxonomy (GTDB): domain Bacteria; phylum Methylomirabilota; class Methylomirabilia; order Rokubacteriales; family CSP1-6; genus CAMLFJ01. The sequence goes on along the minus strand of DATIFV010000092.1, from coordinate 1,687 downwards.
GTTCAAGATCTCCCGGCACGCGGTGACGGTGCGGAACGGCGTGCTCACGCTCGAGGGCACCCAGCTCACGGGGGTCGATCGCGCCGCGGTCCTGGCCGCGCTGTCGCGCCTGCCCGGGGTGGTGACCGTCGAGGTTCGGGAGGGCGCCGCCCCGAAGCCGGCGGTCTCGCCCGCGGCGGCGCCCGCGGCGGTCTCGACCTTGCCGACGGGGCTGCTGCCGGCGGGGTATCTGTTCCAGCCGCTCCTGGCCGACCCGCGCTGGCCGCATTTCTCGGCCGCGTACCGCTACTACCTGGACGTCGCGCACGTGGCCGCGGTGAGCTTCGGTGAGACCATCCCGCTCATCCGCGACAACGCCTCGGCGGACAGCCAACTGGAGCTCGGCGTCCAGGCTGGGGTGTTCGCGCTGTTCCAGCTGGACTCGCCGTCCGAGGACCTGATCAACGCCGATTACTTCGTCGCGCTGTACGGCACCTGGCGGCGTGGTCCGGTCTCCGTGCTGGGGCGCGTCTTTCACCAGAGCTCTCACGTGGGGGACGAGCTCCTGCTGCGCACGCGGCTCGAGCGGATCAACCTGAGCTACGAGAGCATCGACCTCAAGCTGTCCTACGATCTGCCGTGGGGATTGCGGGTCTACGCCGGCGGCGGGTACCTGTTCGACCAGGAGCCCGCCACCGTGAACCCGTGGACGGTGCAGGGCGGCGTGGAGTTCCGCAGCCCGTGGACGCTCGCGTCCGGCCTCATCCGGCCGGTGGCCGCGGTGGATCTGCAGAGCCGAGACGAGAACCAGTGGAACCTGGACGTGTCGGTGCGGGCCGGCATCCAGCTCGAGAGCGTGCGCGTCCTCGAGCGCCGGCTGCAGCTGCTCGTCGAGTACTTCTACGGGAACTCGCCGGACGGGCAGTTCTACAAGAACCGCGTGGACTACATCGGGCTGGGCGTCCACTTCCACTTCTAGCCGCCCCGAGCCGCGTCAGGCGCGGAGAGCAGCGGCAGGGTCGAGCCCTTCGACAGGCAGCATCGCGCATTGTAAGATACCGCCATGCCGCGCCTGCGCCGGGTCATGCACGCCACCGATTTCTCGCGGGCCTCGAACGCCGCCTTCATCCGCGCGGTGACCCTGGCCAAGGCCGATCACGCCCGGCTCGACATCGTGCACGTCATGTCGCCGGCGTCGCTGGCCCTGCCCGGCGAGGGCTATATCCCGCCCCGACTGTACGAGGAGATGGAGGCCTCGGTGCGGGCCCAGGCGCAGAAGCGCCTGAACCCCCTCGTGGCCCGGGCGCGTCGCGCGGGCGTGCGCGCCACCGGACTCCTCCTCGACGGGGTGGCGCACGACCGGGTCGCCCGGGCGGCGCGGGCCCGGAAGGCCGACCTGCTCGTGATCGGGACCCACGGGCGCACCGGCCTGCCGCGGTTCTTTCTGGGCAGCGTGGCGACGCGGCTGGTCGCCGCCGCCCCGTGCCCGGTGCTGACCGTGAGAGGCCGGTGACCGCGGTGGACGCCCCCGCGCGAATCGGCGCCGACTCGAAGATCAACGACGTGCTCGCCCGGCACCCCGCCACCGCGCCGGTCTTCACCCAGGGGCGGCGCCTCTACGTGGACCAGCCGCGCGAGCTCTACGCGCGCTTCCCCGGGCTCACCGTCGGCGACTTCGCGCGCCAGAACGATCTGGACCTCACCGCGG
>DATIFV010000091.1:0-7213 GCA_035455085.1 Candidatus Methylomirabilota bacterium | reverse complement strand
CCACCTTGGCGGCGAGCCAGACGAGGACGAGCCCGAGGAGCAGCTCCCGGAACTCCACGGCCTAGCGCGTGGACATCAGGGTTGCGCACCGGGTGCGCAGCTCGGTCAGCGTGCCCGCGTCCCTGACGAAGTCGATGGCGGCCCCGAGAGGCGTCGCCGCGAGAGTGCCCGGCTCGGCCCCCCGAGTCAGCCAGGCCAGGATGGCCTGACCCTGCGGGCTGTCCAGGTTGCAGGCGAAGATGCGCTCGGAGCTGAACCCCAGGAACCTCGAGATCTCGATCGCGAGCATACCCCCCTGGCCGCCTCCCCGGTCGTGGGAGACGACGATCTTCTCCCCGCCGTCGAGCGTGACGTGGCAGTACATGCCCGCCCGCGGATCGGTGACGATGCGGCCGACTCGTGTCATGGCGGCCGCCTCAAATGAGCCACTTGGCGACCGCGATCATCGTGAACGCGACCGCGAGCATGCCGACCGCGACGACAATTCCTTCGTAGCCCTGCTTCATGGCTGGTCCTCCCCGCCGGATCGAGGGTGATGGAGACAGGCCGGCCCCGTCAGGGCGCCGGGCATCACGTCGAGGGCGAGGCGCTAGTGCGGGTCTTCGGAGGGAGGCGCGGGATCGTGAAGCGCCCGGGAGCGCCGGATCGGGACGGGGCGCCGCTCCCGCTCCGCCCGTTCGCCCGACGCCAGGCGATGCCGGTCGTCGCGGGGGAGCGGAGCCGGCACGAGCGCGTCCTTGACCGGGGCGGGCAGCAGCACGGTCTCCACCGAGAGGCGCGGGCGGGTCTGGGTGCTCTCGACCGAGTCCGTCGCATCGAACACGAACGCCCCCGGCATCGCGGGGAGCGAGAGGTCGAGGGCGACGTAGAGCAGGATCGCGAGCAGCAGGGCCGGTCGAACTTTCACGAAGAGCATTCTACCCGAAACCCGCCGGCCGGTCAGCCGCCCAGGTAGAGCCGCTTGACCTCGGGGTCCTGCAGGAGCGCCGGGCCGGCTCCCTCGAAGCGGTTACGGCCCAGCTCGAGCACATAGCCCCGGTCGGCCACCGCGAGGGCCTTCGCCGCGTTCTGCTCCACCACCATCATGGTGTAGCCGTCCTGCTTCATCTCGGTCAGCTTCTCGAAGATCAGCGAGACGAACTTGGGCGCGAGGCCCAGGGAGGGCTCGTCCAGCAGGATCAGCTTGGGAGTGGTCATGAGGGCCCGCCCGATGGCCACCATCTGCTGCTCGCCGCCCGACATGGTGCCGGCCCGCTGGCTCCGCCGCTCGGCCAGGATCGGGAAGAGCCGGTAGACGCGCTCGAGGGCCTGCCGGATCCGGTGCCCGTCGCGCTCGATGTAGGCGCCCATCTCGAGGTTCTCCAGCACCGTCATCTGGGGAAATACGATGCGGCCCTGCGGCACGTAGGCCAGCCCTCGGCGCAGCACCTGGTCGGGGCGGAGGCCGGTGACGTCCTGACCGTCGAAGAGCACCCGGCCGCTGGTCGGCCGCAGGAACCCCACGATGGTCTTGAAGGCGGTGGACTTGCCGGCGCCGTTGGGGCCGATCACGCTCACCATCTCGCCCACGCGCACCTCCAGCGTGACGTCGTGCAGGATGGCCATCTTGCCGTAGCCGGCGGTCAGCCGCTCCGCGTGCAGGAGGACCGGGCTCGCCGAGGGGCTCACGACCGGCGGCATCCGATGTAGAGCACGTGCGGATAGGGCAGGAGATCCACCATCAGGTGCCGGTGCACCTCGAACCCCACTTCCTGCAGAAGGGCCTGCAGCTCCTCGGCGCCCCAGTAGCGGACGGGCGCGCGCGGGTCCATCACCTTGTCGAGCGCGTGGGTGAACCAGCGCTTGTAGGCCGGCTGGCGATCCACGTCCTTGACGAGCAGCCGGCCGCCCTCCGGCAGCGTCTTGGCCACCTGCTCGAGCAGGGGCCGCACCGCCTCCGGCGGGATGTGGTGCACGATGTCGAGCATGTAGGCCGCGTCGAAGCGCTCCCCGCCCCGGTAGTCCATGACGTCACCGACCTCGTAGCGGACGTTCGCGAGCCCCAGCCGCCGCGCGGCCGCCCGCGCCATCGCGATGCGGCGCGGGTTGAGATCGAAGCCCTCGACGGTGAGGGCGGGATGCGCGCTCGCGTAGTAGAGCGAGAAGAGGCCGAAGCCGCAGCCCAGGTCGAGCACGCGGCCCCGGGCGGGCAGGTACTGGCCGATCTCGTCGAGGAACCGCTGGCGGAGGATCCAGAAGCGCCCCCAGCAGTAGGCGCGCACGATCGGATCGTCGTAGGCGCGGATGACGCTACGGATCGCGTCGCTTCGCATGGATCCGGTAGCCGGGGCCGGTCACGGACAGGGTGAACGAGCGCTCAAGCACCTGCGCCAGCTCGGGGAACGCGGCCAGGCGGTCGTAGCCGATCTCGGGCCAGCTCTCCTCGAGCACCACCACCGCGGCGGGGCGTCGGGCCGCGAGGCCCGCCACCAGCTCGGCGCGGAGCGCGCGGATGCGCGGGTCGTCGGCGTGGTGGAAGAAATGGAAGTCGTAGAGGAAGCGCGTGGGCTGCCGCAGGCCCAGGCGCAGGAGCGCGTGGATACCACCCGACGTCGTATCGAGGATCTGCACCGGGGCGCCCGGCGGGACGAGCGGCGCCAGGTCGCGGGTCAGCGCGGCCACCCGGCGGACCTTCTCCGCGACCCAGTCGGGCTCGCGGGCCTCGACACCCTTGGCCCCCAGCACGAGCACGAGCAGCACCCAGGCCGCGAGCGCGACCGCACGGCGGCCACCCCATCCCTCGAGCCCGCGCGGGCGGACCCGGGCGGGCCCGGGGGCGATCGCGGCCGGGGCCAGCGCGCAGAGGAAGAGCGCAACCGGATAGAGCTGGTACTCCCAGCCCTTGCCCTGCAGCGCGAAGTGCGCGGCGCCGTAGAGGGCGCCGAGCGACGCCAGCACGACGCGCGGCGACCACGGCCGCGGCGCCCCGAGCACGCCGAGCAGCCCGAGACCCGCGAGCAGGCCCAGGAGGGCGCGGCCCCACGCATGCCAGCGGGTGGTGGCGGCGAGCACTGACACGCGCCCGACCTGGCTGTAGAGCGGCAGCACGTAGCCGGTGAGGACGGCCAGGAACGGCGCGAGCCCGCCCCGCCAGGCGAGCCAGCCGAACACGAGCGCGGGCACCACCAGCCCGCCGCCCAGCACGAGCGCCGCCGGGCGCCAGGCGGAGCGCCCGGCGCGCCAGGCGGCCCCCACGGCGACGGCGGCGCACAGCAGCCAGAACAGACCGGCGTGCGGCTTGACGGTCATGCCGGCCCCGAGCGCCAGCCCGCCCCCGAACAGCGCCAGGCGCCCGGCGGGCAGCTCGAGGCCGCGCGCGACCCCGTAGGCGCCCGCGAGGAGGAACAGGCAGAGCAGGAAATCGCGCTGGCCGGCGCGCCAGGCGCCCCCGCTCAAGTGGTACAGCCCGAAGAGCACCGCGCCCGCGGCGGCCGCGACCGCGTCGCTCATGGGCCGGCAGTAGGCCCAGAGCAGCGCGCCGGTGGCGCCGAGCCAGGCCAGGTCGAAGAACCGCCACGCGAGATCCCCCGGGCCGCCCACCCGCAGGACGGCCACGTGCAGGAGGTAGACGCCGGGCAGGTTCATGTCGAAGGCGTCGCGATAGGGGACGCCCCCCTGGGTGATCAGCCACGCGACATAGTGCATCAGCGGCGCGTCGTGGATCAGGGGCCACCCGCGCGAGCCCCAGACCAGGTACGCGAGGAGGAGCGCGCTAGCGGCCGAAATAAGCCTCAATGACCCGCTCGTCGGCCTGGATGACGCCGGGCGCCCCCTCGGCCAGCTTCTCGCCGTGATCGAGCACGAACACCGTCTCGCAGAGCCCCATGACCACCTTCATGTCGTGCTCGACCAGGAGCACCGTCTTGCCCTGGTCGCGCAGCCGGCGGACCGCGTCCAGCAGCTCGTTGAGCAGGGTGCGGTTGACGCCGGCGGCCGGCTCGTCGAGCAGGATCAGCTCCGGATCGGTCATCAGCACGCGGATGAACTCGACGAGCTTCTGCTGGCCGTAGGAGAGATTGCCCGCGAACTCCCCGGCGAGCCGCTCGAGCTTCACGAAGGCCAGCAGCTCTTCCGCCCGGCGTCGCGCCTCCTCGTAGCGGGTGGTGGTCACCACCAGCAGGTTCTCCAGGGCGCTCAGCTCGGGAAAGACCCGGATCACCTGGAAGGTACGGCCGATGCCGAGGTGGAAGATCCGATGCGGCTTGAGCCGGTCGATGCGGCGTCCCTTGAAGCGGATCTCGCCCTCGTCGGCCCGATCCACGCCGGTGATGCAGTTGAAGAGCGTGGTCTTGCCCGAGCCGTTGGGACCGATCAGCCCGTAGATCCGGCCGGGCTCGAGCGCCAGCGACACCCCGTTCACCGCGGCGACGCCGCCGAAGCGCTTGACCACCGAGCGGAGCTCGAGGATCGGGGCCACCGTGCGCTAGACCGTCCGCGGCAGGTTGTACTTCTGCTGGAGCACCCCGAGGATCCCGCGCGGCATCAGGAGCACCACCGCCACGATGATCGCGCCGAAGAGCAGCTGGTGGAGGTAGATGAAGCGCGCCCACACCATCTCCTGGAACGCGAACAGGAGCACCGCGCCCAGCACCGGTCCCCAGATCGTCCCCTTTCCGCCGAAGAGGGCCATCACGATCATGGTGATGGTCATGATCAAGGGGAACACCGAGATCGGCTCGATGTAGCCCTGGTCCCGCGCGGAGAGCCCGCCCACGATGCCGGGCCCGACCGCGGAGAGCAGGAAGGCGTAGAGCTTGTAGCGGAGCGTGTCGATGCCCATCGCCTCCGCGGCCACCTCGTCCTCCCGGATGGTCATGAGCCGCAGGCCGAAGCGCGAGGTGACGATGACGTAGGCGAGCGCGGTCACCGCGGCCGCCACGACGCCCATCGCGTAGTAGATCTCGACGCTCGCCTGCAGGGTGGGCAGCGAGAGCCCGTTGCCGCCCCCGGTCAGCCCCTCGAAGTACGAGACGATCACGCGGAGGACCTCGTTGAGCCCGAGCATGGCGATGGCGAAGTAGGGCCCCTTCAGCCGCAGGCAGGGCCAGCCCATGACCAGCGCCAGCGCCGCCGCCGTCGCCCCGCCGCCCAGGCACGCGAGCGGCCACGGCCAGCCCGCCTTCACGATCAGGAGGCTGGAGGCGTAGGCCCCGGTGCCGAAGAAGGCCACGTGCCCGAACGACACGTAGCCGGTCAGGCCGGAGATGAGGTTCCAGGACTGGGCCAGGGCGACCCACATGAACAGCTGCAGCATGACCCGGATGCCGTAGCCGGTGGCCTGCGTCGGGTACAGGGCGAGGCCCACCGCCAGCAGCCCGAGCGCGACCGCGAGCCCCCGCTTCACACCCGTCCCTTCAGGAGCCCGGTCGGCCGGATCAGCAGGATCACCACCAGCAGCACGTAGGCGATCGCCTCGTTGACCTGCGTGGTGAGGAACAGCGAGGCGAGCTGCTCGACCAGTCCGAGGAGCAGGCCACCGAGCAGCGCGCCCGGGTAGTTGCCCGCCCCCCCGAGCACGATCACCAGGAACGACTTGAAGGTGTAGACCTGTCCCATCTCGGGCTGGATCGCGACCATGACCGCCACCAGGGTGCCCCCCGCGGCGGCCAGCGCGGTCCCGAGGCCGAAGGCCAGCAGATGGATGCGCTGCACGTCGATGCCACAGACCTGGGCGACCTCCCGGCTCTGGGAGACCGCGCGCACCGCCTTGCCGAGCCGCGTGGACCTGAGGAACGCGAAGGCGCCGGCGGTGATCGCGATCGCGAAGGCGCAGGCGAGCAGGCGCGACTTCGAGAACGCGAACGGTCCCACGATGAACGAGCCGGTGAGGAACTCCACCGAGCGCAGATCGGAGGTGAACGCGAGCTGGGCGAGGTTGACGAGCGCGATCGACACCCCGAAGGTCAGGAGGAGCGAGGACAGCTCGGGGGCGTCCACCACCCGCCGCACGAGGAGCCGCTGGAGCCCCACTCCCACCAGGAACAGGAGCGGCATCGTCACCAGCAGGGACAGGTAGGGGTTGAGGCCGAGCCAGTGGAAGAGCCAGAAGGTGGTGTACGCCCCCAGCATCATGAGCGGGCCGTGGGCTACGTTCAGCACCCGCATCACCCCGAAGATCAGCCCGAGCCCGAGGGCCACCAGCGCGTAGATCGAGCCGGCCAGGAGGCCGGAGATCACCACCTGGCCGATCATCGTCGGCGTGATCAGGACGCCCAAGATCCCTCCGAGGCGCGACGGCGCCCGCCGGGTACCCGGCGGGCGCGCGGGGTGCGACCTTCTAGCAACGGGGGTCGGCTACCGCTTGCCCCACTCCGGCGTCGGGTAGCGCACCTTGCCGCTCGCCAGGTCGTCCGGCCAGACCACCACCCGCTTGCCGTCCTGCCACTGCAGCATGACCATCTTGTGGGCGGTCTGGAAGCCGTCCGCATCGACCTTGTAGTCCCCGAAGGCGGTCCGGATCTCGAGCTTCAGGAGCTGCTCGCGGACCTTGTCGGCGTCGAGGGTGCCCGCCCGCTTCACCGCCTCCGCGTAGATCAGGCAGCCCGCGTAGCCCGCCGCGGTGTGGTAGGACGGCTCCTGGTTGGCGAACTTCTTCTTGTAGGCGGCGAGGAACTCCTTCTGGCCCGGGTACGGCAGCGTCTCGTCCCACTGGGTGGACCCGTACACGTACTCCGCGTTCTGCTTGAGCAGGTCGTAGAACTCGGGGAGGTCACCGCCCACCGTGAGCCCGAACATCTTCGGGTTGACGTTCAGCTCCTTCATCTGCCGGGTGATCGCGACCGCGTCGTCGAAGTAGGTGCCGGCCGCGATCACGTCCGCGTTGACCGCCTTGATCTTCACGAGCAGCGCCGAGAAGTCGGTGTTGCCCTTCGGGTAGGCCTCCTGCAGCACCACCTGCATCCCCCGCTTCTTGGCCGCCTCCGCGGTGCCGGTGGCCGAGGCCTTGGGGAAGAGGGTGTCCTCGTTGATGATCGCGACCGTCTTCAGACCCCGCCTGGCCGCCATGTCGACCAGCCCCTCGAGATAGCTCTCGGCGGGGGTGATCACCATGAAGATGTACTTGCGGCCCTTCTTGAAGATCGAGGTGGTGGCGGCGAGCGGCGCCACCATGACCTTTTTGTACTTCTCGGTCACGTTGGCCACCGCCTCGCTCACCGCCGAGGAGTAGGGCCCC
>DATIFV010000090.1:0-8272 GCA_035455085.1 Candidatus Methylomirabilota bacterium | reverse complement strand
CTCGAGCAGCCCCCCGATCGTCTCGAGCGCGGTGCCCGGCCCGCGCGCGTGGGTGGGCGCCTGGTGATGATCGAGCACCCGCCCGTCGGCGGCCACCAGGCCCGCGGCCACCGTGGTACCGCCCACGTCCACGCCGATCGTCGCGGTCGGCACGCGCGGGCCTAGAGGTTCCCGAAGTGGATGAGCTGGATGCCCTCGCGCACGACGAGCGCGCGCGCCTCCGGGTCGGTGAGCCCCGCCACCTCGGTCTCGCGCTGGCGCCCGTAGCGGCTGTAGGCGAGATCGTCGTCGTAGTAGCCGGGATGGGTCATGAACTCGGTGACGCCGCCCGGCAGCTCGTGCAGGTGCGCGAGGACGCGTTCTGCCGACCAGTACGGCTCGGGGCCCGACTCCCCCATGAAGTGGTCCGGGGTCTTCAGCGCGAGCTTGCGGGCCGCCGCCCGCACCTGCGCGTCCTGGGTGCGCACCGGCACCTTGATCGCGCGCGCGAAGTCCAGCACCAGCTCCAGGATCGGCTCGTGCCGGCCGACGTGGTGGTGCGAGTCCAGGTGGGTGGGGAACCGCCCCATGATCCGCCGGAACTCGTCGATCTGCATGCCGAGCTCGATCCGCGCCTCGTCCGGCCGCGCCCGGCGCGCGGCCTCGTGCGCGTCACGCACGAATCGCCCCTCGGCGTCCAGCAGGGACGCGACCCGCGTCGCGGGCGCCACCGGCGGGCCCAGGGTGAGGTTCATGTGCAGGCCCACGCCCAGGCCCGAGGCCTTGAGCGCGTCGATCTGGGCGGGATCGACCGGACGGTTCACCAGCAGGGTGGTGCTGGTCACGATGCCGTGACGGTGCGCCTCGAGGATGCCGCGGCTCACCCCGGCGGTGAGCCCGTAGTCGTCGGCGTTGACGATGAGGCGACGGGCGGGCTTCATCGCGACGGCTCCTCCATCCTCACCCCCTGGAGCACGTACCGCTCGACGGTCGCGGGCAGCCCGGCCGGCGGCAGGGTGGCCTCCGCGTCGAGGGCGCGAATGTGATCGAGGCGCTCGTAGCCGATGCGCGGGAAGGCCTGCGTCTCCTGCCCCAGGACCGACGGCTCGAGACCGGCCGCCGCGAGCTTGGCGAGCGCCGCCTTGACCCCGAGGAAGCCGAAGAGGGTGAAGACCAGGCGCCCGCCCGGCGCCAGATGCGCGGGCGCGCCCGCGATCACCCGGTCCAGCAGCGCCCAGCCGTCGCGCCCGCCGTTGTCGGCCGCGGCCGCCGCGTCGGCGCGCTCCCGGTCGGGCGGCGTGGGCATCTGGGGCGGGCTCGTGCAGATCAGATCGAAGACGCGGCCGCGCACCGGGGCGAAGCCGTCGCCCTGGAGCACCTCCACCCGCTCCGCCACGCCGTTGATCACCGCGTTGGCCCGTGCGCAGCGGATTGCCCCTTCCACCACGTCGGTGGCGACCACCCGGGCCCCCGCCCGCGCGGCCAGCACCGCGGCGAGCCCGATGCCGGTGCCGATCTCGAGCACCCGGTCGCCCGCTCGCACCGGGAGATGGCGGCAGAACAGGAGCGAGCCCGCCTTGGGGGGCTGCACCCCCTCGGCCACCGTGAAGGTGCAGCCGCCGTAGACGAAGAGCAGCACGCCCGCGGCGCCGGTCACTTGCCCATCACCCGCCGGAAGTAGAGCCGGAGCGACTCCTTCAGCTGCGCGCGGGCGCCCGCGCCGGTCTGCGCGTCCTCGAGCTGCTCGATGTCGAGGGCGAGCGGCACCCCCTCCTTCTTCACCCCGTCGAGCTCGGCGGTGAGCCCGCAGCGCTCGTCGGACTCGGTGAACACCACCCGCGCGCGGGAGAAGGTCCGATCCTCCTGCGCGAGCTGCTCGATGGTCTCGGTGAGCAGCCGCTTGATCGCCTCCTGCTCCGGGGCGGGCACCGTCGAGAAGGCCGCGGTGAGATTGATCTCTGCCATCGGGCGCCTCCCTTCGCGCGCTCAGATCCCGGCCGCCGCGGCCGCGTTGAGATGGTCGAGCCCGGCGTCCAGCCCGCGTCGGCCGATCCGGATCGCCACCGGTCGCGAGAAGTAGAGGGTGCCGTAGCTCTGCCGCTTCGGGACCACGTCGTGGCCCATCCGCCGCAGGGCGGCCAGCGCGCGCTCCCCCACCCGGTCGTCCACCCAGAGCTCGCCGCCCTCGGTGTGCAGGCGCGGCGCCTCGATCGCGGCCTGCGGCGTGTCGCCCTGATCCGCGAGGTTGGCGATCACCTGCGGGATGGCCGAGACGATCTTCCGCCCGCCCGGCGCCCCCACCGTGAGCCAGGGCTGGCCTTGCCGGAACGCGAGGGCAGGGACCATGTTCACCACCGGCCGCTTGCCCGCCGCCACCGAGTTCGCGCGCCCGGGCTCGGGATCGAACCAGAGCATGCCGTTCTGCAGGAGGATGCCGGTGCCCGGCACGACCATTCGCGAGCCGAACAGTGAGACCGCGGTGTTGGTCAGCGAGACCATGTTGCGCTGCCGGTCGACCGCGCAGACGTGGGTGGTGCAGTCACCCCCCTCGGTGGCCAGCCGTCGCCGCCCCCGCGGAGCCGCGGTGCGCCCGCGCAGGCCGCCGAGCGCGGCGTCGTGCGCCCAGGCGTCCGGCAGCTTGGCGTCGCTGCGCGGGCCCGCGGCCCGGAGGCCGGCCGCCACCTCCGCGGCGTGCTCGCGCGAGGTCAGGCCGCGCCAGGGCACGCGCACCGCGAGGGGATCGCCCAGGTGGCGCAACCGGTCCAGGAAGCCGTAGCGGACGGCCTCCGCGCGCAGGTGCAGCCCCCCCGGCGTCCGGTAGCCCACCTTCGCGGGCGGGAACTCGGCGAGGATGCGGAGCATCTCGGCCGCGGTCGGCCCGCCGGTGGCACCCGGCGAGAAGGCCACCTCGAGCCCCCGGTACCTCATGGTCAGCGGCTCGGCCGCCCGCGGGGCGTAGCCGGCGAGGTCGCTCGCCCGCAGGAACCCGCCGGTGCGCCGCATCTCCTCGTCGATGGCCTGGGCGATCGCTCCGCGATAGAAGGCGGCAGGGCCGTCCTTGGCGATGAGGCGCAGGCTTCCCGCCAGGTCGGGCTGGCGCAGCACGTCGGCAGGGGCGAGCGCGGCGGGCCGGTGCACGTAGTGGCCGTCGCGCAGGTAGGCGCGCGCGGTCTCCGGGAAGGCGGCCAGCTCCTGGCAGTGCGGGGCGGTGGTCAAGGTCACGTACCAGTCCACCTCGAAGCCGCGCTCGGCCAGCTCGATCGCCGGGGCCAGCACGTCGGCCAGCTCCATGGTCCCGAAGCGCTCCAGGGCCAGGCAGAGCCCGGCCACCGAGCCCGGGATCGCCACCGACTTCGGCCCGAAGTTGTTGGCGTCGTCCACCACCCGCCGCCACGGGAACAGGGCCTGGGCCACGCCGTCGGCGAGCTCGAAGCAGCTCTCGTGGCAGGCCGCGGGCGCCTGCACGTTGAAGTCGAGGGCCACCGTCTCGCCGCGCTTGGCCATGTGCACCAGCATGGTGCCGCCGCCCGCCACCGAGGACATGAACGGCTCCACCACCGACATGGCGAAGGCGGTGGCCACCGCCGCGTCCACCGCGTTGCCGCCCCGGGCCAGGATGCCCGCGCCGACCTCGGCGCCGATCGGGTGCTCGGCGGCCACCAGGGCCCGCGCGGTGCCGGGGGTGTGCTTGGTCACGGAGAGGGTGGAGCGGATCATGCGGTCTCCTTCGCGAACTCGAACGGGTGGAGCCGGCAGGTCCAGACACCGGCGTCGTTCTCGATGAGCAGGCACACGCGCACCCGCGGGCCCCGGTGCGCGGTCCAGAAGAACACCCCCGCGTCCCGGGCCTCGCCGCACTCGTCGCAGACCCAGGCGGTGGTGAACTGCTCCGGCTCGCGCTGCGCCGCCGCGTGCGCCTCGAGGGTCACGTAGAGCGGGGATGAGGCGGGCATGAAGGCGTTGATGTCGTCCAGGTAGGGCAGCGCGGGCGGGCCCTCGAGGCCGCGCCAGTCGTCGAGCAACTCGAGCACCGGAACCTCGGCGTCCGTGGCCACGTACTGCCCGTCCAGCAGGACCCCGCGCGCGAGGCGGCAGCGCGCGAGGAAGGCGCGGAGGTCGGCGAGCCCGACCGCGCCGCGATAGAGCCGCTCCGCGAAGTCCCCCTCCTCCTCCGCGGCGAGGAGGAAGTACGGCGAGGCGGGCGGCTGCTCGAGCACCGGGCCGGAGACCACGTAGAGGCCCCCGGCGGCCCGGGGAGCCACCGCGCCGTGCCAGATGAGGGTGGCGCTCGCTCCCGGCTCGATCCACGTGAGGGCGGCACTCGGCATGGGCGTCCTCGAGACGCCCAAGTGTAGCACGCGTCTACTCGTCGCGAGTGTCGAGCGGCGCGACCCGGCGCAGCAGGTCGACCACGCCCTTGTCGTCGAAGAACACGACCCAGCCGAGCGGATACACCCAGGCCTCCTTCGCGGTGGCCCGGACCGCCTGCCAGTGCTGCTCGCCGAGCGAGGCCATGAGGGCGGGGTCGATGGTCCGCTCGCGGGGCTCGCCGAGGAGCACCTTCACCTCGCCGGGCGTGCTCCCGGTGGTCACCTGGCGCCAGAAGCGGAACTCGCTGTACCGCGAGGTGGACTCGAGCTCCGGATGCTCGCGCAGGTACCGGAAGACCTTGTCGTCCATCTGGTCCTGCCAGACCCGCTTCTCGTCGAAGTTGGGAGGCCGCCCGTTGACCGCCACCGACTGCTGGATGAAGAACTCCTCGGCGTTGGGTCCCCGGGTGGTCCGCTCCAGCTTGGGCTCCGTCATGGCGCAGCCGGCCGCGAAAAGCGCCGCCGCGGCCAGCCCGGAGAGGCGGCTCAGTCGGTGCATGGCAGCCTCATTATATCCGGCCCCGGCCGCCCGGCCCTCATATCAGGGCCGACTCGAGCACGATGCCGCGATCGATGACCCGGGCCGCCCGCCCCAGGAGGCCGGCCAGGGCCGGCTCCACCTCGGGGGACTCCGCGAGCTGGCGCAGGACGTCGATGAGCCGGCGCATGGCGCGGATCAGGTCGCCCTCGTGTCCCCCGAAGGACTCCTCCACGATGGCGGCCCAGTCGTCCTCCCCGGAGGCCCAGCGGAAGACCGACGGCATGAAGCCGGTGGAGATCGACACCGGCATCGGCAGGCCGTGGCGCCGCTGGACCTCGAGCACGGTGCTGGCGAGGGACTCCATCTCCTGCAGCCTGCGCTTGATCTTGGGGCGCTTCTTGAGGAACAGGCGCGCGACCGCCGCGTCGCCCGAGCGCGCCTCCTCGATCAGCCCCGAGCAGAGGGTCGCCGCCTCGGCGAGCGTGGTGTCGTGGAGGAGCCCGCGGTCGACCATCTCGGCCACCAGCAGCTCGTTGTCGTGGCGGAGCCCCGCGATGAGCTGCCCCTTGGCCATGAGCTTGCCGTCCTGCACCGCCCCGAAGCGCTCCAGCACCTCGACCACCCGGAGGAACTCCTGCCAGTAGGCGTTGCGGCAGCCGTCGAGGGCCTCCCGCTTCTGGGCCAGCTGCCGCTCCACGCCGTCGAGCCCCTTCCAGGCCTGCTCGCAGCGGTTCTGGGAGCCCCACGGGCAGCGGTGGCACTCGATGGCCGCGAGCGCCCCCTCGGGCCCGTCGCTCTTCTCCCGCGCGATCAGCTCGGGGACCGACACCCGGGCCATCTGCTCGGCGAGGCCGCGGGTGCGGTGCTCCCAGTCTCGCGGCAGGTGCAGCGGGGGGGTCTGCCAGAAGACCCGCTTGACGTTGCCCTCCTTCATCTGCACGGAGCCGCCGTGGGGCAGCAGGACCCGGATGAGGTCGCGGTGTCGCCGCCGGTCCACCCCCACGATGAGGCCGAGGCTGGCGCCGCTCTTGCGCCGGACCAGCGCCAGCCGCCCGGGCTCAGCGTCGGCGGCGGCGCGGCCGCGCCGCCCGCCCCGGCCTCGCGCCATGCGCGCGACCTCGGCCTCGGAGCGCGCCTGCCGGTAGCGGCCGATGCGCGGGAAGTCGCCACAGGGAGCCTCGAAGCGGCGGCCGTCGGCCACCGCCATCTCCAGGCTCCGCACGTCGGTCTCGAGCGCCCGGATACGCTTCATGTTCTGGTACTGGCCGAAGGAGGCCTCGACGGTGCGGCGGATGGTGGCCAGGTCGTTGCCGGTGGAGAGCAGCAGCGCCACCGACCCGTAGCCCAGCTTGAACTGGCTGACGATCGGCTCCGGGGGGCCACTCACCACCCGCTTCATGTCGTCGAAGCCGTCGCGCACGTCGAGGGCCATCACGCACTTGCCCTCGGGGTCGATGCCCCGCCGGCCCGCCCGCCCCGCCATCTGGGTCAGCTCGTTGTGGGTGAGGCTGCGGAAGCCGCGATCGGTGCGCTTGGTGAGGGACTGCAGCACCACGCTCTTGGCCGGCATGTGGATGCCGAGCGACATCGTCTCGGTCGCGAACACCACCTTGCAGAGCCCGCGCTCGAACAGCAGCTCGATGAACCGCTTCACGGTGGGCAGGATCCCCGCGTGGTGTAACCCCACCCCCATGCCGAGGGCCTGGAAGATGGTCTGGTTCAGCGGCGACTCCGCGATGGCCGGGTTCTCGCCGATCTGCTCGCGGATCGCCTCGTCCACGTGCCGCGCCTGCTCGCGCGAGAGCAGCGGCTTGCCCTCGGCGAGCACCGTCTCCATGGCCCGCTCGCACCCGGCGCGGCTGAAGATGAAGTAGATGGCGGGCAGCCAGCCACGACTCTCCAGCTCGTCGAGCATCACGGTGGGATCCACCACCCGCCGGGTGTACCAGCGGCCGCGGTCGGTGTAGCCGCCCTCGCGCTCCTCGCCGAGCAGGCGCACCTTGCCCTGGCGGACCGCGTCGTAGGTGTGGATCTCCCCCGAGAGGTCGGCCACCAGGTACTGCAGCGGCACCGGCCGGTCCGGGTGGGTGATCGCCACGATCGGTCGGTGCACCAGGCCGATCCAGTCCGCGATCTCGTCCACGTTGCGCACGGTGGCGGACAGGGCGACCAGGGCCACGTCCTTCGGGCAGTTGACGATGATCTCCTCCCACACCGTCCCCCGCCCCTCGTCGCCCATGTAGTGGCACTCGTCGAGCACCACCGTGTCGAGGCCCTCGAGCCCGCCCGAGTAGAACATGTTGCGCAAGATCTCGGTGGTCATCACCACCAGCGACGCACGCGGGTTCACCTTCACGTCGCCGGTGAGGATGCCGACGCGCTCGGCGCCCCACTGGCGCACGAAGTCGGCGTACTTCTGGTTGGAGAGCGCCTTGAGCGGGGTGGTGTAGGCGAGCCGGCGCCCGCGGTGCAGGGCGGAGTGGATCGCGAACTCGGCGACCAGGGTCTTGCCCGCCCCGGTCGGCGCGGAGACGATCACCGACTTGCCGTCGAGGATGGCCGCGATGGCCCGGAGCTGGAAGTCGTCGAGCGGAAACGGGTAGCGGGCCTGGAACGACTGGAGCAGCTGCTCGGCCACGGCCACGGCACCTCCCTTGCCCGCGCCCTCACGTTACCACGGCCTTGCGCGGCCGCGAAGCCCCGAGTAGGCTCGGGGCCATGAAGCTCACCGGCAAGGTCGCCCTCGTCACCAACGTCAGCCAGTTCATGGGCCCCGCCATCACCGAGGAGTTCTGCCGCGAGGGCGCGTCGGTCGCGCTCCACGACCGGGACGAGACCGCGGTGAAGCTGTACGTGGCGATGGCGGAGCGGCTCGGCCGCGACGTGCTCGCGCTCACCGGCGATCTCAGCCGCTCCGCGGAGGCCGAGCGAGTGGTGGACGCGGTGGTGGCGCGCTTCGGGCGGCTCGACATCCTCGTGAACAACAACGCCCACCCGCCCTCGGGCAGCCCGGTCGAGCAGATCACCGACGCGGCGTGGCGCGAGATGATGGCGCGGCTGCTCGACGAGCCCTTCTTCTGCCTGCGCGCGGCCCTGCGGGTGATGCGGCCGGCCGGGCGCGGCAAGATCATCAACATGTCCTCCGCCGCCGCCTTCCCGGGCCTGGCCAACTACGCGGCCTACACCGCGGCGCGCGCCGGCGTCAACGGGCTCACCAAGGCGGTAGGGCGCGAGGTCGCGCGCGACGGCATCCAGGTCAACGCGATCGCCCAGAACTACGTGGAGAACCCGACCTACTTCCCGCCCGCCCTCACCGCGGACCCCGCCAAGCTCGCGCGCATGGTCAAGAACATCCCGGCGGGCCGCCTGGCCCGGAGCGAGGAGTCGGCGCGCCTGGCCGTGTACCTGGCCTCCGAGGACGCCGACTTCTTCATCGGCCAGG
>DATIFV010000089.1:0-2437 GCA_035455085.1 Candidatus Methylomirabilota bacterium | reverse complement strand
GGTCGCGAGCTGCTCGACCCCCTCGAGCCGTGGGACCCTGCGTGGGTCACGGTGGGGGAGCGGCCGCTCGAACACGAGGTGAAAACCTCGCCGCGCGAGGTCGCGGTGCTCTGCTCGCTGCTGCGCCCGGACGGCCGCCCGATGGCCCTGCAGAAGTCGCTGGTCGTCGTGGCCGACGAGCCGGTGGTCACCGCCGGCTACCGCCTGCGGTGGGAAGGCGAGGAGCCCCTCGACGCCCGCTGGGCGGTGCAGTGCAACCTCACCCTCAGCGCGGGCGACGCTCCCGGGCGATACTTCCGGGTGGCCGGCCGGCCCTCGCTGGGCAGTCGCGGACGCCTCGAGGGCGCGCACGGCCTCGCGATGGTGGACGAGTGGCTGGGCGGCGAGATCGCGCTGAGCTGCTCCTCCCCCGCCGAGATCGCGTGGGCCCCGGTCGAGACGGTCTCGCTCTCCGAGAGCGGCTTCGAGCGGATCTACCAGGGATCGGCGGTGCTCGTGGTCTGGCCGGTGCGGCTTCGCCCCGGCGAGACGTGGGAGGTGTCGCTGCGCCTGCGCGTCGGGGAAATGGCCGCCGGCGCGCCGGAAAGCCGGGAATCCGCTTGAGAGCCCCCGGGGGGCGTGCTAATGTCACGTATTCGCAGTCGATCCCTGACGAAGCGCGGAGGGCTTGAGGGCATGGCGCGTGAGGAGTACCTGTTCACCTCGGAGTCGGTGACCGAGGGACATCCGGACAAGATCGCCGACCAGATCTCGGACTCGGTCCTCGACGCGGTCCTGGCCCAGGATCCGACCGGCCGGGTCGCCTGCGAGACGCTCCTGACCACCGGCCTCGTCGTGGTGGCCGGCGAGATCACGACCTCGTGCTACGTGGACATCCCGCGGGTGGCGCGCGAGACGATCCGCGAGGTCGGTTACACGCGCGCCAAGTTCGGCTTCGACCACGAGACGTGCGGCGTCATCACCGCGATCGACGAGCAGTCGGGCGACATCGCGATGGGCGTGGACAAGCTGGGCGCGGGCGATCAGGGCCTCATGTTCGGCTACGCGTGCACCGAGACCGAGGAGCTGATGCCGCTGCCGATCATGCTGGCCCACAAGCTCTGCCTGCGGCTCACCCAGGTCCGCAAGAGCGGCCAGCTCCCGTACCTGCGTCCCGACGGCAAGAGCCAGGTCACGGTGCGGTACGTGGACGGCAAACCGGTGGCGGTGGAGACGGTGGTCATCTCGACCCAGCACGGGCCGGAGACGGGCCTCTCCAAGATCCGCGAGGACATGATCGAGCAGGTGGTGCTGCCCACGATTCCCAAGCACCTGATCGATCCCAACCGGGTCACGTACCACATCAATCCGACCGGCCGCTTCGTCACCGGGGGGCCCATGGGCGACACCGGGCTCACCGGGCGGAAGATCATCGTCGACACCTACGGCGGCTCCTGCCCGCACGGGGGCGGCGCGTTCTCCGGGAAGGACCCGACGAAGGTGGACCGGTCCGCCTGCTACATGGCCCGCCACGTGGCCAAGAACGTGGTGGCCGCCGGCCTCGCCGAGCGGGCGCAGGTGCAGGTGGCCTACGCGATCGGGGTGGCCGATCCGGTCTCGATCATGGTGGAGACGTTCGGGACCGGCAAGGTGCCGAACAGCAAGCTCGAGCAGCTGATCCGTCGACACTTCGACTTCACCCCCGCCGGCATCATCAAGTACCTGGATCTGCGGCGGCCGTTCTACCGGAAGACCGCGGCCTACGGCCACTTCGGGCGCAACGAGCCCGAGTTCACCTGGGAGCGCACGAACCGGATCAAGGACCTTCGCGACGACGCCGGCGTCTGACGCCGGGCGCCGGCGAAGCCCGCGCCCCGTGGCTCGAGCCGCGGGGCGTTCTCATGATCGTCACCGCGCGCTCACCGGCTCCCACCGGTGAGATGCGCCGGACCTAGAACGGAGCGCCGTGGCCCAGATGCCTCCCGCCGGTCGAGTGGTGCCCCTGCGACGCTCCCGGCTGGGCCTCTGGGTCCTGCTGGGCTTCATCCTCCTGAGCCTGGTGGGCCAGGCCGTGCCGCTGTACACCGACTGGCTGTGGTTCCAGGAGGTGGGCTTCACCACCGTCTTCACGACCCGCCTCACCGTCAGCGGCTGGCTGTTCCTGGGGCTGGGCGCGGCGGTCTTCGTCTTCCTCTTCGTCAACCTCTCGGTGGCGGCCCGGACCGCGCCGCCCGACGTCCTCTGGGAGCTCGAGGACCAGCTCGGTCTGCCCGGCCGCGCCATCCTCGAGCCGCTGGTCCGCCGCCTCCTGCTGCCGGTCATCGCGGTGATCTCGTTCTTCGCGGGCGCGCGGGCCACCGGCTCGTGGCCGACCGTGATCGAGTACCTGAACGCGACCCCGTTCGGCCAGGTCGATCCCCTCTTCGGGCGCGATCTCGGCTTCTACTTCTTCGTGCTG
>DATIFV010000088.1:0-7208 GCA_035455085.1 Candidatus Methylomirabilota bacterium | reverse complement strand
GCTTCGCCCCGGCCGCGATCCCGGACAGCCACGGGTCGGCGGCGATGGCCCGCTCGAGCCGCTCCACCGGGTCCGGTCCGAGACGGGCAGCGGTGTCCCGGTCCACCACGATGCCCACCGAGAGCCGGTCCTGCAGCGGGATGCACCAGCTCCATCCCGACGGCAGGCGCCGGATCAGCACCTGGCCCGGCGCTTCACCTGCATCCCACTGGAAGTTCTCGAAGTGGGCGAAGTGGGCCACGTCCTTGCGCGGGCCGACGTGGGCCTGGATGCCGAGCGCCCGGGCGCCGAGCCGGGCGCGTCCGGTCGCGTCGACGATGAGGTCGGGCTGCCGCCCGCCGAGCCCGGGCGCCGCGGCGAGGGTCTCGGGGGCGAGGGCCAGCTCGGGCTCGGTCGCGCCGCCGCCGGTCGGCTGAAGGCGCGCCCGCATCACGACCCGCTCCACGCCCGAGGCCACCGCCCTCGCGAGCAGCGCCTCGTCGAACTGCGGGCGGGGGATGTTGTAGGTGTACGCGGGCACCGCCGGGGCGAAGCGGGCGAAGGTGAAGCCCACGCGGTCGGTGATCGACCAGATGAAGGACACGCCGGGCTTCACGCAGCTGAAGGAGGCCGTCTCCCGGTCGATGCCGAGCCGCTCCAGGATCGGCATGATCGCCGGCACCAGGGACTCGCCCACCAGGAGCTCCGGCCGCCGATCGTCGTCGAAGAGCGTGACCCGGGCCCCCGCCTGGGTCAGCAGCACGCCGAGAGCAGAGCCCGCGGGGCCCGCCCCGACGATGGCCACCCGGAGCGGGCCGGACCCGGCGCTCACGCCCCCGCCTCCCTCTCGTCGCCGGCTGGCTGCCGGAGGATCTTGCCGCCCGGCGTCCGGGCCACCGTGTCCACGCGTGTCCACTCCACCGGCACCTTGTAGGGAGAGAGCATCCGCGCGCAGTGGCGCTTCAGGTCATCGAGGTTGCCGGCCGGATCCAACGCGACCTCCGCGCAGGGCACTTCGCCGAGGTGAGCGTGCCGCCGGGCGAAAACCCGAGACTCCCTCACGCCGGGAAACTGGTTGATGCACTCCTCGACCTCTTCCGGAAAGAACTTGAGCCCGCCCACGAAGATAACCGCCTTCTTGCGGCCTTTCAAATAGAGACCGCCGGAGGCGTCGAACCATCCGATGTCCCCGGTCGGGAACCAGCCGTCGCGGGTGATCCGCTCGCGGGGAAGCCAGGGGGCGTAGTACGCGGAGAACAGGCCGTCCCCGCACACCGCGATCTCGCCGTCGGACAGGAGCTTCACCCGGTAGCCCGGGGTGGGGCGGCCCACCGAGGTGGCAGGAAGCCCGTCCGTGCGCAGGTTGATGCAGGGCAGGCCGGCCTCGATGAGGCCGTAGGCCTGCCCCACCGCGACGCCGTAGAGCCGCTCGAAGCGCTCCATCACCGCCGCACTGATCGGGGCACTGGTGGAGAGGGCGATCCGGATGCCGCCGAGGGGCGCGCCGGGCGCGAGCCCGCCCATGCGCTCGAAGTGCAGGGGCGAGGCGTAGAGCACGGTGGGCCGGAGGCGGCGGATCGCCTCGACCAGCGCCGTGGGCAGCGTGTCGGGACAGATGAGGATGTGCGCGCCCGCGTGCACGTAGCCCACGATGGTGACCGCGAAGTGGTAGGCGAGCGGCAGCACCCACAGGATGCGGTCCTCCTCGCCCAGGCGCAGTACGCAGTCGGCCGCGAGCACCCGGGCCAGCGTCGCCTCGTGGGAGAGGACCACGCCCCGGCTGCTCGCGGTGGTGCCGGAGGTGAAGCGCACGAAGGCGGGGTTGAGGCGCCCGAGCTCCGCCGGGCCCTCCGCCTCGCGATCGACCCACTGGAACCGGAAGCCGCCGCACGCGCCGTCGGACAGGACCGCCGGGCTCCCGCCCCCCGCGAGCGCCCGCGCATCGGGCCAGAGCAGGCAGCCGTTCACGTCGATCTCGCGCAGCGCACGCCCGAGCTCCGCCGGGGCCAGGTTGTGGGCCAGCGGGACCAGGCAGGCCCCGGTGGCGAGGAGCCCGAAGGCCGCGGGGACGTAAGCGAGACCGTTCGGAGCCAGGAGCCCGATCCGGTGGCCGCGACCGACACCGGCCGCGGTGAGGAACGCGGCGACCCGCTCCGCCTCCCGGCCCAGCCCCCGGTAGGAGAGCGAGCCGCCGGTGCCCGCGTCGGTCACCGCCGGCCGGTCCGGATGCCGGTCCACCGCGGCGTGCAGCACGTCCGCCAGGTTCACGCCGATCCTAGCCGGCATCTGCCTGCCGGGCGGCGGCGCGCCCCACCGCCTCCCCGGCGGCGAGGCAGGTGCCGATCACCCGCGCGGAGCCGAGAGCTTCGTGGGTGGCGCTCATGCACCGGCCGGCCACGAAGAGGTTCGTGATGTCCCGGGCCTGGAGGCTGCGCAGCGGAATCTCGTAGGCTTCCCCGTCCGGCAGGTACTCGTAGCTCGCGCCCTCGCGGCCCTCGACCCAGAGCTCGATGGGCCAGCTCGCCTGCGCGACCGCGTCCGGGAACTTCCGGCCGGCCAGCACGTCCTCCCGGGTCAGCACGTAGCGGCCGACCGCGCGGCGGCTCTCGCGCACCCCGACCTGGGGCGCCACGTGGGAGACGAAGGCGCGGGAGAACGGGGGCAAGGTCTTGAGGAACTCGGTGACGGCCAGCACGCGCCGGCGCCCGACCTGCTCGGCCGCGGTGAGGAAGCTGCGGCGATCCGACACCTCGCCCTCGAGACCGCCCAGCGCGAGCTTGCACACCACCTCGCCGTGCTGCGGGGAAGGGCCGAGGCTGAAGTTCGCGGCGCCCGCCGGCACGCGGCCCTCGCGCTCGGCGGCGGCGAGGGCCCGCAGGAGCGCGAGCCGCGCGCCCGGGCCGAGCGCATCGGTGTCCACCTGCTGGAACACGAAGACCAGCGACGCCAGCTGCCGGCCGGCCGGCGGCGGGGTGTCGGTGCTGGCGCCCGCCTGCTGCGCCACCACCGCGTCCCCGCTCGCGTCCACCACCACGCGGGCGGCGAGCTCCCTCGTCCGCTCCCACGCCGCGACGCGGACCAGCTCGATCCGGTTCCCGCGCGTCTCGAGCCCGGCGACGTGGCTGTGCAGGTGCACGTCGAGCTCGCGGATCGAAGTGGTGAGCTCGTCCGCCAGGCAGGCGAAGGCGAACGCCGTGTAGGGCAGCACGACGACCCGGCCGCGCCGCACCGGCTTGTCGCACCCCGGCATGCTCGACAGCCGCTGGGCAAAGACGGCCGCGAAGCCCTCGTTCAGCGGCTCGGCCGGGCCGGACTGCGAGGTCCGGTAGAGCCCGCAGATCGTGCCCACCATGCCAGCCGTGGCCATGCCCCCGAGGAAGCCGTAGCGCTCGACGAGGGCGGTCCGGGCCCCGCCGGAGGCCGCGGCCACCGCTGCCGCGAGCCCGGCGGCGCCGCCGCCCACGACCACCACGTCGTAGCTCAGCACGTCCGGTCCCAGCCGAGCCCTTCGCGAATGACGTCCACGATGCGGGTCACCTCGTCCTCGCTCACCACGCCCTCGACCCAGGTGGTGACCAGGTTGCTCTGGCCGCAGCAACGGTTGAAGAATACCCCGATTCCCGGCCGGGGCAGAATCGCCGGAGCGTGGTAGGCGTTCACGACCGTTCGGCCGAACAGCGTCCCGGCAGGCACGAACTCCCCGATGTCCGCACAGTTGAACGAGAAGGTCTCGCGCTCGGCGGTCCAGGGCAGCTCGCGGAGCATCCACCGGAGCGGCCGGTAGCGCAGGAAGTCCATCGCCACCGCGTTGGCCTCGATCTGCCCGTCGCGCAGCGCCTCCGCCATCCGCCCGCGCAGGGTCCGCGCCAGCTCGGGCAGGTCCGCGGTCTCGGACGGCCTGAACCGGGCGAAGTGGAAGGCGAGCAGGTTGCCGAAGATGGGCCCGGGCTCGCCCTTCGGGCGCAGGTCCACCGAGATGGGCACGAGGAAGGGCACGTCGGGCAGCCCGCGACGACGCCAGAGCTCCGCCAGGGCCCGGCCCACGAGAGCCAGTCGCCAGGAGATCTCGCGGGTGGCCCGGCGGTCCTCACCGGCGGGCTCCCGCTCGAGGAAGCGCTGCTGCCGGAACCGGATGCGGCCGCGCGCGGTCACGCCGGTGCCCAGCGAGATCGGCGGGACCGCAGCCAGCGCGCGCATGTGCGCCAGGCTGCTCCGCGCGATGCGCCCGCGCTCCCGGAGCGGCCGCGGATCGGGTGCCGCCACGAAGACCGGCCGCGCGGCTCCCTCCGGCACGCGCCCGCCGTGGCGGTCGAGATCGGCCAGGTGCACGAGCAGGTTCTGCCCGCCGCGCGGGTCCATCAGCGGGTGGAACCACGTCAGCACCAGGAGCCGGCCGAGGATCAGGACCCGCAGGGGCGGCTCGCGGCGCGGGTCGATGGCGGCATTGAGCTCGGCCTCCAGCGCCGCGTGGCGCTCGTCGTCCGAGGCCGCGGGGCGATGGCGCACGAGCGGAGCGGGCAGGCCGGCCCGGTCCCCGGCCGCCCAGTGCAGCGCGCCCCAGGGGAACGGCCGGGCCAGTCGCGCGGCGGGCCAGGGGCAGAGGTCGAGGAAGCGGTCGAGCGCCCGCCGGATCCGCTCGGGATCCACGGGCGCGTCGAGCTCGACGACGAACAGGGTGTTGTTGCTCAGGCCGAGACCGCGCCAGAGCCAGTGCATCCCGACGAGGACGAGATCGGCGCCCCGCAGGGCGAGACGGTCCACCCTAGGCCGGCTTCCCGCGGCGACAGATGTAGCCCGCCAGGGCCCGGGCGGAGGCGATGTTCGCTCGGAGCAGATCCTCGTCGGGCATCCAGAACCCGAACTCGCGCTCGACGAAGAGCAGGATCTTCAGGAACGCCATCGAGTCGACACCCGCGCCCTCGAGATCGTCGTCCGGGCCGATCGGGTGGCCGTGGGCCATGATGTTGTCGTTGATGAAGGCGACCAGGGCACCCGCCACACGGTCGGAATCGGACTGCTTCGGCATCCTCAGCGCGAAAGCCTACAGGCACCGGAGTAGCCGGTCAAGGCGGCGCGCGCGCGTCGCTGACGCAGGAGGGGAGCGACCTGACACCCAGTGCCAGCTCGCGACCGCCCCGTCGACCGGACATCGGCGATTTCCTTGGGCCTTCGCGTGGTGCAGCGCTTGCAAGCCTCAGAGCGCATGCACGGCGCGCAGGCGGTGAGAGGTGGGCTCTCGCAGAGGCAGCTCGTGGGATCGGCGCTGCTCCTGCTGGTCGCCATCGTGGTCGCCGCCTCCGGCCCGCTGCACGGCGCCGCGGAGGCCGCGATCGGGCTGGTCGAGGGCATGATCGGCCAGCACCCGGGCTGGGGCGCGTTCGCGTTCCTGACGCTCGCCGCCCTCTCGGCCATGCTCGCGTTCTTCTCGATCGTGGCGCTCATCCCGGTCGCGACGCATCACTGGGGCCAGGCGACCACCGTGGCCCTGCTCTGGGTCGGCTGGCTGGCGGGCGGCGCCATGGCGTACGGGGTCGGGCGGTTCCTGGGGTCCCGGGTCGCCCGCGCCCTGGTGCCACACATCGAGTACCTGGAGGAGCGGCTGACCGCGCGCGCGCCGTTCTGGATGATCGTCCTGCTCCAGCTCGCGGTCCCCTCGGAGATCCCGGGATACGTGCTGGGCTCGCTCAGGTATCGCTTCCCCGCCTACTTCCTCGCCCTCGCCCTCGCCGAGCTCCCGTTCGCGGTCGGCGCGGTCGCGCTGAGCAGCGGCTTCCTGGACCGTCGGTACGGGATGATGGTCCTGATCGGAGCCGTCGGGCTCGGAGCCCTCGCCTGGGCGATCCAGCGGCTTCGCCGCGAGCTGGAGGCACGCTGACCATCGCGGGGCCCCCGGAGCCGAAAATGGTGTAGGCTCGGGGCCAAAGGGGGCAGACATGACCGCGATGCCGATCGAGGTCCGTCCCATCACGGGCGCCCTGGGCGCCGAGATCTACGGCATCGATCTGAGCGCCGACCTCGACGCGGGGACGGTGGCCGCCGTCCGGCGCGCCCTCCTCGAGCACTGCGTCGTCTTCTTCCGCGATCAGCGCTTCGACGCCGGGCGGCACAAGGCAATCGCCCGCCGCTTCGGCGACATCTTCGTGCACCCCAACTACGCGACGGTCGTCCCCGACCCGGAGATCATCGAGATCCGCCGCGAGCCCGGCGACCTGCGCATCGTGGGCGAGGAGTGGCACACCGACACCACCATGATGGCGGAGCCCCCGATGGGGGCCATCCTCTACGCCATCGAGGTGCCGCCCTACGGCGGGGACACGCTCTTCGCCAGCCAGTACCTCGCCTACGAGACCCTCTCCGACGGCATGAAGCGGCTGCTGGAGGGCCTCCGGGCCGTCCACAGCGACCGCCGCGTGGCGGGGCCGCAGGCCGGGCTGAACGCCTACCGGGCGACCAAGGTGCGCGAGGAGGGCTGGGAGGAGACGGTAAGCACGCACCCCGTGGTGCGCACGCATCCGGAGACGGGGCGCAAGCTGCTCTTCGTCAACCACTCGTACACGATCCGCTTCGAGGGCATGACCGAGGCCGAGAGCGCGCCGCTGCTCGGCTACCTGCTCGAGCACGGCCACCGGCCCGAGTTCACCTGCCGCTTCCGCTGGGCGACCGGATCGGTCGCGTTCTGGGACAACCGGTGCGTCAAGCACCTCGCCGTCCACGACGCGGGCCGGTTCCGCCGGGTCATGCGGCGGGTTCAGATCGCCGGCGACAAGCCGGTCTAGGTCGGCAGCCGGGGCCAGCGGAACGAGGAAGCCCCACGTCGCCCTGCTGAGGCCGTCGAGCGCGTAGCCGGCCAGCGCTCCGGGGACCGGGAAGGCCATGAGAGCGAGTTGTACGATCTCCATGGCGCTCCCAGGGAGCAAGCGGCGCTCCAGGATCGGCGCCCCTCCCGGCCTTGACCTGCCCCCCGGGTCGCGAGACCATGCCCGCCGTGCTGATCGTCGACGCCCAGGTGCACATCTGGGGCAGCGGCACGCCGCTGCCGCCCCACCGGCCGACCCCGGTCTTCTCCAAGGACGAGCTGCTCGCCGAGATGGACGCGGCGGGCGTCCGCGCTGCGGTGATTCATCCGCCGGGATGGGACCCGGGCTCGGACCGGCTCGCGCTCGAGGCGGCCCGGCAGCACCCGGACCGGCTGGCGGTGCTCGGGAAGTTCCCGCTGGACCGCCCGGAGA
>DATIFV010000087.1:0-7695 GCA_035455085.1 Candidatus Methylomirabilota bacterium | reverse complement strand
GAGGTCCCCGGCCCGAGCGCCCGCCGCGGTCACCAGGCCGTCCCGGCGCACCAATCCCTGCATGTCGCCGGCCACGATGGGCTGCCTCACCGCGGGGGAGATCTCGGTGTGGCCGCCGGTGACCGCGATGCCGAGCCCGCGCGCGGCCCGATCGATGTCACGGAAGATCCGCCTCACCACCCCGGAGCCGGTGCGAGGCGGCACGATGATGGTGGATTGGAACCACGCCGGCCGGGCCCCCATGACCGCCACGTCGTTGGCGTTGACGTGAACCGCGTACCAGCCGACCTCCTCGACGGTGAAGGTGACCGGGTCGCTCTTGAGGATCAGGTACTGCGGCCCGAGATCCACGACCGCCGCGTCGAGGCCGAACCCCGGGCCCACCACCACCCGCCGGTCGGGCGCGCCGTGGAACCGGAGCAGCCGCCGCAGGAGCGCGGGCGGCAGCTTGCCGGGCAGCAGGGCGGGGCCTCGGCGCGGGTACAGCGCTTGCATCTCACCGTCGATCATGGCACGGGCGCCGAGCCTGACCCTCTTCCTGTGCGGGGACGTGATGACCGGGCGAGGCATCGACCAGATCCTCCCGCAGCCGAGCAACCCCCGCATCCACGAGCCGTACGTCGACGACGCCCGCGCGTACGTGCAGATGGCCGAGACGGCCCACGGCCCCGTGCCCCGCCCGGTGCCGTTCGACTACATCTGGGGTGACGCCCTCGCGGTGCTCGCCCGCACGCCGCCCGACGCGCGGATCATCAACCTCGAGACCAGCGTGACCCGCAGCGACGAGCACTGGCCGGGCAAGGGCATCCACTACCGGATGCACCCGGACAACGTCGCCTGCCTCACCGCGGCCCGGATCGACGTGTGCGCGCTCGCGAACAACCACGTGCTCGATTTCGGGCCCGCGGGACTCCGGGAGACCCTGGACACGCTGGGCCAGGCCGGCGTCGCCACCGCGGGAGCCGGGGAGAGCCTGCTCGAGGCACGAACCCCGGCGGTGGTACCCGTTCCCGGAGCCGGGCGCGTGGTCGTCTTCGCTGCCGGCCACGAGAGCAGCGGCATCCTCCCGGGCTGGGCCGCGACCGGCGACCGCCCGGGTCTCGACGTGCTGCCCGATCTCTCGGAGGCGACGGCGGACGGCCTGCTGGAGCGGGTCCGGGGCGCGCGGCGGGCGGGAGACGTCGTGGTCGCGTCCATCCACTGGGGCGGCAACTGGGGCTACGAGGTGACCCCGGCGCAGCAGCGCTTCGCCCGGCGGCTGCTCGACGGCGGCGTGGACCTCGTGCACGGCCATTCCTCACACCATCCGCGGCCGGTCGAGATCCACCGGGGCAAGCTCATCCTGTACGGCTGCGGCGACTTCCTCGACGACTACGAGGGCATCCCGGGCTACGAGGAGTTCCGCGACGACCTGACCCTCATGTACTTCGCGACCGTCGAGCCGGAGACCGGGCGCCTCGCCGCCCTGCGCCTGGTGCCGATGCAGATCCGCAACCTCCGGCTGAACCGGGCTTCCGCCGCCGACGCCGGGTGGCTCGCCCGCACGCTCGACCGGGTGAGCCGGCCCTTCGGCGCGCGCGTCGAGGCGTCCGGCGAGGGCACCCTGACGGTCCACGCCGGCTGAGGCTAGCGCGAGGGCGCTGGTGGCGGCGGCGGCGGGGGCGGCTGCGTGTACGCCGGCTGCGATCCGCGCGCGACCGGGATCTGGTGGCCCTTGGCGTACATGCATTGCATGTAGCTCATGTCGTACCGGCGCTGCGCCGCGTAGCCGGTCTGCTCCCCGCGGCCGGCCCCGGCGGCGGTCCCGCCCAGGAGACCGACACCGGCCCCCGCCGCCGCGCCGGTCGCCGGGCTCCCCGCCGCGGCGCCGATCGCGGCACCGGCCGCGGCGCCGACGACGGTGCCGACCGCCGCACCGGTCACCGCGGTCGCGGCCGAGGCGCGACCGGGCGTGGTCCCGATCTGCTGGGCCGCCCACTGGCGGCACACCGCATCGTCGGCCTGGAACAGCTCGAAGCTCTTGCCGGTGCCCGGCAGGACCATCACGCTCGGGCCGCTCGGCACCGTGGCGCACCCGGCGACCAGCATGCTCGTCAGCAGCAGCACGTATCTGCCCATCATCGCAGCTCCAGGGAATCCAGGACGTCGATGCGGCGCGCGGTCGGCCGCCCGGCGCCGGGCTCGAGGATCACGGTCACCCAGTCTCCCGGCTTCACCTGCCACGCCGGGAGCGCGCTCTCGACATAATCCCCCGTCCAGCCGCTCGGCGCCACTCCGCTCGCGCGCTTGATCGCCACGAGCCCGGTCGAGGGCGTGACCGCGATGGTCCGGCGCTCGACCTGGGTCACTCCCTCCTTGACCTGCCACGGGCCCATGCCCTCGACCACGATCGTCCCTGCGGTCCGGTCCACCGCGCCCACCGCGCCCGAGTACCGGGCCTCCCCGGCCTCGCTCGGCCGCACGAGCGCCGGCGCGACCATCGCCGCGGCCAGTAGCGCCGCCATCCAGATCCCGCTCGCCGTCCTCATGGCCTTCCTCCCACGCCGGCGCCCAGCTCGCCGCGCACCCGCACGTAGTGCAGGATCTGCTCGCGGCCGATCATGCCGACGAGCTCGCCGTCGGACAGGACCGGCATCTGCGCCACGTCGGCGTCGTCCATCTTCTCCAGGGCGGCCAGCAGATCCGTCTCCGGCTCCACCGCGGTCACCTTCTCCGCCGGCGTCATGACCTCGCCCGCGGTGACCGCCCCCCAGCGCTCCTGGGGAACGGCCTTGATCTCGTGCAGGGTGAGCAGCCCGGCCAGCCGTCCCCCCTCCATCACGGTGAAGCAGCGCCGGCCCGCCCCCAGCACCTCCTCGCGGACGATGCGCTCGAGGCTCGTTCCGCGCTCGATCCGCCGGCAGTCCGAGGTCATCGCCTGGGCCACCCGCACGTCGCGCAGCATCTGCCGCAGGTCCGCCTCGGCGTGGCTGTGGGCGGCCGCGTTCTGCAGGAACCAGCCGATGAAGGCGAGCCACATGCCCCCGATCACGTTGCCTTCCATCACGGTCAGGATGCCCCAGCCGATCAGCCCGAAGGCCACCGCCTGGCCGGCGAGGGCCGCGATCTGGCTCGCGCGCGCCAGGCTCCCGGTGAAGTGCCACACGACCGCGCGGAAGAGGCGGCCGCCGTCCAGCGGGAAGCCGGGCGCGAGGTTGAAGACCGCCACCATGAAGTTGATGCGGGCCAGCCAGACCGCGGGCGCGGCCAGCAGCGGCGCGTCCCGGACCAGCAGCCACGCCCCCGCGAACAGGCCGGCCAGCGCGAAGCTCGTCGCGGGCCCGGCCAGCGCGATCCGGAACTCCGCGCCCGGGGTCTCCGGCTCCCGGGCGATCCGGGCCACGCCGCCGAACACGAACAGGGTGATGCTCCGGATCGGGATGCCGTTCCGGCGGGCGATCCAGGAATGGCCGAGCTCGTGGATCAGGATGGAGGCGAAGAAGGCCAGCGCGGTGATCGCCCCGATCGCCCAGTAGGCCGGCCGGGTCCAGCCGGGGTACTCATTCGGGAAGTAGCCGGCGGCGAGCGACCACGTCACCAGGCCGAAGACGAGCAGCCAGCTCAGGTGGACGCGAACCGGGATCCCGCCGACCTCGAAGACCTGGAGCCGGCTCTCCAAGGCGCCCGCGCTCCGGTCAGTCTTCCTCCAGGCGGTCCTGGAGCGCACGGAGCACGTCCACGTAGCTGATGATCCCGAGCACCTCGCGGGTGTCCTCCTCCACCACCGGGACCGCGCCGATCTTGTGGTCGATCAGGAGCTCGATCACCTCGCCGATCTCCGCCTCCGGGCCGACCGCGATCACGTCGGGGCTCATGATCTGCGCGACCGGCGTCGCGAGCTCCTCCCGGAGCGCGTGCGCGCCCTCGACCTTCAGCAGCCGGGCGAGGTCGACCCGTGCCACGTCACGATCGCTCACCATCCCGACGAGCACGCCGGCCTCGACCACCGGGAGGTGCCGGACGTCGACCTCGCGCATCAGGTCCCAGACGTCCGCGATACTCGCCTGAGGAGTCACGGTCAGGGGATCCGGCGTCATCAGGTCACGGGCGATCATGTAGGCTCCTCTCTCGGAACCAGGGAGAGCAAGGACGATGCCACGGGCGTGGCCCGAAAAATCCCGCGTTTGCCTCCCGGACCGGCCCACCGCCGCGGCCGCGGTGGGGCGGCGGATCCCCGGCTGAGGCGGCGGAGCCCCGACCCCGCCCGCGGCACCCTTGCGCTGGGGCGCCGGCCTTGCTATGCGTCGGGACCAGGAGACGATCCCGATGACACGCAGACCGGTGGTCCTGGTGACGGGCGCGGGGGGCGAGGTCGGGCACGGCCTGATCCATCAGCTCGCGGATCAGGGCGTCTGGGACGTGCTGGCCCTCGACGTACGCGCGGTGGACGAGCAGGTCGCCCGGCGGTGCGCAGCGACCCGCGTCGGGGACATCCTCGACCACCACCTGCTCGACCGGCTGCGGAGCGAGTTCGAGATCTCGGTCATCTTCCACCTCGCCGCGCTGCTGTCCACCCGGGCGGAGTTCGTCCCGGAGACCGCCCACGAGGTCAACGTCCAGGGCACCCTCAACCTCCTCCGGCTGGCCGTCGACGAGGCCCGCTCGCTCGGCCATCCGGTCCGGTTCCTCTTCCCGAGCTCGGTCGCGGTCTACGGGCTGCCGGACGTGGACACCAAGCGCGCGGCGGGCCGGGTCGGCGAGTCGGCGTGGCTCTCGCCGATCACGATGTACGGCTGCAACAAGCTCTACTGCGAGCACCTCGGCCGCTACTTCGCCCGCCACTACCGCCAGCTCGCCGCGGGCGAGCCGAGCGGGGTCGACTTCCGCGCCGTCCGCCTGCCCGGCCTCATCTCGGCGTTCACCTCGCCGAGCGGCGGCACCAGCGACTATGCGCCGGAGATGATCCACGCCGCGGCCCAGCGCCATCCTTACACCTGCTTCGTCCGGGAGGACACGCGCATCCCCTTCATGGCCATGCCCGACGCGATCACCGCCCTCCTGACCCTGCTCGACGCCCCCACCCGGTCACTGAGCCGCCCGGTCTACAACGTGGGCGCCTTCAGCCCCACCGCCGGCGAGGTGGCCGAGCTCGTGCGGCGGGCGTTCCCGGAGGCCCGGATCACGTTCGAGCCGGACCGGCGCCGGCAGGCCATCGTGGACTCCTGGCCCGAGGACGTCGACGACTCGCCGGCCCGGCGCGACTGGGGCTTCCGGCCGGCCTACGACCTGAAGCGCACGTTCGAGGAATACCTCGTGCCGAACATCACGCGGCGGTACGCCGCGCGCTGACACGGGAGAACGGCCCATGTACGGGGAGATCAGGCGGCGGCTCCAGACCGAGCTGGACGAGATCCGCGCGGCGGGGCTCTGGAAGGACGAGCGCGTCGTGCAGGGACCGCAGGGCGCCCGGGTGCCGGTCGGCGGCCGCGAGGTGCTGAACTTCTGCGCCAACAACTACCTGGGCCTCGCCGGCGACGCCGCGCTGATCCGGGCGGCCCAGGAGGGGCTGGCCCGCTGGGGCTTCGGCCTGGCGAGCGTGCGCTTCATCTGCGGGACCCAGACGATCCACAAGGAGCTCGAGGCGGCCATCGCCCGCTTCCTGGGCATGGAGGACGCGATCCTCTACACCTCGTGCTTCGACGCCAACGGCGGGCTCTTCGAGACCCTGCTCGACGAGCCCGACGTGGTCATCTCGGACGCGCTGAACCACGCCTCGATCATCGACGGCATCCGGCTCTGCCGCGCCCGGCGCGAGCGCTACGCCCACGGCGACCTCGCCGATCTCGAGCGGATCCTCCAGGCCAGCGCCTCCGCGCGGACGCGCCTGATCGTCACCGACGGCGTGTTCTCCATGGACGGCGACGTCGCGCCCCTGGCCGGCATCTGCGATCTGGCCGACCGGTACGGGGCCCTCGTGGTGGTCGACGACAGCCACGCCACCGGGTTCTTCGGCCCGACCGGACGCGGCACCCCCGAGCACTGCGGGGTGGCCGGGCGCGTGGACGTCATCACCTCGACCCTGGGCAAGGCGCTCGGCGGCGCCAGCGGCGGCTTCACCGCGGGCCGCGCCGAGGTGGTGGCGCTCCTGCGCCAGCGCTCCCGCCCCTACCTGTTCTCGAACACCCTGCCCCCCGCGCTGGTCTGCGCCGGGCTGGCCGGGCTCCGGCTCCTGTCCGAGTCCACCGAGCGGCGCGACCGGCTCGCGGCCAGCACCCGCTGGTTCCGTCGCGCGATGACCGAGGCGGGCTTCGGGCTACGCCCCGGCGAGCACCCGATCGTGCCGATCATGCTGGGCGACGCCCGGCTCGCTCACCGGATGGCCGCGGATCTCTTCGAGGAGGGCATCTACGTCGTGGGTTTCTCCTTCCCGGTGGTCCCCCGCGACCAGGCGCGGATC
Source organism: Candidatus Methylomirabilota bacterium (assembly GCA_035455085.1). Classification (GTDB taxonomy): domain Bacteria; phylum Methylomirabilota; class Methylomirabilia; order Rokubacteriales; family CSP1-6; genus CAMLFJ01. Next base: position 1,259 of record DATIFV010000087.1, on the reverse strand, counting down.
CGGGTGCAGATCAGCGCGGCCCACGAGCCGGCGCACCTCGAGCAGGCGGTGACCGCGTTCGTCAAGGTCGGCCGGGCCCACGGCGTGATCTGAGGCGCCGGTCGCCTGGCACCGGCAAGCGGGGCGGCCCCCTCACCTTCTACTCGCCACGGGCTGAGTCGAGCGAGCGCTGGAGCGAGACCAGGCGCTCGCTGTAACTCACCGGATACACGGCGCCGTCCGCGAGGTCCCGGACGCCCGCGGGCAGCGAGGCGATCTGGGCCGCGCAGTACTCCCGGATCGAGGTGAGCGCCGGGTGGGGGGCGAGGAGCCGGCCACGCTCCATCACCGAGCGCAGCAGGATCTCGACGGTGCCGGGCGGCGCCGGCTCCTCGCGGAGCGCGATCACGTCGCCCGCGAACGCCCGCCCGCTCTCGAGGCGGCGGTACACCTGCTTCTGGGCGGCCCACGTTCCCTTGCCCGCGCTGCTCTTGCGCACCGGCCGGCCGTCGTACTCCACGAGCTTGTACGCCATGTCGAGGTAGGGCGCGTCCGCGGAGACGTCCATGCGCGTGCCCACCCCGAAGGCGTCGATCGGCGCGCCCGCGGCTAGACACGCGGTGATGCCCGCCTCGTCGAGACCGCCGCTCACGAAGATCCTGACGTAGGCCAGATTTGCCTCGTCGAGGATCCGCCGCACCTCCCGGCTCAGGGCGGCGAGGTCTCCGCTGTCCAGCCGGACCCCCGCGAGGCGCTCTCCCCTGGCCTCCATCTCCTTGGCCACCACCACCGCCTTCCGCGCGGCGGCGACGGTGTCGTAGGTGTCGAGGAGCAGGATGGTGCGCGCGGGGAACGCGCGGGCGAAGGCCCGGAAGGCGTCGATCTCGCGGGGGAACGCCGAGACGTAGGAGTGCGCCATGGTCCCGGTGGGGGGGATGCCGTAGTGGAGCCCGGCCATCACGTTGCTGCTGGTCGAGGCCCCCGCGATGAACGCGCAGCGGGCCGCCTTCATCCCCGCGTCGATACCGTGGGTGCGCCGCAGGCCGAACTCGCTGACCGGGCGCCCGTCCGCGGCGAGGACGCACCGCGCCGCCTTGCTCGCGAGCAGGGTCTGCAGGTGCACCAGGTTGAGCACCGCGGTCTCCACCAGCTGCGCCTCGATGATCGGCCCCGTGACCTCGAGCAGCGGTTCGTCCTGGAAGAGCACGGTGCCTTCGGGCACGGCGCGCACATCGCCGGTGAAGCGCAGGCCCCGGAGGAAATCGAGGAAGGAGGGCTCG
>DATIFV010000086.1:0-15480 GCA_035455085.1 Candidatus Methylomirabilota bacterium | reverse complement strand
GCGATGGCGGTGATCCCGCTCGCCCCGTAGCAGAAGTAGGTGACGAGCACCGGCAGGTAGGCCAGGCGGATGCGACCGAACAGGCGCAGCAGGAGGCCGCGGGGCTCGGGCCGGGCGGTGGTCGCGCTGTCGACGGGCGAGGACACGCCGCCCAGTTTAGCGCACCGCGGCGCCCGGCGACCCTTGACGCGGGGCCCTCGCGGCCGGTACCGTCGGCGCCATGACCATGGCCGGCCGGGGAGTGCTCGCGTTCTGGCACGACGTCGTCCCGGGCGGCGAGGCCGAGTTCGACCTCTGGCACCTGCGCGAACACATCCCGGAGCGGGTCGCGGTGCCCGGCTTCCTCCGCTGCCGGCGCTACGCCACCCTGGGTGATCCGCCCGAGTACTTCTACTTCTACGAGACCGAGTCGCTCGACACCCTGCAGAGCCCGGCCTACCTGGCGCGCCTCGGGGACCCGACGCCGTGGACGCGGAGGACCATGCCGCTCGTCCGCAACAACACCCGCACCGCCTGCCGTGTGGTGGCGAGCGTCGGGGCGGGCCTGGGCGGCGTGATCGCCACCCTGCGGCTCGGGCCGCGGCCCGGCCACGAGGAGGCGCTCCGCGCGTGGCTCACCGGCACCGCGCTGCCCGCGGCCGCCGAGCACCGCGGGGTGGTGACCGGCCACCTCCTGGAGGGCGACGCGGGGGTGAGCGGCGCGGCCCGGAGCGACGAGAAGAAGCTGCTCGCGACGCCCGACGCGCTCGTGCGCTGGGTCGTCCTCGTGGAGGGCATCGACGCCGGCGCGATCGAGGAGGCCTGCCGGGACCTGCTCGGCGCCGAGGCGCTCGCGCGGCGGGGCGCCACCGAGGACGTGGCGCTCGGCTTCTACCGCCTGCAGCTCGTGTTCGGCCGGTAGGCGCCCGGGCCGCCTTGCGGCGGTCCGGGGCGCACAGTATACTCGCCCCCCAACTGCGGGCCGCTGTCGTCCCCGAGGGACGGGCCGGTCCGTGTCCGCTCGGGTTCGGCTGGATCGGCCGGAGGCGCCATGGTCCGATTCGTTCTCTCTCGTCTCGGGCAGACCCTGGCCGTGCTCTTCACGGTCTCGGTGATCATCTTTGTCCTGATGCGGATGATCCCGGGCGATCCCGTGCTGATGCGCCTCGGCGATGACTTCACCGACGAGGCCTACCAGCGTCTCCGCCGCGAGCTCGGCTTCGACCGCTCCGTCGTGACCCAGTACGTCATCTGGGTCCGCAGCGTCCTCGCCGGTGATCTCGGCGACTCCTTCATCAATCACGAGCGGGTGTCGACGCTCGTGCTGGACGCGTTCATCCCCACCCTGACCCTCGTCATGGCGAGCGTCGTCGTGGGGATCCTGATCGCGGTGCCCTCGGGCATCATCGCGGCGATGCGCAAGGACTCGGCCTGGGACTACGGGTCGATGGGCTTCGCGATCTTCGTCTATTCGATGCCCGCCTTCTGGAAGGGCATCATCCTGATCTGGGTGTTCAGCGTGTACCTAGGCTGGTTCCCGGCCATGGGATACGTGCATCCCTGGACGGATCTCGCCCAGGGTCTCTGGCGCCTCGTGCTGCCCGCGGTGACCCTCGGCACCTTCTTCTCCGGGCTGGTGGCCCGGATCATCCGCTCGAGCCTGCTCGAGGTGCTCGACCAGGACTACGTCAAGGCCGCGCGGGCCCGCGGGGTCCGACGGGCCGCGCTCGTCTACAAGCACGCGCTGGCCAACGCCCTCATCCCGGTGGTGACCGTGATCGGCCTCCAGTTCGGCACCCTGCTGGGGGGCGCGGTCCTGACCGAGACCGTGTTCGCGATTCCCGGCATGGGCCGGCTCTCGGTGAGCGCCATCCTGAACCGGGACTACTCGGTGGTGCAGGGCGCCATCCTCGTCGGAGTGCTCGCGGTGGTGGTGGTCAACCTCCTGGTCGATCTCCTGTACGCCGTCCTCAACCCGAGGATCCGGGTGGCCTAGTGGCGCAGCCCCTGGCCTCCGTCCCCACGCTCGCGGCCGCCGAGACGCCGCGCGCCGGGACGGGCGTCCGCCGCTGGTGGCGCCGGTTCGCGCGAAACCCCGGCGCGGTGTTCGGCCTCGCGGTGTTCCTGGGAATCGTGGTGATGGCGGTCCTGGCGCCCGTCCTGGCCCCCTACGATCCGATCGCCCAGGGCGTGGGCACCCCGCTCGAGCGTCCGTCCGCGGCGCACTGGGCCGGCACCGACAGCTTCGGCCGCGACATCCTGAGCCGCATCATCTACGGGGCCCGGGTGGCCCTCGTGGTCGGCCTCGCGGCGGTCCTGCTCGCCATGGTCGTCGGGGTGACCCTGGGGCTGGTGTCCGGCTACTACGGCGGCCTCGTGGATGCCGTGATCATGCGGATCATGGACGGGCTGTTCGCGTTTCCGATCATCATCCTGGCGATCGCGATGATGGCGGTGATGGGCTTCGGGGTGCGCAACGTGATCATCGCGGTCGCGGTCGGCTTCATCGCGCCGTTCGCGCGGGTGACCCGCGCCGACGTCCTCGCGGTGAAGGAGGAGCCCTACATCGAGGCGGCCCGCCTGGCCGGGGTCGGAAGCTTGGCCATCGTCTTCCAGCACGTGCTGCCCAACGTGCTGGCCCCGATCATCGTCCAGGCCGCCCTGCGCGTCTCCGGGGCCATCATCACCGAGTCCGGGCTCTCGTTCCTCGGGCTCGGTCCGCCGCCGCCGACCGCGGCGTGGGGCCGGATGATCGCCGAGGGCCAGCCCTTCATCGTGATGGCGCCGCACGTCTCGACCATCCCGGGCATCGCGCTCATGCTGGCCATCGTGGCGCTCAACCTGCTGGGTGACGGGCTGCGCGACACCCTCGACCCCCGGATGCGCCGGTGAGAGCCACGGCGGCCGGCGCTCCCCCCCAGATCGTCCTGGAGGTCCGCGACCTCACGGTCGAGTTCGCCTCGGAGGACGGCGCGATGCGCGCGGTCGACCGGGTGAGCTTCCAGGTCCGCCGCGGGGAGATCGTCGGGCTGGTGGGCGAGTCGGGGGCGGGCAAGTCGCTGACCTCGGAAGCGATCCTGGGCCTGATCCGGCAGCCTCCCGGACGCGTCGCCGGGCAGGTGTGGTTCGGCGGGCGCGATCTGCTGACCCTCGACGAGGCCGCGCTGGCCCGCATTCGGGGCAAGGACGTCGCGATGATCTTCCAGAACCCGGGCGCCTCCCTCAACCCGGTGTTCCGCGTCGGCGATCAGATGCTGGAGGCGATGGCCCTGCACCTGCCGGAGCCGCGGCGCCGGCTGAAGGAGCGCGTGGTGGAGACGCTGGCCCGCGTCGGCATCCCGTCGCCGCGGGCGCGCGCGCGCGACTATCCTCACCAGTTCAGCGGGGGCATGGCCCAGCGGGTCATGATCGGGATGGGCGTCTCCTGCGTGCCGAGCCTGCTCATCGCGGACGAGCCGACCACCGCGCTCGACGTGACCATCCAGGCGCAGGTCCTCGCCCTCATCCGCCAGCTCGCGCGCGAGCTCGGGGTGGCGGTGCTCCTCGTCTCGCACGATCTGGGCATCATCTCGCAGATGTGCCACCGGGTGCTCGTGATGTACGCGGGACGCGTCGTCGAGGAGGCGCCGGTCGCCGCGCTCTTCCGCGCCCCCGCCCACCCCTACACGCGCGGGCTCATCGCGTGCCTGCCGCAGCTTCACGGCAACGGGCGGCTCGGGGCCATCGGCGGGATGATGCCGGGGCTCCGGGCCCTGCCCTCGGGCTGCCGCTTCCATCCCCGCTGTCCGATCGCCGAGCCGCATTGCCGCCTCGAGGCCCCGGCGCTGCGATCTCTCGCGCCCGACCACGCCGCCGCCTGTCACCTCGCGGAGACGCCGTGACCCCTTCCCCGCCCCTGCTCGAGGTCTCGGACCTCGTCAAGCACTTCCCGGTCCGTGGCAACCCACTGGCCGCGCTGTGGCCGGGCGCCGCCCGCCGCGTCGTCCACGCGGTCGACGGGGTGAGCTTCGCGATCGAGCCGGGCGAGACCCTCGGGCTGGTCGGCGAATCGGGCTGTGGCAAGACCACCACCGGCCGGCTCGTCCTGCGCGCCATCGACCCGACCCGGGGCCGGATCGTCTTCCAGGGGCAGGACATCACGCACCTGACCGCCCGCGAGCTCCTGCCCGTCCGCCGGCACATCCAGATCGTCTTCCAGGACCCGTACAGCTCGCTCAACCCCCGCATGACGGTGGGCCGGATGGTCGCGGAGCCCATCCGCGTGCACCGGGTCGCCGAGGGCCCCGCGGTCGGGGCGCGGGTCCGGGACCTCGTCGACATGGTGGGCCTCTCCTCCGAGCACGTGCACCGCTACCCGCACGAGCTCTCCGGGGGACAGCGCCAGCGGGTGGGCATCGCCCGCGCCCTCGCCGCGGGGCCGCGCCTCGTGGTCGCCGACGAGGCGGTCTCCGCGCTCGACGTCTCGGTGCGCGCCCAGATCCTGAACCTGCTCGTGGACCTGCGGGAGCGCCTGGGCCTCGCGTACCTCTTCGTCTCCCACGACCTCGGGGTCATCCGCTTCGTGAGCCACCGGGTCGCGGTGATGTACCTCGGCAGGCTCGTGGAGGTGGCGCCGACCGGCGCGCTGTTCAAGCAGCCGCTGCATCCCTACACGCAGGCCCTGCTGGCCGCGATCCCCGTGGTGGGCGACGGGACCGCGTCCATCTTCGACGACCCGACCCGGCTCCTGCAAGGCGAGCTGCCCAACCCGATCGACCTGCCGCGAGGCTGCCGCTTCGCGAGCCGCTGCCCTCACCGCATGGCCCGCTGCGAGGAAGCCGAGCCCGCTCTCCGCGAGGCGGCGCCGGGCCACGCCGTCGCGTGTTACCTCTACTCCGAAGGAGGACCGACATGAAGAGTCGCGATGGGTTCGAGGAAGTCAACCGGGAGCTGCGCGCGGGCGAGTGGGTCCACGATCCGGTCTCCCGGCGCGCGATGCTGCAGGCGCTCGGCCTGACCGCGGCGGGGCTCGCCGCCGGGCTGCCGCTGGCGCCCGGGGTCGCGCACGGGCAGACTCCGAAGCGGGGCGGCACCATCAAGATCGGCAGCTTCCAGAACATCGACACCCTGGACGCGCACAACACCACGTTCATCACCGCGTGCGCCATCCACAACAACATCTACAACGGCCTGCTCCGGATCACCTCCACCGACGGCAAGAGCGTGGACTTCAAGCCCGAGCTGGCGCGCGAGTGGGAGATCCAGGGTGACCGCGTCCACGTCTTCCGGCTGCACAAGGGCGTCACCTTCCACAACGGCGACCCGTGCACCGCCGCGGACATCAAGTGGAACCTCGAGCGCGTCAAGGACAAGGCCCAGGCGCCGATCCACGCCTGGAAGCTCGCCCTGCTCGAGTCGATCGAGACCCCCGACCCCCATACCATCAAGCTCTCGTTCGCCAAGCCCTACCCGTTCCTTCGCGTCGCATTCACCGGCTCCACCGGCCGGGCCGGCACCATCCTGTCGCCGCGGGCGGTGAAGGAGAAGGGCAAGGCCTACGGCCGCAGCCCGGTCGGCACCGGGCCCTTCAAGTTCGTGGAGTGGAAGGAGAGCGACTTCATCCGCCTGGAGCGCTTCGCGAACTACTGGGAGAAGGACGCGGCCGGCGGCACGCTCCCCTACCTCGACGAGGTCCTGATCAAGTTCATCATCGAGCCCTCCACGCTGGTGGCCGCGCTCCGGACCGGCGAGGTGGACGGCATCAACAACGTGTCGCCGCAGTTCGTCGCCGACCTGCGAAAGGACCCCAAGCTCAACGTCTTCACCGCGGTGGGCGGTAACTGGCGCTGCCTGCACATGAACCTGGCCAAGGAGCCCTTCTCGGACAAGAACCTGCGCAAGGCGGTAGCCTTCGCGATCGACCGGAAGGAGATCCTAGAGCGCGTGGAGTTCGGGGAGGGCATCGTCGCCCACGGGCCGATCTCGCCCCCCATGGGCGGCTTCTACGACGCGGCCTACGAGACGGGCAAGAACGGGCAGTACTTCGACCTCGAGCAGGCCAAGCAGCTCATGAAGCAGTCCAAGTACCCGAACGGCACCGAGGTGATGCTGCTGTCGGGCAACGCGGGCACGGTGCCGCGCCAGGCCGAGGTGATCCAGGCCCAGCTCGCCAAGATCGGCATCAAGGTCAACATCGAGCTGGCCGACGCCCCCACGTTCCGGCGGCGGTGGCTGCAGGAGCGGCAGTGGGATCTCGTCCAGATCCAGTGGGACGCCGACCTCGACCCCGACGAGACGCTCTACCCGGAGCTCCACTCCACCGAGGCCTGGAACGCGGGCAAGTGGGTGAACAAGGACTTCGACCGGATGGTCGAGGGAGCTCGCTCCGAGAACGACTTCAAGAAGCGCAAGAAGTTCTACGAGGAGGCGGTGCGCCTGATCGTCGAGGACGCACCGGTCGCCATCCTCCTGCACCTGAACGAGCAGAAGGTCTTCCACAAGTACGTGAAGGGCTTCCAGATGATACCGGCGGGGCTCACCGACATGCACCGCGTCTGGCTGGACCGGTAGGCGGACGCCGATAAGGGCGCATCGGCTTCGTTGCCGAGCCGGCCGCACCCCTCAACGTACGACAAGTACGCCTCGGGGGCGGCCGGCTCGCCGCCTCGCATCTGCGTCCTTCTCGGCGCCCGGTTCCCCGCGAGGGTCGTGGCCCCCGCCTAATCGACGGGTGGAACGCGGAGGTGCCAGTCGGTGGCGTGCTGGTAGGCGTCACCGACGCGCAGGACGGTGGCCTCGTCGAAGGGGCGGCCGACGAGCTGGAGGGCCAGCGGCAGGCCCGTCGACGAGAACCCGCAGGGCACGCTGAGCGCGGGCAGGCCGAGCCCGTTGAACGGCCGCGTCAGGCGCGAGAATCGGCCCTGGCGGGCCGCGAGCTCCGGCACCGGCCCCTCGGTGGCATGCCCCAGCGGGGGCGCGGGCTCCGGGATCACCGGGGCGAGCAGGACGTCCACCTGGCCGAACACCTCCGCCACGAATCCCCGCGCGAGGCGGGCCCGCAGGCGGAGCGCCTGCAGGTAGTCGTAGGCCGGGATGCGCGTCCCGAGCTCCAGGCGCGCCCGGACCACCGGCTGGATCTCGTGCGGCCGCTCCCGCAGCAGCCGGGCGTGAACGGTCGAGGCCTCGGCGCGGCTGACCAGGTTCGTGATGTCGCTCGTCGTCTGCGGATCGGGCACGCGCAGATCCGAGACGCGGGCGCCCAGGCGCGCGACGACGTCGAGTGCCGCCCGCACCGCCGCCTCCATCTCCGCGTGGACACCCTGGAAGAAGAAGTTCTCCACGAGGCCGACCCGCACCCCCTCGAGGCGCCCGCTCAGCGCGGCGAGATAGTCCGGCACCGGGGCCCGGCTCGCGGTCGCGTCGAGCGGATCCGGCCCCGCCATCACCGCCAGCAGCCGCGCGCAGTCCCGGACCGTGCGCGCCATCGGCCCCACGTGGTCGTTCGACCAGCTGAGCGGCATCGCGCCCGCCCGGCTGACGCGGCCGTAGGTGGGCTTGAGCCCGACGATGCCGCAGGCCGCCGCGGGAAGCCGGATGGAGCCGCCCGTGTCGGTCCCGACCGCGCCCAGGGCGAGACCCGCCGCGACCGCCACCGCCGAGCCGCTCGAGGAGCCGCCCGCGCAGTGGCCGAGCCGCCACGGGTTCTGGGCGTGCCCGTGGTGGGCGTTGTCCCCGAAGGGCCCCATCGCGAGCTCGGTCATGTTGAGCTTGCCCAGCGTCACCGCGCCCGCGGCCGCGAGGCGGGCCACCACCGTGCAGTCCTGCTCGGCGAGGAAGTACTCGGCGGTCCTGGTGCCGCAGGAGGTGGGAAGGCCGCGGATGAAGCACAGGTCCTTGAAGGCGAGCGGGACACCGTGCAGCGGCCCGCGCCAGACGCCGCGCGCCTGGTCCGCCTCGAGCCGGTGGGCGGACTCGAGCGCCCGTGCGCGATCCAGGGTGATGAAGGCGCGGAGACGGCCGTCGAGGCGCTCGATCCGGGCGAGGCACTCCTGCGTGGCCTCCACCGGCGAGACCTTGCCGGCGCGGATCGCCGCGGCCAGGCCCTCGATGGTCCAGCCGGTCACGCCGGGGGCGCTTCCTCCGGGGTGGGCCGCGCCGCCTCGAGGGCGGCGATGAAGCGGGCCGGCTCCTCGGCCAGGGCCAGATCGGCGGCCATCCGCTCGATGACGCCGAGGAGGGCCGCCACCTCGGCCTGCTGGGCCTTCGCCTCGTCCATGGGATCGCTCCTCCTCTACGCTTCGGGCACCAGCAGCGCGGTCAGGTCCCGGACGTCCTCGAGCCGCTCCGTCTCCTCCACGAGCCGGACCACCTCGCGGGCGCGCCCCGGGCCCAGGGGCTCCGACGCGAGCGCGAGGAACTTCTCGACGACCTCCTCCGCGGGCACCGGGTCCTGGAAGTCGCCGCGCACCACGGTGGTGGACCCGGAGAGCCGGCGACCGTCCCTGAGGGCCACCTCGATCCGAGCCGTCGGATGGTCGGCCCGGCGCGGCGACATCTCGGGATCCGCGCGCACCTCCACCCGCGCCGCGAGGGTGCGGATCCGCGGGTCGCTCAGCGCCGGCTCCGCGAAGGCGGCGACGTCGGCCCGCCCCAGCACCAGGGCCGCGGCCACCGCGTACGGGATGGAGAACTTCGCGGCCAGCATCGACGCCGGGGCCGTCCCGGCCATCCGCGGCCCGAAGGGGATGGTGGTCACCACCACGCCCTCGACCTGGTCGGCGTGCAGCCGCTCGCGCCGCGCCAGCGCGAGCAGCGCGTCCAGCGCGAAGTGGTTGTAGCGGCAGCAGGCGTAGAGCTTGAAGTAGTTCTGCTCGATGCGCAGCGGCCCGCCGAGGCCGTCGAGCGCGCGCTCGGGCTCGAAGCGCTCGGCCAGGATGGTGCCGTACACGTCCGCGGGGCCGTCGGCCAGCCCGGTGAACCCGGCACGATGCAGGTCCACCGCCAGGATCCCGTCGAGCCCGGAGCGGCCCGGATAGGCGTTGCGGATCGTCGCGCCCTCGAGCGCCGGGGTCCAGGTGTTGGCCGGGCTCATGCTCGCGGCCAGGTTGATCACCGCGCGGATCCCGGTCGCGTCCAGCCCGGCGAGCTTGGCCACCGCGACGGCGGTGCCGATGGTGCCCCAGGTGCCGTGCGAGTGCACGTTGGGCCGGGGGACGGTGGCACTGCCCAGGCGCGAGCACACCTCGTAGCCGGCGACCAGGCCGTCGAGGAGCCGTCCCCCGTCCACGCCGCGGTCCTCTCCCACCGCGAGCGCGGCCGGCACCACGTGGATGGCGGGGTGGCCGCCGCCGAGCCGGCTGCCCTCGTCGACCTCGAGCGCCACGCCGGCCGTCGCGTTGGCGAACGTCGCGAGCAGCGGATCCACCCGGCCGCGGTGGGCGACCAGGGTGGCGGCGGCGCGCGAGCGCCGCTCGAGCACGGCCGCGGCGAGGCGCCGGTTCTCGGGCAGCGCGCTGCCCGCGACCATCGCGCCGAGCGTGTCCAGGAGCACGAGCCGCGCCGCGCGGAGCGCCCGGTCGGGCAGGTGCTTGGCGTCCGTCGCTTCGACGAACTCCGCGAGCCGGTCGAGGTAGTCGGCCACCGCGCGGCTACCCCGCGACGCCCGCGATCGGCGCCACCGGCCCGGTGCGGGCGAGAAACCGGCCGTACCCCGGCTTCTGCTCGAGCCGCCCCTGATTCAGCAGCACCTGCCCGCGCAGGATCGTCATCCACGGGCGCCCGTGCGCCTTCCACCCTTCGTAGAGGGTCCAGCCCGCGATGCCGCGGTGGTCGGCCACCCGGATCGTCCCGTCCGCATCGGGATCGATGATGGTGAGATCCGCGTCGGCGCCGACCCGGATGGCGCCTTTCCGGGGATAGAGCCCGAAGATGCGCGCGGGATTCTCGGCCATCACCCGCGCCAGCCACGTGACGGGGAGACTGCGCTTCACCACGCCCTCGCTCCACATGAGCGGCACCAGGGTCTCGATGGAGGGGCTGCCGAACGGGACCGGCTTGCCCTCGCCGTCCACGAAGATGTTCTTCCAGCCGGGCTCCTTCAGCGCCTTGCGGCGGGGCGAGTGGTCGCTGGCCACGGTGGCGATGTAGCCCTCGCGGCTGCCGCTCCACAGGGCGTCGCCGTCACCGCCCCCGACCGGGCGGAGCGGGGGGCCGATCTTGGCGAGGGGCCCCCAGGTCTCCATCTCCTTCTCGGTCAGCAGCATGTACTGCGGACAGGTCTCGGTCCACACGCGCTGGCCGCGGGCCTGCGCCGCCTTGATCCGGTCGAGCCCGAGGCGGGTCGACAGGTGCACCACGTAGACCGGACAGCCGGTCATCTCCCCGATCAGGATGGCCCGGTTGATCGCCTCCTCCTCGGTCCACGGCGGGCAGGTCGCCGGGAAGTCGGTCGGCTTCACCCGGCCCTCCGCGATCGCCTTGTTCTCGAGGTGGTAGAGGATGTCCCCGTTCTCGCAGTGCAGCTGGCACACTCCGCCGAGCGCCGCGATGCGCTCCATGACCTGGGCGATGAACTCATCCGAACACATGCGGTTCGGCCGCTTCTTGTAGGTCATGAAGATCTTGTAGGAGGTCACGCCCTGCGCGAAGGCCTCGGCGAGGCCGTCCAGGATGTAGGGCTGGTTGTTCAGGATGAAGTGGAACCCGAAGTCCACCACCGACTGCCGGGAGGCCTCCTCCCGCAGGCGCCCGAGGGCCCGGGGCAGCGTCTCCCGCGCCTGGTCGTCATACTCCACGAACGAGAGCAGGGTGGTGAGCCCGGCGTGTGCGGCCGCCTCCGGCCCGGTGCGCCAGTCGTCGTACACCGCGCCCAGGTGGACGTGGCAGTCGATCAGTCCCGGCAGCACGTACTTGCCGGTGGCGTCGATCGTCCGCGCCGCGGGGGGCAGCATCGCCTCGGCCCCGAGCGCCACGATCCGGCCGCCGCTCACCGCCACCGCGGTCTCGAGCACCTCGGTGGGGGTGACCACGCGCCCGCCGCGGACGAGGAGGTCTATCGAAGGGCTCTTCGCGCGAGCGGACGTTCCGAGCCTCTTCGCGCGAGCGCTCATCGCGCGGCCGGCTTCGTGGGCTGGGTGAGCAGGCCGTAGTGCTCGGGGTGACGGCGGCCCAGGAAGTCCCAGCGCTTGCGGGCCGGGACCATCTGGTCGAGATCGATGCGGGCGGCGATGAGCTCGTCGCCGGTGGTCGCGGCCCTGGCCACCACCTGCCCCATCGGGTTCACGATGCAGGAGCCGCCGATCAGCTCCATGCCGTCCTCGACGCCGGCCTTGGCGATGCCGACCACGAAGAGATTGTTCTGGTAGGCGCCGGCGCGCAGGCACAGCTCGTTCAGGTCCAGGGCCAGCGGCGAGAGCGGGGTGTTGTAGCCGATGAGCACGATCTCCGCGCCCAGCAGGCCCAGGCTGCGGTAGGACTCGGGGAAGCGGCGGTCCTGGCAGATCGCGATGCCGACCTTGGCCCCGGCCGCGTCGAAGACCCGGTACCCGGTATCCCCGGACTCGAAGAAGTGGGGCTCGTAGACCTGGGCGTGACCGTCGGGGACGCGTACCCCGGGGAGGTGAATCTTTCTGAAAACTCCCGCCAGGCGGCCGGCCTCGTCGGTCAAGAGCGCGGTGTTGAAGTAGCGACCCTGGGCCTTCTCGCAGAAGCCCACGTGGCAGGCGATGCGCGCCCGGCGCGCCCGCTCGAGCAGGGGGGCGAGCGCCTTGGGCGGCATCTCGGTCTCGAAGAACTGATCGAAGTCGTCGCGGACGCGCTTCGGGAAGTAGGTGGTCAGCGCCATCTCCGGGTAGGCCAGGATCTGGACGTCCTCCGTGACGGCCTGCTCGAGCAGCCCGAGCATGCGCTCGACGATCTCCTCCCGGCTCGTGCCCTCGTTGTTGGGGCCCATCTGCGCGGCGGCGACCTTGATGGAGCGTGCCATGTGCCTCCCTCCTCGTTTGGGATCAGGGTGCGGGGCGTCGGCGGCAGTCCTCGAGCATCTCGATCAGGACTGCCCGACACTGCCCGGCGGTCACGGCCTCGCGGGCGAAGGGGATGCGGCATCCGCGCAGCTCCCCGCGGCTCTCGACCCGGAGCTTGAAGCCGAGCCGATCCACCGCCACCATCTCGGCCCGATCGGCCTCGAGACCGCCGAGCGCGCGCGCGTAGGCGACGAGCGCATCCGGATGGTCGCGATTCATGTGGCCGACGATGTCGGCGGCGGCGTCGGCCAGCGGGTCGGGCGAGGCGGCCTCGTAGCCCGGGGCCTCGACCCAGCCCATCGCCCCGAAGCCGCCCACGAAGTAGACGTCCGCGAGGTCGAGCCGCCAGAAGGCGAAGTCCTCGAAGTCGACCCAGTGGACCGCGCCCGGGTGGCGGGCCAGGTAGGCCTCGCGCGCGGCCGGCCGGGCCGCGGCGTCCACCCGGCCGGCACGGCCGAGGAGGGTGACCCGCGCCAGCGCGAGGGGATCGTCACCCTCCCCGGCCTGGGCGACCAGCAGGCTCGCGCGGGGATCGCCCTCGAGGTTCTGCGTGTGCATGGCCAGGCGGCTGATGAGCAGCAGGGGCCGGCCGCGCTCGTCCGGCGCGTAGGGCATGATCGACACGAAGGGGTGTCCGGGATGCCGGCGCGACAGGGTGCCGAGCGTGCCGGCGCGGCGCAGATGGACGAGGGTCCGCGCCTGCTCGGCGAACGTGGGCTCGGGCGCCGCCGCGGCCGGCGGCCCGGAGCGGCCGTGGCTGCTCATGCCGGGCCCCGGAGGGCCTGGACGTGCTCGAGCGCCCGGTCGAGCGGGCGCGCCGCCGGCGGCGCGGGCAGAGGGCTCTCGATCATGTCCCAGAACGACCCCCGGCGCTCGAGCGTCATCCCCTCTCCTCGCTCCTGGTGGCGACGACTCTATCACCACTGAGCCCGAGCCGCTCCACCAGACGCCGGGCGCTCGGCACCACGAACACCGCGAGCGGGGCCTCGCGGTTGCGCACGGTCAGCTCGTGGCGGGCGTGATCGGACACCTCCAGGCCGGCGCGGACCGCGGCGTCCTCGGAGAGGACCAGCTCGCAGCCGTAGTCCTTGGTGAGGGCCTCCAGGCGCGCCGCGACGTGCACGGTGTCGCCCACCGCGGTCAGGTACGTCGTGGAAGCGTAGCCCATCCGGCCGACCACCGCCGGCCCGCTGTGGATCCCGATCCCGAGCTGCAGCGCGGCATCCAGGTCGGCGGCGAGGGTACGGCTGAGCTCCTGCACGCGGGCGACCATGGCGCCCGCGGCCCGGACCGCCTGCCGACAGCCCGCCTCGGGGCCGCCGTCCACGCCGAACAGCGCCATGACCCCGTCGCCGGTGAACTGGTTGACGATGCCCCCCGCGTCGGTGATGGCGCTGCCGACCGCCTCGAAGTAGCGGTTGAGGATGAACACCACGTCGTAGGGAAGCTTGCGCTCGGCGAGGCGGGTGAACCCGCGCAGGTCCGCGAAGAGCACCGCGATCGTCAGCTCCCGTCCGTCGCGATGGTCGCCCGCCCCGAGCGCCTCGGCCGGTTCGACCCCGGCCGGCACGAGGGGGACCACCGCCAGGTCCCCGCGGGGACGCACCTGGCAGGCCAGGCGCACGTGGGACGGGGCTCCGACCCGCCCGAGCACGCGCAGCTCCTCCAGCGTGGCCGCGGGGAGGTGCTCCTCGCCGCGGGTCACGCGGACCCGGCACGTCGAGCAGCGGCCGCGCCCGCCGCACACCGAGGCGTGCGGGATGCCCGCGGACCGGCTCGCCTCGAGAACCGTGAACCCCCGGGGCACCAGCACCTCGCGGCCGTCCGGGTAGCCCACGCGGATGCCCTGGCGGCGGCGGAGATGCTCGCGGGTGCCGCGCGCAGCCAGGATCAGTGCGATCGCGCCCAGATGCCCCCAGAAGAAGCCGGTCGCGACGCCCCCGAGCACCGCGCGCTGCTCGGGCCTGGGCGGGCGCGTCTCCGCGAACACCCGCGGCACGAAGGCCGGATCCTGGGCGAGCCGCGCGACCTCGCGCCCCGCCCCCGCGAATCCCAGCAGGGCGAGCACCGGCAGCAGCAGGAAGCCGCTGTAGATCAGCCGGGCGACACGCGCGTACCAGGGGCGCAACCGCAGCCAGAAGTGCAGGCCCACACAGCCGTGCAGCCAGGCGATGACCAGGGCGACGCTCTGGCGCAGCCCGGCCACCGGGTCGAGCTGCCACAGCGCGAGCACGACGAGGGTGTAGCTCGGCTCGGTGCCCGCGACCTCGTGGGCCAGCCGGGTGGCGACCACGTGCCAGACGAGGAGCGGCGGGATCGTCAGCCCGAGGGTGAGCTGGGTGGCTTCCCACGCGGGCATGCGGAGCGTGCGCCGGCGGTAGAGGGACCAGTACGCGAGCAGCAGGTGCACGGTGAAGGCGCCGTAGAGGGCGAGGGTTCCGGGCCGGCTCCGCCAGAGCCGGAGGAACCACTCCTGCCCCGCGAGCATGGCGTCGAGCGAGATCAGGCCGAGGCTGTGGTTGAGGAGGTGCAGGCTCACGTAGGTGAACAGCACGAGGCCCGCCCAGAGGCGGATCTGCCGGACGACCGCCGCCGCCGAGCGGGCCGAAGGCATGGGCCGGGGGCGGCGCCTAGAGCTTCGTGCGGCCGGTCAGCTTGTCGAGGAAGCTCCCGAGCGCGCGGTTGAACTCCTCCGGCTGCTCGACGTTCGACAGGTGCGAGGCCCGGCACAGCACCGCCAGCTCCGCGGCGGGCAGCGCGGCGTGGATCTCGCGCGCCATCTCCACCGGGGTGCCGGGGTCCTCCTCACCCACGATCACCAGCGCCGGGCAGCGGACGTCGCGGAGCCGCTCGGTGACGTTGATCTTGGGAAGCGCGTGGCAGCAGCCGATGTAGCCCGCGGGCGGGGTGGCGCGGATCAGCGCGCCCACCCGCTCCATCACGTCCTTGCGGCGCGCGCGGAAGGGCGCGGTGAACCACCGCTCGAGGGTGGGGGCCACCATCGGCTCCATGCCCTTGGCCCCCACCGTCTTGATCCGCTCCTCCCAGACCGCGGCCGCCCCCGGGGCGTAGCGGCTCGTGGTGTCGCACAGGGCGAGGCTCTGGACCATGGCGGGGTACTTGAGCGCGAAGACCTGCCCGATCATACCGCCCATCGAGAGCCCCACGAAGTGGGTCGCGCCGATGCCGAGCCCGTCGAGCAGGCCCTTCAGGTCGTCGGCGAGCTGCTCCAGGGTGTAGGCGCCCGCGGGCGCGCTGCTCTGCCCGTGGCCGCGGGTGTCGTAGCGCAGCACGCGGTAGCGGCCCCGGAGCGCGCGCACCTGCTCGTCCCACATGGAGAGACTGCAGGCGAGCGAGTGGCTGAACGTCACCGCCGGGCCGTCGCCCTCGATCTCGTAGTTGATCTCGATCCCGTTGGCCTTGAGCTTCATGGCTCCTCCTGGGTCACTCCTGGGTGGCGGTGCTCGGGCAGATCTGGTTGTAGGGACAGTAGCGGCAG